>CAYWBV010000019.1:480-17970 GCA_964455785.1 uncultured Maribellus sp.
TCCCGAGGCACTCGATAGCCTGATTGAAAAACGAATTCCGGGAATAGAGGAGGCCATCCGTGCTTACGGGCAGATGCGTACGCCATTTTCAATGCTGTCGCGTTCGGTATCAGGGTTGGTCGGTAACACACTTGTACTTGCATTGCCCGGGTCCACACGAGGAGCATCTGAATCGATGGATGCCATTTTTCCAGGGGTACTTCATCTCTTTAAAATGATGCAGGGAGGCGAACATCACTAAACAACAGTTATGAACAAAAATTGGAGTAAAATAAGCCTGGCGTTCTTATTTGTTGTAGCGCTCATCGGAACATTTCTGCGCACTCCGTATGTTGCAGATATTCCATTGAAATATACAAACCTCGTTCACGCGCATTCCCACACAGCTTTTCAGGGGTGGATATACCTGATTATGTTCCTCCTGTTAACGAGTACGTTTATCACGAAAGAGCAAATCAGTAAAGGACGCTACCATTTGCAGTTTAGGCTGACGGTGCTGATTGTTCTGGGTGTGCTGGTTTCCTTTTCCATGCAGGGGTATGGTTTGTATTCCATTATCTTTTCAACACTTTTCCAGGTGTTGAATTACTGGTTTTTTTATAGGTTTTTAAAGGACTCCGGTCCGGTAAAATCCGGTTCAGTAAGTTTTATTCCGTTGCGATTTATAAAAACCGGCCTTTTACTGGGAGTATTGTCAACCATCATGCCCTTTGGGATTGGATTTCTTTCTGCAAAAGGAAAAAACGGCACCGAGCTTTATGATGCGTTTGTATATATGTTCATGCATCTCCAATACAACGGCTGGTTTTTGTTTGTGGCATTAGGGCTTTTTTATAAATTTCTTGAAAAAAACAATATAGCTTTCATCGTTATTCGAGCCAACCGGTTTTACGTGCTTTTTACAATCGCCGTTATTCCGGCAATTGCACTTTCGTTACTTGGCATGAGTTTTTCAGAATATTTTATTTTACCAGCTTACTTTTCTGCCATCCTCCAAGGGTTGGGGATACTTTTTTTCCTGTTTTCGTTACCCCGGAAAACCGCGGGTTTGTTGAGATACAAATTCCTTTGGCTGAGACTTTATCTGCTTGTATTTTTTGTATCGTTTTTACTAAAGAACATCCTTCAAAGCCTGTCTGTTTTTCCGGTATTTCAGTCCTATGCGTTCAATAACAGACTGATTATAATTGCTTATTTGCATTTAACACTCATCGGCGCCATTTCATTTTTGTTTTTTGCCTTGATGATTGAAGGGAAATGGCTAACCGTGAATGTGTTAACCCTGACTGGAAGTTCCTTTCTGTTGTTGGGATTTGTGTCCACCGAGCTGATACTGACGTTGGGCGGGTTCGGATTCTGGTACAACCATCAGATTTTACTGGCCGGAAGCATTTTAATGGTTTTGGGGATATTGCTGCTGCTTGTTAACCGCAGCACCGGGACGTAAACGAGGACAAATTAAAAAACCATATTTAAAAAAAAGATATGCAGGTCTTTTTATAGAAAATATGCTATCTTTGTTTTGTGGAATTAAAAGATCTGTTATGGAATTATACACGCAAAAGGTAGAATCTGTAAAAAAAGTAACTCACGACGTTCTCAGTATTGTAATCGGAAAGCCTCCTGATTACCACTTTAAGCCGGGGCAGGCAACAGAAGTGTCTTTCAATAAACCAGGCTGGAAAGAAGAAAAACGCCCTTTTACATTTACTTCAACTCCTGCTGACGGATATCTGGAGTTTATCATAAAAATTTATCCTTCGCATAAAGGGGTTACCAATGAACTGCTTAAGGCGAAAACGGGCGATGAGTTGATTATCAGGGAACCGTGGGGAACTATTGGTTACAAAGGGGAGGGCGTGTTTATTGCAGGTGGAGCAGGTGTTACACCATTTATCTCCATTCTCAGGCAACTTCATTCTCAAAATAAAATTGGCAATAATAAACTCATTTTTGCCAACAAAACAGAAGCTGACATCATCAATGAAACTGAATTCAGGAAAATGCTGGATATAAACTTTGTCAATATTCTTTCAGAGGAAAAAACCGGCCAATATTCAAATGGGTTGATTACAACCGGGTTTTTAAGACAAATTATTACTGATTTCAACAGACATTTCTATTTGTGTGGTCCTCAGACAATGATGGATGCAGTGGAAAAGCAATTGGATATTTTAGGCGTTCCCGGAAACCTGATAGTAAAGGAAGAATTTTAGAAGTGAGTTAGTAAAAGAAGCAAGTATTATGGAAAACAAAAAATTATATCCGGCAATTACACAAGAACTTGCTGAAAAAAGAGCGTCTTTGGCTCCTGAGATAATGCAATCCTGGAACCATTTCAGCAAAACGGTTTTTAACGGGGGCGCGCTGTCCGAAAAGACCAAACAACTGATTGCCGTGGCTGTGGCGCACGTAACACAATGCCCGTATTGCATCCGGTCGCATACAAAATCTGCTTTGCGAAAAGGGGCGAGCAAGGAAGAAATTATGGAAGCCATTTGGGTAGCATCGGAAATGCGTGCCGGAGCTGCCTATGCCCATTCAGTCATTGCCATAGATGAGATGGAAAAACAACGGTAAAACGAATTTGAATTGACAGGTTATGAAGGAAAGATTAAATTATGCGGAAATTGCTCCGGAAGCATTAACGGGAATGTTTGAACTTGAAAAATATTTGCGGAGTTCGGGGCTCGAACGCCCGCTTTATGAGTTGGTGAAAATCAGGGCATCTCAAATGAACGGATGCGCCTACTGCATCGATATGCATACCAAAGATGCAAGGAAGGCCGGGGAAACAGAGCAACGGATATATGCGTTAAGTGCCTGGCGTGAAACACCTTTTTATACGGAACGGGAACGTGCAGCGCTGGCATGGACTGAAGCCTTAACATTAATAGCTGAAAATGATGTTCCGGATGCATTGTACGAAACAACCTGTGAATATTTTAGTGAAAAGGAAATGATTGCTTTGACCATGGCTGTGGTAGCCATAAACGGATGGAACCGGCTGGCTGTCAGTTTTCGTAAGGTTCCCGGAAGTTATAACCCTTAAAAATTGGGAAAATGGGAGAATTTAAAATCAAACGAATTTATGACGCTCCCTCGGACGACGATGGTTACCGTGTTTTGGTCGATCGGCTCTGGCCGCGCGGTGTTTTCCGAAAAACCGCACAACTTGATGAGTGGAATAAAGAAATTGCTCCATCTCCCGATTTGAGAAAATGGTTTGACCACAAAGAGGAGCGTTTTCAGGAATTTACCTTGAGATACCGGCTGGAATTGGCAGATAAAAAAGATCAGTTGAACGAACTTAGACAGCAGGCAAAGAGCCAGACCGTTAGCTTGTTGTATGCTGCAAAGAGCCCTGAAATAAACCATGCCGTAATTCTTAAGGAAGTGCTGTCGGAAGGGTGATTCGTAAAATTTCTTGTATATTATTAAATTCTATAAAAAGATATTGATGTCTTTTTATAGAATTTATTTTTTATATTTGCCACACGATAGGAGTTAAATTATTAAATTTTTAAATTATGGAAAAATTAGATGTAACGAAAATTGAACCGAGATTCAAACACCCCACAATCTTTCAAAAATATGAAAATCTGGAGGTTGGCGAATCTTTCATTCTTCATAACGACCACGATCCGAAACCGCTTTATTACCAGTTTACGGCAGAGAAGGGCGAAGAGTTTGGCTGGGAGTATCTTCAGGAAGGTCCCGATGTATGGGAAGTAAAAATCAGTAAACTGGAAGTAAGCTGAAAGAGAAGACAAGGGAGAGAATGGGATGAGCGGCTTGCTTCTGATTCCGGATTACCGGTTTGTTGTAAGAACCGGAAGTTATATCTTCAAGTTAGGTTTACCTGATATATGTTTTTGTTCATGAGTCTGCGCAGTATTTTGGATTGGAGGTAGCAGCTTCATCCCTGTTTTTCATCCATTTAAATTCCGGAAAAATGAAAATTAACAGTGAAACAAAAATTTCGGCTTTGATAAAAGAAAATCCGGATTCAATTGAGGCGATTGTTTCGGTTAATCCCCGTTTTAGGAAGTTAAGAAATCCCCTGCTTCGGGGAATACTGGCCTCGAGAACCAGTTTAGGAGATGCCGCCCGGATTGGAAATTGCAATGTTGAGGAACTTTTTAACGCACTCTCGGTAATTGGCTTCGAACTCGAAGATAAAATGCCCGATTCCGGCGAAATAATTAAAGGCCAAACGACCCCCGAAATTTCCTGGGCCATTCAATTGTCAAAGGTGATTTCACTGGATGTAAGGCCGACATTGGAAAGCGGGGGCGATCCGTTTAATGAAATTATGAGAGAACTACTGGTGCTGCCGGATGGGTATGCGCTGGAAGTAATTAACTCGTTCGAACCGACTCCTCTTATAAAAATAGCACAAAACAAAGGTTTCGACAGTATGGTTGAAACAAAGGAAGATGCCGTTTACACCTGGTTTATGAAGACGGGGAAAGCGAATGAAGAAGCTCCTTCCGGTGATTTGATTTTTAAGATTTCGGTGGAAGAGCACGAAGCGCGGGTGGCCAGATGTAACAAAAAAATCCGTGAAGCTGATGTTCGTGATTTGGAGATGCCGCTTCCGATGGTTACCATTCTGAAAGAGTTGGAAGACATGGAGGAAAACGAAGCGCTCTATGTTCATCATAAAAAAGTGCCCCAGTATTTATTGCCCGAATTGGCCGAACGGAATTTTAGAACCTGGATTGCCGAAGTGGACGATGACAATGTAAAATTACTGATACATAAATAAATGAATCAAATTGCCAGTCAAAATGCACCTTCACCAACGGTTGTTGTTCCTCATTTTATTTTTGGGGGATTGACTTTGTTAATTACCGCTCTGCTAATTGTTTTTCACCCCGAAGCTTTTACTCAACATTTTTTCAATGCTCCGTTGCTTTCCATAACACACCTGCTGGCTTTGGGATGGATTACGATGATTATTTTCGGCGCATTGTATCAACTGCTTCCGGTTATCATGGAAGTAAAACTTTACAGCGAGTTTCTTGCGAAATTTTCTTTTGTTTTCCTTGCCGTTGGTACTGTTTTGTTAGGCGCAGCTTTCTGGCGGTTATCTTTTGGCCTGCTTATGCTTGTGGCCGCAACTTTCGTAGTTCTCTCAGTTACTTCGTTTTTAATCAATGTTTTGCTTACAGCAAAAACCTCTCAAAAAAAAATAATTGAACGTACTTTCATAATCTGTTCAGCATTTTGGTTTTTATTTACCGTGTTGGCTGGGCTAACTCTGGCGGTTAACCTAATGTATCCGTTTTTGAAAGTTTCGCACATTGAACTTTTAAAACTGCATGCCCATGCAGGTATTGTAGGGTGGTTTATTCAACTGGTTATTGGCGTTAGTGTAAAATTACTACCAATGTTCATGGTATCTCACAGTGTGAGTACCAAGAGGTTATATTACACACTTTACTTTGTAAATATTGGATTGCTTTCGGGCATAATTTCACTGTACTTCCAATTTAAACCCGTTCTTTTAGGCAGTTCATTACTGGTTGTTACGGGTATTGTCATTTATTTGTATTTTTTGCTGAAATCATATAAAAAGAGGGTAAAAAAACAGTTGGATATTGGGATGAAGCAAACCATGCTGTCATTTGGAATCCTCGTTATTCCTTTATTTTTAATTTTGATTCTTTTATTTAATTTCAGCGTATTGAAAACATTCACACTACCACTTTCAATAGCTTATGGAAGTGCAATTATCATAGGTTTTGTTACATCGCTGGAGATGGGTCAAACTTATAAAACATTACCTTTTATTGTTTGGCTGAAAGTGTACCGAGGCCGGGTAGGAAAGGTTGTACTGCCCCTGCCGAAAGACCTTTATTCTGAAAAAATTGCCATAACACAAACATGGCTTTTTGCAACTGGTTTTGGAATTCTTTTAACCGGAATTTCAACCACAATCGAAGAATTAATTGTAGCTGGCGGAGCTGGTCTGTTGTTGTCAACCCTACTTTATAATTTTAATCTGTTGAAAATCGTGTTTCATAAAGCAAAAAATAAATAAAAAGAAATGAATACAGAAGAAAAGCAAATGAACGAATTACTCCGGGGAGTGATCGATCCGGAATTGATGGTAAATATTGTAGATCTTGGTTTGGTTTATGGTATAAAATATAACGAGGCAGATAAACAAATTGATGTCGCGTTGACGCTTACCTCACCGGGATGTCCTTTAGGGGGAGTAATTATCGAAGACGCTCAAAAAACACTTGAAATTAGTTATCCGGATTGCAATGTGGATATAAACCTTGTTTGGGAACCTGCCTGGTCTGTTGAGATGCTTACGGAAAGAAGTAAAGCAGAGTTGGGCTTTTCATGAGGTGATATCTGAAAATCAGTTAAATATTATTGTCGTGCGATACAGTTTTCCCCTTTTTAATTGGCGATAGCAAAAAAACGTAAATGCCAGGGTAACGCTAATTCTGAAAACCATTGCGCCGATTGTTTTTGTTTCATACAAACCCCCTTGGTCAATATGAATAAAAAGGCCTGCAAGGGCCACGGATAAAACGGCGACTGAAATAATCAGGATTTTATACGGCCATCTTTTTCGCATAACAAGACCATAGGCAGCTACTAAATATAGCAAACTACTGATAAAGTTTGCCCAAACTACAAGCAATACATAATTTCCCTCTTTGGCTCTGATACCAAACAAATCAAAAATAACGGAGCCACTCAGAAAAAGCGTTAACAGTGCAAATGCCGAAATTACGACGACCAATAGAATACGTGGCGCTACCTTTTTCATAATTTCTTGTTTATTTGATTGAAAGAATATAGTCAACCAATGCTTCTAATTCTTCTGCAGGCAATGCTTTCGTAATAGCTATTTGAGGCTGCATCAGGCTTGCCTGAGCCGGGTCAACAATGGCTTCGCCTTCTCCTTTCAAATACGCAATCAATCCGGCTTTATTTCCTGAATAAGCCGCTGCAATATCTTTGGTAGAGGGGCCAACCAGTTTTGTATTCAATTGGTGGCAAACCAGGCATCCGTTATCAGAATACAATTTCTGTCCGGTGCTGGCAACCGGCTTTGCTGATTTGAGGCTTTCGTCGACTGATTCAGGAGCTGAAATTTTTTCTGCAGTTTTTTCTGCACTTTTTTCCTTATCTGACGAACTGCAGGATATGCTCAGTATAAAAACCATACTTGCTGCAAAAACCAGGTATTTTTTCATGTTAATATTTTTCATTACGTTTCTTACTAACTTTTTCTATATTAAAATTAAATATCGGTAAAGAATGGAATTAATCTGTCTGCACATTGCAGTTCAGACAGGCCAGCGCGTAAGCATCATATTCATCGTAGGCAGGTCCCGGTATCCCGTTGACGGTGATAATACGGTCAACACGGGCTTTGTCTCCTGAATCAAATGCCAAATATTCTTCAAACGCATCTGTTTTCACCAAGCCGGTAATTTTACCTTTAGCTTCTTCAACATCGCTTCCAGTTCCAAAATAGAATACTTTACTGAATTCCTTTTTCTGTTCTTCTGAAAACATGTCGTAATACTCAGGATGTATGGGAATAAAATTTGTTTTCATCATTGTCTCCTTTCTAAAATTAAATTTTCATTTTGATGTTTTCATTTACTGTATTGCCTCCGCCTCCTTAATTTGTTTCATCAGATCGTCGTTCCAGTCACCTTCAACTTTAATTTGGGCTGCTGCACCAAAAGCAAATGATTCAGATAAGTGTACATTCCGGGCTGGCGAAACTGATACAGCGCTGCAACCGCCGAGCCGCCTACAATCGGCCACGATTCATAATTTGTTGCCGGAACATCGTTGAACGAACCGCCTAACCATACCAAATCAGCGTGGCCTCCCACAAGGTGAATCCTGGTATCCCGGTTGGCCTGCGAGGCGATGAAAAGGACTTTTTCACCGACATTGGCCTGAAGTGCGTTTTTCCCTGTTAAAGCATTGGCCGTGCCGTTAAAAATCAGATGGGTAGGTGTGAGGGTTTTCATCGATTCAATAAGATCCGGAAACCCTGCAGTGGGCGAGGCATATTCCTTGTAATTCCCGTTTTTATCTTTCGGAATATAATAATCCTGCTCGGCAATATAAAAGGCTTTATCGTAATGTACCATGTTTCCCGTTTCATCTTTTAGTCCGTCACGCGGAAGTACCATGATAGCGCCATTCATCCCAGAAACAACATGCAACGGCACCATAATACCGCCCGGCGCGCAATGGTAAACAAAAACGCCTGGTTTTGTGGCCTTAAACCTGAATGTGACTCGCTGTCCGGGGGCTACAATGCTTAAATCTCCGCCGCCCATTCCTCCCGTTGCTGCATGAAAGTCGATGTTGTGTACCATCGTGTTTGTTGTATCGTTTACCAGCGTTAACTCGACATAATCGTTTTGATGCACTACAATTATCGGTCCCGGTACGGTGCCGTTAAATGTTAGCGCCCATGTTTTTACGCCGGGAGCAATTTCCACCTCTTTCTCTTCGACAAAAAGCGTTACCTCTGCAACAACAGGTTCTCCTTCTGCCACCTGGTTATGTTGAGGTAGGGCCGGAGGGGAAACCATCTCTTGTTTAATGTGTTTCAGGTTATCCACGTCCAGTAGGGAAGCCTCTGAAAAGACAGACTCTTTGGAACTTTGCGGCGAGGGGTTGCAGGAAATAAATACACTTGTCAGAACGAGAAGTAATAGGGTATGAATTATTTTTTTGTTTTTCATTTTTTTAAATTTCATAGTATTTCCAGTCTGTTTAACACAGCCTTGTTTCGATTGATTTTGGAAGCCAGTGATTGTATAGTCATGTTGTTCATCAGATTGTACAATGAATCTCTGACCTTTGCATATTCATCATGCATCGGACACGGGTTGCCGGCATCGCACGATTTTAAACCAAAACCGCATTTATAAAAGAATTCTTCTCCTTCTGTAACCTTAATCACATCGAACAAGGTTAAAGGCTTTTCCGGATTATCGAAGAAAAATCCGCCGCCCCGTCCTTTTATGGACGACGCCAGGCCTGATCGGGATAAAATCTGCAAAACTTTGCCGGTAAACTCTTCCGGCGAATCGATATTTTTTGCAATTTCCTTAAATCCTGGCCTTTCCCCTTTTGTGTTTTGAATATAGATGTACACCAGGGATCTAATTGAATATTTTGTTGTTTTTGCCAGCATAATTCCTTTTTATTGTTTTACAAGTTCGATAGTTGAATTTCTGACAAAGATACAAAATTTTTATATAAAAAGACATCAATGTCTTTTTATATTGATTTTTGAAAGTTGCTTGGCAACAGTTGTAAAAAAATAAAGGACAAAAACTGAAACCTTTCGGCAAATCGTCTGAAATTCTTTAAAATTGTTGGAAGTTAATATTTATGAACTAATTTTTGAAAACGAAAAAGTGAACGTATCACACAGGACGACAACAGGAAATTATTGAAACGGCTATAGAACTCATCCACTAAAAAGGTATTCAGGGAGTACCATTAAAAATATTACCGGCCAAACTCCCACTCAATTTAAAAAATAACATTCCGGTTAAATTTGCATCCTGATTCCACTCAAACTGTTCTTTTGTTCTAAAAAGGAGTACCCTTTTATAAAGTAGGTCGCACACCTTTCCGGTTCATCCTATGTTTGTGGTGAAAAAAATAGAATTATTCATCACAAAAATTTTAAAAAATGAAAACAGAGAAAAAAAGAGTTAACCTTTTCAATCGGACATTTAAAGTTAGTCATTTCGTTTTCGCTGCTTTATTGGCAGTTTTGGCTGTTATTGTTTCAAGACCGGCTTTGGCGCACTGCGATTCGTACGACGGACCTGTGATTACAGATGCCCGCAAAGCGCTGGAAACCAACAATCCGGAACCGATACTGAAGTGGATTTCCAAAGAACAGGAAAATGAGGTTACTTCACTTTTCAACAAAACAGTTGCCCTGAAAAACGGCGACCGGGAGATCTACCAGGTGGTTGAAAAGTACTTTTTTGAAACGCTGGTGAGGCTTCACCGCGAAACCGAAGGTGCTCCCTATACCGGATTGAAAGCGTCCGGTACAACAAAACAAATTATCCAAATGAGCGATCAAGCCTTATCATCAGGAAATATTGACGATTTGGTGACTAAACTGAACAAACACATCGGGAGTGTTATTTTGGAAAAATACCACAAAGCTGCCGAGTTGAACCAAAAGAAAAACGAATCGGTTGGAACCGGAAGAGCTTTTGTAGAGGCTTATGTGGATTACACCCACACACTTGAAGCCATTCACGGTGTGTTGGAGCATGGAGGTAGTTCCCATGCTGGGCACTAAAATAAAAATATACTGAACTTGAACATCCCTGCTCTGTAATCGGGCAGGGATGTTTTTGTATGCAGCCATTGAAACAAAAAAATAAAATTTTTATCAAAAATTTGAAAGTTAGTAAATATTAACTAACTTTGTTCTGATTTTAATCAAGAAAATAAAAACAAGCAGAAAAATGGTGGATTATACTTCAATATCGGAAAGATCAAAAGAGCTCTATAATGCCGAGATTGCCGGCAGCGAAAGGCTTCGTGCGCTGATCCTGATTGGAATGCTGGGATTGGAGGCCATCCTGCTTATGGTTATCTATTTTTTCTACCGCAATCAGTACCTTTCGCTTTTTAATACCCACATCGCCATTTATGCCATACTAATTTTTACTTTGACAATTATTGTTTACGAAGCGTTTGTACACTATTTTATTGGAAAAAGGATGCGGATGTTTTTTCATCACCGGAGTATATTTGGTTACCTCAACGCTTTTTCAGAAATCACTTTGCTTACGCTGCTGTTTATCTTTATTGTAGAATATTCGGGTCAGACTGTTATTCTTATATCGCCGGCCACGTTAACTTATTTCCTGTTTATTGTGCTATCAACGCTGCGGTTGAATTTCCGACTTTCCGTTTTTACCGGTGCATTGGCAGCCGTTGAATTTGTGGCGGTTTCCGTTTATTATTCCACGGTTTTCAGCAACCAACCTGTTGATCGCTTTCATCCCGATTTAACCGGAATGCAGTACCTTGGACAGGGAGTTATACTTTTTATTTCCGGTATTGCAGCAGGTTTCGTAGCCGATTTAATCAAAAAGAAGATTCGGGTTTCGTGGCAACACATGAAAGAGAAAAATGAAGTCATCGACCTGTTCGGACAACAAATTTCACCGCAAATTGCCGGGAGTATTCTCGAAAAAAAGGAAGAACTTTCGGGAACCCGGAAAAATGTGTGTGTTATGTTTCTCGACATTCGCAACTTTACCCCGTTTGTGGAAAATCATTCACCGGAAGAGGTGGTGGATTACCTCAACAGCCTGTTTTCATTTATGATTGATAGTGTGCAAAGTTATGGCGGCGTCATCAACCAGTTTTTGGGTGATGGATTTATGGCTACTTTTGGCGCCCCAGTGTCCGAAGGAAACATTTCAGAAAGAGCGGTTCTGGCATCCATCGATATCATCCAGAAAGTGAAGCAGGAAAACAAAGCAGAAAATATTCCGCCGACAAAGATCGGGATTGGACTGCACTACGGCGAAGCTGTTATCGGGAATATCGGTTCTTCGGTGCGCAAACAGTATTCCATTACCGGGAATGTGGTCATCATAGCTTCGCGCATTGAGCAGTTAAACAAGCGCTGGCATTCACAACTCCTCATTTCACAGGAAGTTTACCACCAACTTGCCGAAGAGGTGAAAACTGTGTTTATGCCACAGAAGCCGGTTAAGGTGAAAGGGATTCACCAGCCGGTTTTATTATATGTTTTAAACGAAGAAATGTAAAATTCAGAAAAAATGAATGAAACAATGATTAGCGAGATTGAAAAGTTTGTTTCCGACCTCCTGAAAAATGAAACCCCTGAAGATTATACCTACCACACACTGGCTCACACGCAGGATGTGGTGAAAAATGCTGTATTTATCGGAACCAAAGAGAAACTGACGGAAGAGGAGATGAACATTCTGCGGTTAGCGGCCTGGTTTCACGATGTTGGTTACCTGAAAAAGTACAAAGGGCATGAAGAAACAAGCGCCGAAATGGCAGTGAAATTTCTCGAACGACATGGAGTGGAAGAATACATCCGCACTGCTGTTGCCGAAAATATCCGGGCCACTGCTTTCCCGCAATCGCCTGAAAGCAGGTTGGCCAAAGTGCTCTGCGATGCAGATTTTATGCACCTGGGGCAGGAAAATTATTTTGAACAGGCTGAAAAACTCAGGCAGGAGCAGAATAATGCGGGTATTCGCAAATTAAAAAAAGCTGAATTTGACTATGAATCTATCCGGTTATTTGAAGAACACCACTGGTATACTGCTTTTTGCCGGAACAACCTGGAAGAAACAAAGCAAAAAAATCTTGAGTTGCTTAAAGAGCGTATAGCTCAACATGCAACTAAAGCAAAAATGAAAGCGGCAAAATCGAAAAGTTATTCCCGCGGAGTGGATTCCATGTTTAAACTGACTGCCCGGAACCAGATTAACCTGAGCCACATTGCCGACAATAAATCCAACATTCTCATTTCGCTGAACGGCATCATCATTTCACTGGCGCTGGCCACCCTGGTGAGTAAATTCAAGCAGGAACCGGCCATAATTTTGCCCACCATTATTTTCATTCTATTCAGTTTGTCCACCATTGTGCTGGCTGTTCTTTCCACCCGCCCAAACATTTCCTCGGGCAAATTTACGCGGGAAGACATAAAGCAAAAGAAAGTAAATCTGATCTTTTTTGGAAACTTTTATAACATGGCCCTGGAAGAATATGAATGGGCCGTTGCTGAAATGATAAATGATGACCCTTACCTCTATTCCACACTCACCAAAGACCAGTATTCATTGGGCAAAGTGCTGGCAAAAAAATACCACTTGCTGCGCTGGGCGTACAATGTTTTTATGGTGGGACTGGTAATTAGTGTGGGCGCGTTTCTCTTCGTATTTATATAAATTATTTAAGGTCAGATTACAATTGAAAGGATTAAGGCAATTTGCAATGAAAACAAAAAAGAAACTGGAATTTATCCAAACAGAGGTTGAAAAAATCATCAGCAAAGCGGAAAGTCTGGAAACCGAATACGCTGACAGTCTGTCTGCCGTACACCCAGTTTATCAGGAAAGTGCACTCAATCTGTTGTATTACCTGGCATTTCGAAGTTTTGACATCGGTGAATTGCAGCAGCGCCTCCGCTACCTGGGATTGCCCGACCTCGCCAATATTGAAGGACATGTGATGACCAGCCTGCAAACCATCCGGACCATCATTAATAAGCTGTTGGATAACAACGGTACGCTGTCACAGAACACCGGCATCAGCATAAAAAGCAGCGAAAACCTGCTGCGCAAGAATACCAAACAGTTATTTGGAAATAAATCCAACAAACGGAGGACTCGGATTATGGTTACCTTGCCTTCGGAAGCGGCTCAAAACTATCAGATAGTTAACAAGTTGATGCAAAAAGGGATGAACAGCGCCCGTATCAATTGTGCCCACGACGATACATCGACATGGAATGCAATGATTGAGAATGTGAAAAGAGCGAGCAGAAATGCAAAACGAAAATGCAAAATAATGATGGACCTGGGCGGCCCGAAATTAAGGACCGGAAGCATGCAGCCCGGTCCGCAGGTGGTGCACATTAAACCGCAGAGTGATTCGCTCGGAACAGTGATACAGCCTGCCCGGGTGTGGATTGCTCCTCCCGATGTTCCGGCACCCGGAAACAATGCCGACGCAGTGATTCCCGTCAGCAATTCCTTTATTGAAAAAATTAGGCGGGGGAATGATCTTTTGTTTACCGATTTTCAGGGGAAAAATTGCCGGATAGAAATTATCCGTAAACAGGGAAAAGGCAGATGGGGACTTTGCTCCGATTCAGCATACATTACCGCCGGTACTGAACTGGTTCTGAATAAAGTGAAGGAGACCGGTAAAGAAAAAAATTACGTGGATGAGTTGCTTCCTTCAGAACAGTTTATTACCCTGCACATTGGAGACACCCTTTTGCTTCACAGTGAGCCTTTGGCCGGAGAACCTGCCCGATACGATTCACAGGGGCACTTACTCAATCCGGCACATATTTCCTGCACCCTTTCCGAAATTTTTCAATATGTTAAAATCGGTGAACCTGTTTATCTGGACGATGGAAAAATTGAGGGAGTGGTTGGAAAAGTGCGGCGAGACGAAATGGAAATCACTATCACTTATGCTTCGGCAACCGGTAGTAAACTGAAGGTTGATAAAGGCATCAATTTCCCAGAAACAGACCTGGTACTAAGCGGATTGACCGAAAAAGACAGGAATGACCTTCCCTTTGTGGCCCGCAAAGCAGATGCCGTGAACCTCTCGTTTGTAAACCAGGCATCTGATGTAAAAACCCTGCAGCAGGAACTGGAAAAATACGAAGCCTCTGTCGGAATTGTATTGAAGATTGAAACCCGGAATGGATTTAAAAACCTGCCCGAAATTTTATTGCAGGCCATGCAAACCTATCCGGTGGGCATAATGGTGGCGCGTGGCGATTTGGCCATTGAAACCGGCTGGGAAAATTTTGCTACCATTCAGGAAGAGATTATGCGCCTGGGTGAAGCTGCGCATATCCCGGTGATTTGGGCTACACAGGTACTTGAATCGCTGGCAAAAAAAGGAGTACCCACCCGTTCCGAAATTACCGATGCTGCTCTGGCACAACGAGCTGAATGTGTGATGCTCAACAAAGGTCCATACATTGAAAAAGCATTAAAAATACTGAATGAAATACTGGTGAAAATGCAAAATCACCAGGAAAAACGACAAACCATATTACCCCGGTTAAAGTACAGTGAAGGGTTGGGCCTGTTGTACGCAGAACCGGAAGAATTGACAGGAGAAAGGTAACCTTTTCAATATGATGAAATTTATTCAATATCTGTTTGCTGTATTCTTTCTGATTTCAGGCAACCTGGTTTTCGCGCAGGAAGAAAAAGCATTCACCATTTTTGTAACCGGCAATGTTTCAGGGGGAAATACGGATATTATGCTTTTAAACCAGTGGCAGACCCAATCAGGCATGAAGGAAGATTTTGCCGTGTTGCTTGCTGGTAATGCAGCAAATGAACAAACCGGAAAAGTTCCCGAAGAACTGATGTTGAACCAAAAACACCCGTTGTTGATTGCACCCGGCAAAACCGAATGGGCAGGCGGTTCGCGCGAAGGGAAAGATTTTATTAAACAGTTGACAGACGAGTTGGCGGAGAAATACCGCAATCCGATATTTTATCCTGATGAAGCTTGTCCGGGGCCAACCGAGGTAGTTCTTTCAGATAACCTTGTGGTGATTCTGATTGACACCTGGTGGTGGGTGCATAACTACGACCGGCGGTTCAATAAATGTGGTATTGAAAATCGGGGAGATGTGCTCATTCAGATTGAAGATGCCATCCGCCGGCACTATGCCGAAAAACATGTGGTGGTAGCCGGCCACCATTCCCTGAAAAGCTTTGGAAACACCAGCGGGTATTTTTCAGCAGAACAATGGTTGGCGCAATTGCCCTATACTTTTTACCGCAAACTTTCCGGTACCCGGTACGATAACCAGCACCCCGATTTTAAAAGTTTCCGGAATAGTTTGCTCTCTGTCCTGAAAAAATACCCCGATGTATTGTATGTTTCTGCCGGTGAGCAAAATATGCAGTATTTTCAATACGTCAATAATCATTTTGTTATTTCAGGTTCCTGGCACAATGGTGAATACGTGCGAAAGAATTTGCCGGAGTTTGGCTCGGACGAAAAGGGTTTTGCACAACTTACTTTTTCACGCGATGGAACATGCCAGCTTTCTTTTTACGATGCAGATGATGTTCTTTTCAGAAAAATCCTTTACAAAAAAAAGTTTCCGGCAGACGAGTTCGAAGCTATTGTTGCAGGGCAATTTCCCGACAGCATGGAAGCAGTTGCAAGTACAAAATACAACATCTCGGAGTCGGGCTACACCTGGATGGGCGAAAATTACAGAGAGGTTTGGGCAACCCCGGTAAAAGTGCCGGTATTTGACATCAGCACAGAAAAGGGAGGACTGAAAATTATAAAACGCGGCGGGGGCCAGCAAACTTTTTCCCTGCGTTTGGAAGACAACAATGGCAGGCAGTATGTGCTTCGTTCCATCGATAAATTTGTGGAAGGCGCCGTGCCGGAAGAGTTGCACAAAACGTTTGCCGTGGATTTGGTGCAGGACCAGATTTCAGCCTCCAATCCTTATTCTGCTCCGGTAGTGGCGGCACTGGCCGGGAATGCAGGTATTTTTCATACCAATCCGGAGGTAGTGTATGTTCCCGATGACCCACGGTTTGGAATTTACCGCCGCGACGTGGCCGAGAAGCTATTTCTTTTTGAAGAACGACTCGACGGTGACCGCAGCGATGTGGCCAGCTTTGGACATTCGGAAAATATTATTTCCACCGCAAACGTGATAGAAAAAATCACCGCTTCTTCCAGCCATTTTGTAGATGAAGATGCGGTGCTGCGTGCCCGTCTGTTCGACATTGTAATTAACGACTGGGACCGGCATGAAGACCAGTGGCGATGGGCAGGTTTTGAGCAAAACGGACAAACGGTTTACAAACCCATTCCGCGCGATCGCGATCAGGCATTTTTTGTAAACGAAGGCGTTATTCCCTGGATTGCCGCCCGCAAATGGTTATTGCCTAAAATTCAAGGGTTTTCCGAATATACCGAAAACATGGAGGGGCAATCATTTAATGCCCGGTATTTCGACCGCTCCTTTCTTATCCAAAGCGGTTGGGAGAAGTGGCAGCAGCAAATCGATTCGCTACAGGTTTTGCTTACACCTGAGAAAATCGACTCGGCCATGTATGCTTTTCCAAACGAAGTGGTTCCTTTGTGCGGACCGAAAACCGCCCGTATCCTGAAAGCCCGCGTCGAAAACCTGAAACCCATGGCACGAACCCTTTATCTGTCGCTGGCAAAAGAGGTGAGTATCACCAGCACGGAGGAGTCTGATTATTTCGAAATCATGGTGCCTTCAGACACGATACTCCAGATCTCGATTTATGAACAGAAGAAAAATGGGCAAAAAGGCCGGAGATTTTATCAACGAACATTTTACGCCTCCGAAACCGGAAAAATTCACTTATATGGTTTGGATGAAGATGACCGGTTTGAAATGAAGGGAAATCATCCTTCAAAAATTGAGCTAAATATAATTGGTGGAAAAAACAAAGATAAAATCATTTCAGGTGAAGAGCTAAGGTTTAAAAACATTGCTGTTTACGATAAAAAGAATACGGAAATCTCACAGGAACTTTCCGGGAAACTGAAATCCCGGTATGACCAGGAAACACTGGAATTCGACAGGGAAAATTTTGAATATGATGTGGTTTATCCGGGTTTGTTTTCCGGTTACAACCCCGATGACGGTATTTTTGTGGGTGGCGGTCCGGTTTTTACCAAATA
>CAYWBV010000019.1:18070-20808 GCA_964455785.1 uncultured Maribellus sp.
TTCAGTTATTCCGATGCGGAAAAAACCTCCGGGCGTTTCATTTCCCAGCCTACAAACGGGTTAAACGAAAACGATCTGGCGGCTCACGCCTATACCGGTGCTTATTTTAAATATGAACTGAACACTTTGGCCGGTATGAAGCGAAAAACCGAAGAAGAGTTTGCAGGCAGCAACACATTTCCCACCCGCGGAATGCATTTGAATACACGGGCAGGTTATTATGCCGGACTTAATGAGGGAACGGACCATTTTTTGAAACTTTCGGGCGACTGGGTTACGTACCTTAGCTTTTCGCAACGGCCCCGTGTAGTGTATGTCCTGCGTGTGGGTGGTGAAAAATTGTTTGGAGACTATGCTTTTCACGAAGCTGCGACACTTGGTCGTACCGAAAATTTGCGGGGCTACCGGGAAACCCGCTTTTACGGCGATGCATCGCTTTACCTGAATGCCGAAGTACGTATCCGCATGAAGCAGTTTCAAACCTATCTGCTTAACGGCACGGCAGGTGTATTGGTGTTCAATGATACGGGCCGGGTTTGGTTAGATGGAGAGAATTCACAAAAGTGGCACAACGGAACCGGTTTGGGGCTGTGGTTTTCACCTTTCGATATGGCTGTTGTAAGTGTTTCATATGCCGCAAGCGCTGACGACCAACTGTTTAATTTTTCAGTGAATTACCAGTTTTAGTATGAATTATTTAGCTCGCAAAAGCGCGAAAACGCGAAGGTTATTTCTTACTTTTCAATGTGCTTTTTTGGTGCTGCTGCTTGTTTTTACAGGAAAAAATACTTTTGCTAATCCCAGAATTTATCTGATTCGTCATGCTACAGTTGATTTAAAAAAGTCAGGCTGGGGAACTTCAAAACAATCGGCGCAATACAAGGAAGCTTACAATATTGCAGGAATTGAAAGATTGAATCCTGAAGAGGTTTTGCAAAGAATTAAAAATCATGAATTTTTAGACACTGTGTTTTGCAGTCCGCAACACAGGGCACAGGAAACGGCGCTGATGGTTTTTGGTGAAAATGTTGTATTAAAAACCGACAATGTATTAACCGAACTTGATTACCCGGTGGTGAAAGTACCCGTTCTACAATTTCCGGTTAAGGGCTGGCTTTTTGTTTCACGTCTTACCTGGATGGCCGGGATAAACCGGGGAAAGAAAACCGGATACCAGGAACGCCTTAATGAACTGAGTAACTTTTCGGATGAACTGATAAAATTCGCATTCCGGAATGGTCAGACAGTAGTAGTGGCTCATGGCTTGGTAAATCATGAATTGGTAAAAATCTTAAAAAATCATGGATGGGAATATTGCGAAAACGGAAAAGACGGATATGGCAACCTTTCGGTGAATTGCTTTGAGTATAATTTATTCAGTAAATCTCTTGAATAATCGAATTGCAGAATATAATTACTGCAACTGATAAGAAGAAACACGACGAAAGAAAGAGAGCATAAAGATGCCATTTATTTTTTTTTAAAATTAGAAACTGAGGGTTAAATGGAGGTATCGTATTTAGATAATAAATAATACCTGAATTTTGTGTTCATTTAGTTCAGGTACAACAATATGCTTCGAGTATTAACAAAGAATCATGTTTTTTTCTTTTTATTATTAACGAATCAGCGTTAAACGCTATTATTTTATATTTGCGGCCAGATAAACTTGTTCTCTAACAATAGCAAATGACCAAAAAATCAACGTACTTTTCAAATGAGCCTCGTAATAGTCAATTAATCGAAATACTAAACCAGATTTCTATCCAGTTAATAGAGGTTAAAAATGAATCAGAAATTTATAAAGTTTTAATAGGTGGAATAAAACAAATATTACCTAATACATATTTTTTAATCTCCAAACTTCAATCCGATGACAAAAATTTTAGGATTGTAGAGAGTTTTGGATTTGAGAACTATTTTAATGCCATAAAAAAAATTGTTGGGAAAGACCCTTTTTTAATAGATTTTCCTTTTAAAAATTTAACTGAGGAACAATTTGATGCATTTGAGAGCAGAAAAATATATCACTTCCCCGGAGGTATCTATGATATTGTAAATGGTGTAATAAACAAAACTATATGCGTTGCAATTGAAAAGTTGATTAACATTTCTGACCTATACGCAATAAGTTTTTGCGTAGAAAAAAAATATTTTGGTGGTATTTCGTTTTTTATTCCGGCGGCAGTTATCAAATCAGGAATATTTAATCGTGAGACAAAATTAGCTATTGAGACAATTTCTAATCAGGCTTCTTTTTTAATTCAAAAATTAAGAGACAAAAAAACCATTGAGCAAAAAAATGAGGAGTTGTCAATCAGACAAACCAGATTTAATAATCTTGTCAGTAATTTGACTGACATTGTGTGGAGAGCAAATATCGATGGTTCAGGGATTGAGGATATAAATAACTCATTTGAAAAATTTTACGGTGTTTCCATTGTCGATTTCCATAAAAATCCAAAATTATGGATCGAATTGGTTCATCCTGAAGACCGGAATATTGCCTTGGAAAGCAATAATAACCTATTTAAAGCAGGAAGCTCTTCTGCAGAATATCGAATTTTAAAACCGGATGGGAGCATTATCTGGTTACATGATCGCAAATCTTTAATTTATGATATAGCAGGAAATCCCATTGAAATGGGAGGAATTGCATCAGATATTACACAAAGGAAGCTTTTGGAAGAAGAATTAAAAATAAAAAATTATGCACTTGATGCGGCACCGGTTGCAGT
>CAYWBV010000019.1:20818-24661 GCA_964455785.1 uncultured Maribellus sp.
TACTCATATTCGCGAATAAAGCTTTTGTGAATCTCTGGGGATTTCACAACCAGGATGAGATAATTGGAAAACATATTTCAACATTTGCGACCTCAGCAGATCAAGTTGAAAGAGTTTTAAAGACAATACGTGAAGGTAAAATGTATTATGGTGCAGGGAAAACCATTAGGCCGGATGGTACAAAATTTGATTCTATAATCTCTGCAACCCTTATTAACTTCGAAGAAAGGCCTCGCTGTTTAATGGCGATGTTCACCGATATCACAGAACTAAAATTATTAGAAACAAAGCTTAAGGAGAAAACCGAGCAATTAGAAAGGGTAAATAAAACGAAGGATAAGTTTTTCAATATTATAGCTCATGACTTAAGATCACCTTTCAATGGCATTTTAGGCTTTTCAAATCTACTTTCGAATGAATATGACGAATTAAGTGATGAACAAAGAAAACAATACATTGACATACTGAATTATTCAGTTAATAATATGTATAAGTTGCTGGGGAATCTTCTTAATTGGGCCCGATTGCAGCTTGGAACGATTGATATCAACATAGAACGAATCAATCTCAAAAATCTTGTAAATGATAATATTGGTATTTTTTTTTCAAATGCGAAGGGCAAAAATATCACTATATTAAATCTTGTATCAGAGGAAATGATAATTTTTGCGGATTTAGAATCGATAAATACTGTTTTAAGAAATCTACTAAATAATGCAATAAAATTCACTCCCAATGGGGGTAAAATATTCATCGACTCATTTCAAAATAAAAATGTTATAGAAATCGCAATTAAAGACACAGGTGTAGGAATGGAACAAATTACCATTGATAATTTATTCAAACTGGAAGAAATCAAATCGACGCCCGGAACAAACAACGAAAAAGGAACGGGATTAGGCTTACTTTTATGCAAGGAATTAATCGAAAAAAATGGTGGTGTTATTTCAGTTGAAAGTGAACCAAGAAAAGGCAGCACTTTCAAGATAAAATTTCCTATTTCGAATCTGCAACATTAGAGGGTATATATAAATCAACAAATAAAAAGGATTAAACTATTGTAGAAATTATTTTTTATGTAAGTTTGAATAGAAAGGAATTGCAATTACTGCCGGAATTCCCGGTAGCGCAAATTTAATGTTGCACAGAGCCTTGGTCGGCAGCAGAATCATAAACACACTGCTTTTTCTGATAGGTACTCAAAGCTGTTTTCTAAAATTAAAATAATCTTTGCAGGTTAGTATTTATTAACTATTTTTGAGAAAATTATATAATATGCATACAGAGCGCCAACAAGAAATAATTTCCACTGCACTTGATTTAATTAGCGAAAAGGGCATTCAGGGATTAACCATTAAAAATCTTTCGAAGAGGCTGGGTATTAGCGAACCGGCTATTTACCGGCATTTTGAGAACAAGATACAGATTCTGGCAGCCCTTCTTGATTTGCTGAAAAAAAATACCAATGTAATATTCGAAGCTGAGTTCAATTCTGATGAACCGGCGGTTCGGAAAATCGAACGACTTTTCGAAAAACATTTCAAATCGTTTGCAGAAATGCCATCGCTGACGTCAGTGGTGTTTTCTGAGGAGATTTTCAGGAATGAAGAAATGTTGATCGGTAAAATTGCAGAAGTAATTGAGCACAACAACCAAACGTTATTGAACATCTTAAAAGAAGGACAGGAAAGAAACGAAATCAGATCAGACATTGATGTTAGCCATCTGGTAATTTTTATTATGGGCGCCCTAAGGCTTTTTGTAAAAAAATGGCAGTTTTCGGGGTTCTCGTTTAATCTGGAAAAGGAAGGGAGTAAATTAGTTACATCAATTAAATATTTAATTGGAAATTTTAATCGTTAAATTATGAAAATGGGTTCGAATAATCACATGGGGAGATTCAAGGTCGAATTGTTTTTCTTATATAATAGTAATTTGTCAGGAAGGTGAAGTATTTTTTTTTAATTGCAGCATTTAATGCGCTGTTTTTCGCAGCATTGCTAGTTCAGAAAAAAACAAAAGCTTTTCACGATAGAATTCTTATTTTCTGGCTGTTGTATTTGGGGTTTTATACCGGTATATACGGAATTTTTTCACCTGCAATGTTTACATCCTGGCCTTTGCTGTCGGCGGCATTCATCTCCTTGCTTATGCTGCAGGGGCCGTTTCTTTATTTGTACATTCAGTCGTTAATGAACCAAACATCCAAATTGTTATATACCGACCTGTTGCATTTTATACCTTTTGTTCTGTTTAATTCTTTTTTAACGGTTATCAACCTCTTTCCCGAAACAGCTGTTAAAATCAGGCTGGACCATTTGGAAGGTGAGCCTGTATCATCTTCCATATTCAATTTTTTTCTCATATTGACCGCGCTATCCGGTCCGGTTTATTTTGGACTTTCCCTGGCTTTGTTCAAAAAGCTGGATATCAATATTTTTAATAATTTTTCCTCAGTAGAAAACATCAATCTCGACTGGTTACGAAAACTTGTTTATACTTTTGGCGCAGTGTGGACGATTTTAATGGCTGTTGCGGCCACCCATCATATTTTTCACTTTTTCTCATGGACTTTTTGCACCGACGGACTTTCGCTTTCTCTTTCGGCTTTTATAATTCTGATTGGTTACTTCGGATTAAAGCAGAAAGAGATTTTTTCAGGTCTTGAAGAAAATCAGTTTGTAACCGAAAGCAGTTCCGGTGAAAGGTATGCAGGTTCAACACTTAAAGAGATCGATGCCGAATTGTATGTTGAAAAGTTGAAATCATACATGGCAGAACGAAAACCCTTTTTGAATCCTGATTTGAACCTACCGCAATTAGCTGGCGAGTTGAATATTTCCTCACACCATTTATCGCAGGTAATCAATAAAAATGTCGGACTAAATTTTTTTGATTTTGTCAACCAGTACCGGGTTGAAGAAGTAAAAAATAAAATTAACCATCCCGACTATCAAAAATTTTCAGTCCTTGGAATTGCCTTTGAGGCAGGATTCAATTCCAAATCTGCATTTAACAGGGTATTTAAAAACATCACCGGCCAAACTCCCACTCAATTTAAAAAACAAAATTCCGGTTAAATTTGCCTTCTGATTCATCTGAAAAAATAAGTCATTTCTTCATTACTGCTTTATTGGCAGTTCTGGCAATAATTGTTTCAAATCCGGTTTTAGCACATTGCGATTCATACGACGAACCCGTAATTACTGATGCAAAAAAGCGCTGGAAAGAAATAATGTAGATTTTGGTTTAAAATGGGTTTTCAGTGAACAGGGAAATGAAATTATCCCCCTTTTCAGAAAAACGGTTGAATTAAAAAAGGCGACAAAGAAATCTATACCATTGTTGAAAAACATTTTTTTGAAATGTTGGTTCGTTTACAATGTGAAACAGAAGGCGCTCCTTACACAGGATTAAAACCAGCCGGTACGACCAAAGCGATTATTAAAATGAGTGATAATGCACTGAATTCCGATGACATAAATAAATTAACCGAAAAATTGAATACCCACATTGGCAACATAGCCTGGAGTAAATATGAAAAAGCGGCCTCGCTAAGCAAAATAAAAGATGAATTCACTGTAACAGGGAGGCAATTTGTAAAGGCATATGTGGATTACAACCACACATTAGAAGTTTTACATGACATTCTGGAGCACGGGGTTGCTTCGCATTCAGGGCATTAGTGTCATAAGACTGAATAGATCTTACCATCTTTGTTTGTTAAAACAGATTTCATTTTTTTTTATAAAACACTATCTCATAAACTATGTAAATACAAAATACCAGAGGTACCCCCGGTATTTTGTATCTAAATTTAAAAAATCTGTTTCTTCACTTTCA
>CAYWBV010000020.1:0-8821 GCA_964455785.1 uncultured Maribellus sp.
TGGTTTTACTGGCCGGAAAACTTATACTGGCCCCCATTTTTGCCGTTATAGTTTTTGCCTTTGTTATTCTTGCAAAACTGTTTCCCGGCATAAAAAAAAGTATCAATACCAACCTGAATTTGATGTTGACTATGCTTCTTGGCGGGTTATGGCACGGCGCTTCCTGGCAGTTTATCATTTGGGGCGGTTTGAACGGGGTAGGGTTGGTTGTTTATAAATTCTGGCGAAAAATCAGTCCGTGGGAGAAACGAAACAACTGGGCAGTTAATATCTGGAAAATTGCGGTCACGTTTTGTTTTGTAACGTTTACGCGTATTTTTTTCCGTTCCGAATCCATGGAAGTTGTCAACGGAATGCTTCACCAAATGGGAAATAATCTGAATCTGGGGATTATTCCGGAGGTTTTAGTGGCTTACAAATGGGTTTTCCTGGTTATGCTTTTTGGTTTTGTGATTCACTGGCTCAGCGAAAACTGGAAGGAGAAAATTACCAACTGGTTTATCTCAACTCCTCTTTGGCTGAAAGCGGTAATTGCGGCTGTAGTTGTAATTCTGGTTTATCAGTCCATTTCGTCCGATATGCAGCCGTTTATATATTTCCAATTCTAAAATAGTTATTCAAACCGCAAGGGTTGAGGGGCAGTGGGTTCAAAACTGTAAAAGCTCTTTTTCAACTGCTCGTTTAATATAAAACCCACAAAACTCATGTCGTCCGGCGGAAAGGGGTAAAAGGCCAGTCGCAATTGCAACGTTTTAAAAACGAGGCTTTCGTTGTGGAGACGAAGCCCCAGCCCCAGCCCGCTGTAATAATTCTGGGAGAAAATGACTTTTTTGTTGGAGCCGATAATTCCTACGTCGGCAAATCCGAAGAATGCCATGTTGAAGCGGTAAAATTCGCGTCGGAGAAATAGAACGTATTCCAGGTCAACACTTAGTTTTTGTTTGCCAAGAGCTTCTCCGCCGGCAAATCCCCTGATATCTTCCTTTTTTGCCAGATCCAGGGTTTCAATCTCAAACCGGCGAATGCCAAGCATATAATTTGATTTTACAAATAACCGGAACCGTTTTTTTCCGGCGTTTATCTGCCTCGAAATAAAACTTAAACTTCCCTGAATCTGTCCCTGTTCAAAATACGAATCCCTGAAATATCCGCCAGCCCCTCCCGACAAATAGAAATACCCGTCACGGTTTGGCAAGAGGTTTCCGTTCGACAGGTACAAGTGCACATAATGGCGGTCGCCAAATTCATTGGCATCGTAGCCATATACAATTTCGTTTTTAAATCCTTCAGGAATGTCTTCGGTGATTCCGTAGCTGTAAACCAGTTGATCCTGAACGAACCGTCGTTGCGTGAAGGTAACTCCTGCCAGATAAAACGTATTGTTCGAAAAATATTGATTTTGGGAGGGAGCGGGAGCAGGCCTCCGATAAAATGTCCGGTTGTAAATACCGGCTGTAAGAACCACTTGCGAGTTGTGGTAATTATTGGGTTTAATTTGAAAACTTTTTCCTCCCCAGCCACTGATATAGGAATAACTCAACGTTTCGGGAATTTTTAGGGGAGTGTCTTCGAGAATCCGGTCGGTACGAAACATCCGTGAAGCGGAAACGCCGTAACCCCATTTTATGGATGTGGTAATAAATGGTTTGTCGAGGATAAATGCAAAACCTTCTTTTTGGAAAGTGTTCATGTATCCCGCTGAAATATTAATAAACTTTCCTTGAATGTTATTGATTTTGTAAAAAGTTTCCAGTCCTGTGTAGGGCTGGCGTTTTAAATGCCCAACAAACCGGAACGAAACTTCGTGGCCCACTCCAAAAATGTTTTGGTTATACACTTCAAAGTCGGCTGAGCTGGTTCCGCTTACACCACCCGAGACACCAAGAGAAAACCGATCTTTGGTGATAACATGTATTTTTACAGCATTGTCGTTTAACGAATCGGGTTCCAAAAAGAATCTCACATCCTTAATGTAGGGCAAAGTTCGTATAATACGTTCGTTTTCATATAATATTTCGGGTTGGATAGTATCGCCCGTTTTGAACATCAGGAGTTTTTCAATGGTGTGCAGGTTTGATTTGGTATGAATATCATTTGCGGCGCGTTCAATCCAGCTTTTTGCTTTTTTTGTGGTGTCTTCCGGAACAGGCCCGAAAACTTCCAGAGGGGTTATATCGATTTGCGAAATTGTTTTCCCTTCCATTATTTTAAAATAGTTCAAAATCGTTGACTTTTTATCACCCGAGGGTTGGTTTTGGGTAATTAAAAAATCATAAAATAAACGGGTTAATTTATTTTTTTGAGCTTTATATTGGAGGCTGTCATAAAACTGTTTGTATTTTTCCGGAGCCATTTCCTGAATTAAAGTACTATCTAACGTTTGCGCCCAAACCAGGGAGTTTACCGAAAGAATTAATAATCCGGTTAGAATAAATGGTATTTTAAAAATTACACTCATTAGCACCACAAAATAAGATATTCTTAGTGAAATCAGTTTTTTGTACGCGTATTTATTTATTGTTTCGGAAAAATAGCGATTTAGTGATAAAAGTTTGAAAAACAGTTTGTTAAATTCTGTTAAAGAAACACCGGGGAAAATGTAAAATCGATTTTGTTCATGAAAGTTTGGAATTGGAATAAGATACATTTTAAAAGTATCCGAAGTTTATTTTACTTTTGTTTTATGAGTAAAGCGGGGGATTTTTACAGGAGAAATGTATATGGAGTGATGGGTACACTGGTATTTCATATATTGCTTGTATTGTCTTTTTTGCTGGCTGAAGTTGATATTAAAGGGAATATGAGAGAGGAGGAAATTGTAATCGAGTTTCCCGATATTTTACCAGAGCCGGAAGAAATATTGTCTGAAGAAACAGAGCAGCAGAAAGAACTTCCGGCAGAACCGTCAGCCCAAAATTTGAACAACCAAAACCGCACTACAAATATGGCCTCTAACCGTTCGTCTTCGGGCAGGGAATTTTTCGACAATGAATATGCAAAAGAGGTAGATGCGGCCAAACAGCTTGTTTCCGACGTAAATAACCAGCTTTCAAAAGAAGTTGTTGATTTGGAAGATATTAAAATGCCTGTGGAGACTACCGAAGGGATGGACCCGGATTCTATAAAAAATATAATTTACGCCGGAGAAAGTAATATTGTTTATTACCTCGACAACAGGTATCATTTAAGTTTACCCGTTCCGGTTTACCTGGCTCAGGGTGGGGGCAAGGTGGTTGTCGATATTGTTGTAAACCGCCAGGGTAGAGTAACTCAGGCGACCGCACGTAAAAATCCCTCCATTCGCGACGAACAAATATTTTTGTACGCACAGGTTGCCGCTTCGAGGACCGTCTTTAATACTGATTTTTCAGCACCTGTACAGCAAAAAGGAACTATTGAATACAGTTTTATTGCCCAGTAAAGTTCATGTTAATTTAATTTTATCTTTAACATGATTTAACACATTTGAATTGTGTAGTTCCAGATTCGCTCTTATCTTTGTGGTACGTTTATTTTCATAAGTTTAGGTTTAGTTAGGTTAGTTAGTTTAATGAGAAAAGGATGGGTTGTTGAACCCGTCCTTTTTAATTTTTGCTACCCCCCCAAAAAAATATTCCCTTTACTTTCTCTTATTAATGAATTGATTGTATTTTTAGGGCAAAAATGGTAATTCATTGGGAATTAGATTTTTTAGCTTAAAAAAATAGTCGTTGTCAATAATATTTGAATATTTATTTTAAAATTTGGGTTACCTTTTTATCAATTATCGAATAATAATGTAGAAGATGAGAAATTATAGCGATGAGCAAATCCTAAAAGGAATTTTAAGGCATGACAATTTAATCTTACAATACATTTACAAGGAGTACTATTACAAGGTTAGTTTTTTTATAAAAAAGAATCAGGGTAGCGAGGATGATGCTAATGATTTATTTCAGGAAGCTATTATTGTTATCTACAGAAAATTGAAAGAAAATGATTTGATTTTCGCAAAAAGTTCTTTCCAGGGTTATTTGTTTTCAGTTTGCCGCTTCTTATGGTTAAAGCAGTTGGAAAAAAGGCGGATTGAAAAGGAGAAATTGAACGACACTTTGCCCTTTCAGGAGGATTTGTATGATGAAAGCCTGGCTGATATTGTGGAAAAAAATGAAAGGTTTAGTTTGTATCAAAAACATTTTAAAAGTTTAGGTACCGACTGCCAAAAGTTGTTGCAGCTATTTTTCGATAAAGTGCCTTTAAAGGAGATAGCAAGGATAATGGGCTATAAAGGAGAAAAATATGCTAAAACCAGAAAATTTAAGTGTAAAGAATTATTGACAAACCGTATAAAACAAGATACAGAATACAAAAAAATACTTGAAGATGATACCTAATACAGAATTTTTTGAATGGATTGAAAATTATCACCTGAATCAATTGGATGATAATGAAAAACTTGCATTTGAGGACGAACTTAAACACAACAGTGAATTAAGGGAAGAATTCAAATTACAACTCGAAATACAAACAGCAATAACCGAAAAAGATGTTATTAACCTCCGGGAACAATTGCACTCAATTGTAAATCAAAATGTAACCAACAAGGAGGCAGGGGCGTTCGAACTGCTCGATGATTTTGTAAACATCGAAGAGATTACTGACTCGGTTTCGCCCGAAGATTTAATAAACTATTACGATTCACTTCCCAAAGTTCATGTTTATCAGCACAAATTAGTTGCGGATGAAAATGTTCATCAGTTTTATCTGGAACAGAAAAAGTCGAAACACAATGGTGAAGCAGAAGAGAAGCTTTACGATGATTTTGATGACTTGGAAGAATTCGAAGGATTAGGTGAGGCAATTCTGGAAAAAGATATACTCAGCCTGCGTGAGACATTGTCACATGTGGCAAAATCGATCAAACCCCAGTTTTCTTTAGAAGATATAGACCTCTATATTAATGGAGAACTCTTCGGGCCTGAACTGGAACAATTTGAAACTGAAATAGCGCAAAACAGTGCATTAAAACAGGAGGTTGATTTACATCTTGATCTGGAAAATGCAATTCGTGAAACCGATATTTTTGCACTTCGCGATCAACTTTCGCACATTATGCAAACCGAAACCTCGTGGAATGTAGATGAACAGAATATCGAAGATTTTATCGATGGAACTTTAGAAGGGACATTATTGGAGGAGTTCAGGGCTGAATTATTGGGAAATACAGATTTATTGGCAGAAGTAACACTCCGCAGGAATATTAATGAAGCAATTGGTGAAAAAGATGTTTTGTCGCTCCGTCAGGGGCTGCTATCGGCGCGGAAAAATCTGGAAAATACGGAAATTAAGTCTATCGTACCTGAATCAGTTACTAATGTAAGGTTCATTAAAGTTTGGAAGCAAAGTGTAGCAATTATAATCCTGCTTATCGGAATCTCCGGTATTCTGAATTATGGGTATAATTCTCTTGACAAGACCTACAATACCTATTATGAATCGCCTCAATGGTCGCCGGAAAGGTCTGTCACAACCGAACTCAGTTATTTGAACGAGGCCAATCGATATTACATAAACGGCAATTACGAAAAAGCAATTGAATTGTATGATATTGCTATCAAGGAAGAAACCGAAAAATTTGTATTCCATTTTTATAAAGGAGCAAGCCTGCAGAATATGAATAAACTGGAGGAAGCGATTCCTGAATATAACCAGGTAATTAAACATGGAGATAACATGTACCTGGAGGAAGCCGAATGGAATAAAAGTATGTGCTATCTTAAACTTGGGAATAAAGAGTTGGCAAAAACTCAATTGGAGGCAATTATGGCGCGAAACGGCTATTATAAGAAAGATGCAAAAGCTGTATTAAAACGTATAAAATATTTGCGAAGTAGTAAATAAATAAAAATTCGTTTGGCTTGTAAATCACACATTCTACATTCTGCAAATCAAACGAAAACAACTGCTCATTGAAATATTAAATCTGAATTCAACTTGAAATCACACATTCTAATTTTTCGTTCAGGTTAAAATTTGGAAAAAGTCATTAAAAGGAGATTGAAAAGTTAAATTTTTAAGTCACACACTTACATTCTGATTTTTCAATTTGCAAGACTAAGAGATAGCGGTTTTTTATTGTATTATTATTGATTATCATCGATTTAGTTTTTAGCCCGTTGTTTACGGGCTTTTCTTATACGTATTATTTGTTCGGTTGTGATGCCTGCCAGTGCAAGAAATAAAAGGCTGAAAAAGTAGAAATCATAACTGAGGAATAAAGGTGAACTATCACCAATGCTTACATAACCAAGCCAGTAATGCGGATGAGCCAACCGGGAGTTTGCATTTTGCAGATAATCAAGTTTAGCCAGGCGTAAGGCTTCGTCTTTTGATTTTCCTTTTCTGAGATGTTGATAAAATATACTCATAATTTTTGTGCCTGAGTTATCTTCTACTTCCCATAAAGTCATAATAATGGACGGACAACCGGCGTATAAAAAACCACGGGCAAGACTCATAACACCTTCACCTTTCCTTAATGTTCCGCTGCCGGTGTTACAGGCGCTTAGAACAGTTAACCCGGCATTCAAATGAAGGTTGTAAATATCCGCGGTATTTAACCAGCCATCTGATTCTGTCTGGTTATCACCGTTCTGGACAAACGCAAAACGCGAAAAGGCAGGCAAAGAATCATTGATAAATGCGTGCATGGCTAAATGGAGAATGCCGAATTTCTCCACATGGTTTCTGAAATTTATTTCATTTGCATCATTCCCTTTAAAAAGTTTAGTTTTTATCTCATTGGCTATAAGTTCAACTTCCCGCTGAACTCCGGGAAGTGGGGTAAGATATATTTGCTGGTTTTCAAAGTTTACTGTTTCGGTGGTATATTCAGGAGCAAATGCCAATACCTTTTTGTTTAGTTTATGTTTGGAAGTTTGGAGCCCAAAAAGTAGATTGGCTGAATATGAATAATTTATACAGTTATTTTTTAGCAGATAACTGAGCTGGCTGAAATTGATAGTCGCGTTTGTATCGGGAAGTTCTTCCAACAGCGCATCAAAAGGAATATAGCTTAGTTTTCCATCGGGAATAATGATTAATTTTTTACTTCCGATTTCAGTTTTAAAAGGCGCAATCAGTTTTTGATAAAGTATATGGGACGCAATACAAAAATCCTTCGAATCTTCATTTTTCGTAAACATATACCTTGAATTCGACATAAAATGAAAAACAGTTTGAATTTGATTTAAAAACGATGGGGTAATTTCCTGTTTTATAAATTGTTTTTTACTGTTTGTCAATAAAAAGGAATAAAGTTCTGGTAACGAGTCATTTTCATTTAGCACAAACTCAATAATCACTTCGTTTTTCTTTAATTTTTTTTGAATGTCAGCAGTACTTACCGAAGCATCAGAATATTTTAACTCATAATAATCTTTATAATTTTCTACCAGATAATCGTTAAGTTCCGAACGTTGTTTTTTCAGTTGGAAGATAACTGAATCAGCTTTCGCGACTTTAGCTGAATCCGGATTTGCTGATTTTGTTTCATTAAACAGAATTTCAGAATAGGTCGTTATCCTCGTGTTGAGTAAATGTTCCTTTTGAATCAGGCTGTCGGGGACAAGGCTGTTTTCTCTCGCCATTTGATCTGATAGTTTGTCAAAAATACTTCCTGCTTTTAGAAGTTCAGCATTATTAAATGCAAGCTCCAGGTATTCAGTATTTTGGGTTAATTCAAAAGCTTTGTAACCGGCCTGGATTGTTTTAACAAATGTTGATTGCTCCAGTTCTGCAAGTAGTATTTTACTGTCGTCTCCCGAAATTTCTTTTTTTGCCCGCTGTAACAAGTGTCCGGTAACTTTGTAATATTCAATTGCATTTATTAATGATTGCCTGTAAATATTTTTATCATCATTTTCAATAATTTGAGCCATCAACATGTATTTATCGGCAACTGATTTTAGCATATCAACGCAACTGATTTTTGAAATAAAGAAAATAGTATCCCAATTCATATTAGGGGATATTTCTTCAGGAAAATTCAAGGCAGCCAGTGCTTTTTTATACCAATTAACCGATTCTTCCAGATTTTTATATTTTTGTCGCTTAAATGTTTGGATATCTTTTGACGCTATAGGTTTGTTTTCCATTAATCTTCCAAGAGCGCGGTAATATTCCGAAATGTTAATTCCAGTTTTTTTCTCTGTTTGTGAAAATATATTGTATGCCTTGTTCAAAATTTGCATTGCTTGTTCTACGTTACCCATATTACTTAGAAATGATGCATAATTCAAATACTCATAGGCAACTCCATTGTCGTTTTCAGAATAAAGTTGAATTGAAAGGGCTATAGCTTTATTGTAATACAAAGAGGCATTTGAAAAGTCGTTTAATTCCTGATAGATAGCACCAAGAAGATCGTAATATAAAATTTGGGTATCCTCATCGGCCTTTTCCAATTGACTGAATATTATACTTAAGGCTTCGCTAAATTTGAAGGTTCTGAAGTACGTTTCGGCGATACTATAGTATGCCCCTGCAACATCAGAATCATTAATTTGATCCTGATGTTTATAAACGATAATAGCCTGATTATAATAACGTAACGCGTCGTCGTAATTTAGTTTATATCTGTGAATGTTGCCCAGATTTAGATAGACATTTGCTACTCCTCTGTAATTCTCTCCATATCCTTTGATATACGCTTTTTCTGCTAGCAACGAATTTTCGATGGCAAGATCAAATAAACCGGAATTTTTATACACAATACTTATTGCATTGTACATACTTGCCAATCTGGAATCATCAGCCCCATAAATTTTTTTTCTAATATTTA
>CAYWBV010000020.1:8921-12092 GCA_964455785.1 uncultured Maribellus sp.
GCTTTTGGGAATATATAGGTAGAATGTGTGATTTTCAGTTTAACGATTTAATTTATTTACGATGAAAAAGATGATTGCTACCTCAATTGAATCTGTAGTTTTCGAAGGTTTTGAAGTATTAAACAACAACGATATGTTAAAAGTTCGTGGTGGTGAGGACAGACCGAGAACAAAAGACAGAGACGTTTTTGATGAAGATCCGGTTTAATTTTCCCGATTAATTTTACAATATTTATATTATAAAAGCAACTCGTTTAGGTGCTTTTCCTAATTTATTAGTCTGAATTCTTTAATTTTCCGCTAAAGAGCTGATAGTTATTGAATTTACATTCGAGAGAACCGTTGTATAAATTGAAACGTTTGGAAGTTTTTAATCCAATGTTTTTAAGGTTTTCAAAGGAAGAAGATAATATCCAGGCTGAATTGGAAGGGAAGTGGTGTTTTAGTCTTTCTCCGATCATTGTATAAAGTTCAGCTAAATCTGTGGTTTTCAGGCGCTCACCGTAGGGCGGATTAATGATAATTGTTGCATCTTTTACCGGCAGCAATAGATTTTTAAAGTCAGACTCCTTAAAGTTGATTTTATTAAAAACCAAAGCTCGTCGTGCGTTGGTTTGCGCGTTAAGCAAATTGCTTCCCGAAATATCGGATGCATAAATTCTGTTATTAAACTCTTTTTTTGAGGTCGATTCTTTAATCGTTTCAAAGAGTTCGGGGTTATAATCCTCCCAATTTTGAAAAGAATAATTTTTTCTGAATTTGCCCGCGGGAATATTTTGTGCAATCATGGCTGCTTCAATAGGTAAAGTCCCCGACCCGCACATCGGATCTACAAAATCGGTAGTTCCTTCCCAACCGGAAAGCAAAATCATACCCGCAGCCAAAACTTCACTCAGCGGCGCTTCTCCTTGTTTTATCCGGTAGCCTCTTTTATGTAAAGATTCTCCCGAACTGTCGAGTGAAAGCGTACAGGTATTTTGCTGGATGTGGACATTAATGGAGATATCAGGTTCATCGGTGTTCACATTGGGTCGTTGCCCGGTTTTACTCCTGAAATAATCAGCAACAGCATCTTTTACTTTTAATGATGCGAACATCGAGTTTCTGAAATCTTTTGAGTTTACAACGGTGCTGCTGATGGAAAAGGTTTGGTTAACCTTGAAATACTTTATCCACTCAACATTTTTACATTTTAAATAAAACTGGTCAACGTCTCTGAAATCGAATACTTCAATTTCTTTCAGAACCCGAAGTGCGGTCCGCAAAAGATAGTTTGATTTGTACAAAAGCTCTAAATTGCCTTCATAATAAACGACCCGGTGTCCGGGTTTTACATTGGCGCCTCCTAATTTTTTTATTTCGTCAGCCAGCACCTCTTCCAAACCCGAGAAGGTCTTTGCAATCAACTTGTAATGTTTCAATGGATTTGATTTTATAAATTAGATTCCTGCTCCGTCAGTAAAGGTTTTGTCTTTTGCTTTTGACTGAATTACCCTCGAATAGGGTGGTAAATCACGCGTTACCCAAACGTTCCCACCGATAACAGATCCCTTTCCAATCGTAACTCTGCCGAGAATGGTAGCGCCGGCATAAATAACTACATCATCTTCCACAATGGGATGCCTTGGAATTCCTTTAATCGGGTTGCCGTTGTCGTCCAATGGAAAACTTTTTGCGCCGAGTGTAACGCCCTGGTAAATTTTTACATTATTACCAATGATACTTGTGGAGCCAATTACAACACCAGTACCATGATCGATGGTGAAATATTCGCCAATTTGCGCTCTCGGGTGAATATCGATTCCGGTTTCACTGTGCGCCATTTCGGAAATAAAACGAGGTATTAGCGGAACATCCAATTCGAGCAGTTTGTGTGCCATCCGATAGTTTGTGATTGCCCTGATGGCGGGATAGCAGAATATTACTTCTCCCCGATTTCGCGCGGCCGGGTCGTTTAAATAAATGGCTTCCACATCGGTAACCATCTTTCTTCTGATTTCCGGCAGGTATTCAATAAATTCGATAGCAACTTTTTTAGCTCTTTCCGAATGCTTTTCAACTTTGTCGGTTTTTTCGTCCGTACATTCGAAACACATTCCGGCCAGGATTTCTTCACTTAGAAGTTCATAAAGATCGTCAACATAAACACCCATGTAATGCTGGGTTGTGTTTGGGCGCAGGGAAGTGCTCCCGAAATACCCGGGAAAAATAATTTCGCGTACCAAATCAATCACTTTACCCAGTTTTACAATAGAAGGTAAAGGTTCGCCCAACTGGTGCTGGTGGCAAACCTGTGCATACGATTCAGGATTGCTCAGTTTTTTTATGGTTTGGGTTAATTTATTTTCAAATTCTTCTGTAATCATATTATTTACTCCGGTTTTCCGGCCCCTTTTTATTTTATCAGAAATACAAAATTATTCAATACTTTAACACAATTCGCCATTGTTGGTTTCAAAATGAATGAATTGTTTTACCCTTTCAATGGCTGTTTCCAGACGTTTTTTTTTCGACCCGCTTATCAAAGTATAATTGGCGTTCAATTTTTTAATTTCACCAATGTATTTTTTTTGAAGGATTAGCCGGTTTTCTCCACCGTTTTCGCGAACCGGATCGGGAACCCAGGGGATGTCTGTATCGCAGACGAGGAACAAATCGATGGTAGTTGAAGTAATTTCCTGGTCAATCCACGGAGGGACGTTTTTAAAAACTACTTCGAACCATATTTTTGTGATAATTAACCAGGTATCCACAAAAATTACCGGATACTCTGTGTTTTTAAAATATTTCAGTTGTCCAATCTGTTTTACTGCGATATTTACCACATCTTCATAACTGTATGGTTTTCCGAGATTTTCGATGTATTCCCTTGCAATTTCGGGGACAAACGGCACATGAAAATATTTTGCCAGTTCTTCTGTCAGCGTACTTTTTCCGGTCGATTCAGCACCTGTAATTACTATTATTTTAGGAGATTGGTTCAATATTATTCGATTTTATATCTTTTTTCCATTCAAAATAACCCAAAACGGCCATTGTCGTGTAAATAAAAAACAGAATCGCAGTAGGCCAAAGGGTTTTGAAAATGTATAACCCTGAAGAGAACAAATCTACAAAAATCCAGATAAGCCAGTGTTCCAAATATTTTCGGGCGAGCATCCAAGTGGCTGT
>CAYWBV010000020.1:12192-24281 GCA_964455785.1 uncultured Maribellus sp.
TATAGGAGACCAAGAATGGCTCCCAGCACTTCAATTTTGTTGCCGGCGAGCCATTCTAGTATAATTTCTTTCATTGTAACTAATCTGCAGAAACCAAAAGGTTGTTGTACTCTTTTTGATCTTCAATTACCAGAAGCGCTTTGGTCACCGCTTCGTCATCCTCGTAATAAACTTTGTAAAATTCGTTTCTTGAAAAAATGTCACGGGCAATAAGCGCCTTGATCTCTTTTTTCATCAACGCGAGGGTAAACGAAAGGCTTTCTTCGTTTTTTTCAATTCCTTCCTTTTCGCCGATCGACACAATTTCTGCAATCATTTTATCGGTAACCTCAAAATTATTTTTGAACTGTTCAAAAGCAGTAAATTTTTTCATTATCGACCCTCGATTTTTGTCAACATAATCAAGCACATAGTTGTAAACGATATTGTTCCTGCGTAACCGGTTGTAGTACTGGTAGTGCGTCGAAGTGTCCATCGGAACAAAAATATCGGGAATAACACCACCACCACCAAAAACGGTACGGCCGTTTACGAGCGTTTTGTACTGGTTAGTTTCGTCAACAGCAATACTGTCAGCGCTAAACATTTCTCCGTGGCTCAACCGGTTGCGGTAATCCTGCCTGTATTCATCCACGCCATCTTCATACGGTTTCTGGATACACCTTCCGCTGGGTGTGTAATAGTGGGCCGTTGTTAACCTCACCATCGAGCCGTCGGTTAGAAAGTAGGGTTTTTGTACGAGTCCTTTTCCGAATGAACGCCGCCCGATAATAATACCCCGGTCCCAGTCCTGCACCGCCCCTGAAACAATTTCGCTTGCCGAGGCGGATGATTCATCAACCAGTACCACCAGTTTGCCATCTTCAAACAAACCTTCCGCAGTCGATTTATATTCTCTTTTCGGATCGTTTAACCCGCTGGTGTAAACCACCATTTTGTCGTTTTTCAGAAAATGATCGGAAATATCGATGGCGGTTTTTAAATAACCTCCGCCATTGCCGCGCAAATCGAGAATCAGGTTTTTAATGTTTTGTTGTTTCATTTCCTGCATGGCAGTTATAAATTCGTCGTTGGTTGTAGCCGAAAATTTATTCAGTTTTATAAATCCTGTCGATTTGTCGATCATGAATGAAGCATCGAGGCTGTAAATCGGTATTTTATCCCTGATAATGGTAAAATCAAGCAAATCTTCCGACTGTTTACGGTGAACTTTTATTTCAACGGTGGTTCCTTTTTTCCCTTTCAACAGGTCGAATACATCGGTGTTTTTTAACCCGATTCCGGTTATTTTTTTCCCGTCAACTTCCACAATCCGGTCACCGGCAAGTAGCCCCACTTTTTCTGAAGGCCCGCCGGGAATCGTTGCTGTTACCAGCAAAGTATCTTTGAAAATATTGAACGATATTCCTATTCCTTCGAAATTACCCTGAAGTGGTTCATTCATTTTGTCCACTTCTTCCTTCGAAATATAAACAGAGTGCGGATCCAATTCGCTCAAAACATGCACAATCGCCTTTTCCGTTAACTCATCTACGTTTGCAGAATCTACATAATAGCCATCAATCAGACGCAACAACCTGCCAAATTTTAATTGTTCTTTCTGAATCTCATCCTGCGCATTAACCGTTGAAAAAGCAGAAAGGCCAATTATCATAGTTGTCAAAAACAGGAGGCTGGCATATTTCGTTTTTTTGATTGTTATTCTTTTCATCATTTTATCTTTTAATTCATTGTCTGACTGGTTTCAGCATTTTTTTCAACAGAAATAACCCGTTTTTGCCAAAAATATTTTCTGAAAGCAGCCGGATATTTATATCCAACAATCATTCCCATTCGATTGTTGCCGGCGGTTTCGAACTAATATCATAAACCACCCGATTAATTCCACGCACTCTGTTGATGATTTCGTTCGACATTTTTGCGAGAAAATCGTAGGGTAAATGTACCCAGTCGGCAGTCATTCCGTCGGTGGATGTAACTGCGCGCAGTGCAACGGTATTTTCATACGTCCGTTCGTCGCCCATCACGCCAACCGACTGGATGGGTAAAAGAATCACAGCGGCCTGCCAAACTTTGTCGTAAAGCCCCCAGTCTTTTAATCCTTTGATAAAAATGGCGTCAGCTTCCTGTAACATTCTAACTTTTTCAGGAGTTACGTCACCTAAAATTCTGATTCCCAACCCGGGTCCGGGAAACGGGTGCCGCCCCAGCAGTTCCTGTTTGATGTTCAGCGCTTTTCCTACCCTGCGGACTTCGTCTTTAAACAGTAACCGCAATGGTTCAACTACTTTTAGGTTCATCTTTTCGGGCAGGCCGCCAACGTTATGGTGCGACTTGATGGTTGCAGAAGGTCCGTTCACCGAAACCGATTCGATTACGTCGGGGTAAATGGTTCCCTGGGCGAGCCATTTTACTTCTTGTATTTTGTGAGCTTCGGCGTCGAATACTTCAATAAAGTTGCGGCCAATAATTTTTCGTTTTTGTTCCGGCTCTGTTATTCCTTTCAAATCGTCCCAGAACTTTTGTCTGGCGTCCACACCAATCACGTTTAAACCCATGTCTTCGTATGAGTGTAAAACACTTTCAAACTCATCTTTGCGGAGCAGACCGTTATCCACAAAAATGCAGGTCAGGTTTTTTCCGATGGCCTTGTTGAGTAAAACTGCTGCAACCGACGAATCGACACCTCCTGATAACCCAAGGACCACTTTGTCGTTCCCTAACTTTTGTTTTAATTCTTTGATGGTGGTTTCAACAAACGAATCGGGAGTCCAGTCTTGCCGGCATCCGCAAATTTCGGAGACAAAATTTTCAAGCAATTGTTTCCCTTCGGTAGTATGATAGACTTCCGGGTGAAACTGAATGGCGTAGGTGGTTTCGTCATCGATTTTGTAGGCGGCAAAGTTTACATCTTCGGTAGATGCAATCACCTTGTAATTTTTCGGAAGTTTTACGATGGTATCGCCGTGCGACATCCAAACCTGGGTGTGTAGATCAATATTTTTGAACAAAGTACAACCGCTGTCGATGTAGCCCAGTTTTGCGCGGCCGTATTCGCGCGAATCGGATGGGGCAACTTCGCCCCCATAAAAATGGGCCATATACTGTGCGCCGTAACAGATACCGAGTACCGGAATTTTCCCCTTAATCTCCGACAAATCGGGTTTCGGGGCATCTGCATCTCTTACCGAAAACGGGCTCCCCGATAAAACTACACCTTTCACTGAACTGTCGATTTCAGGAAAATGATTAAAAGGATGAATTTCGCAATAAACATTTAATTCGCGGATTTTCCGCCCGATTAATTGGGTGTACTGAGAACCGAAGTCGAGTATCAAAATTTTTTCCTGCATGTATTCCAAATTAGGTGGTGGTACTTAAAATTCAAAAACAAAAGTAAAAATAACGCGGCAAAAGTAATTCCTTTGTTCATGAAAAAGAACGGGTTGTTAACAACAACGCAAAAAACCTGCATTCTGACCGCCCAATTGTAAAATTAAATTCAAGATAAAACGTTAAAAAACAAAGGTTGATCAATAATTATTAACTTTGCACGAATTTTTAAAGCCGTAATTTCGATGAAGATTATTCAGATCACAATTTTCTTTTTCCTTTTCCTATCGTTCTCTTTTAATGCACGTTCGCAGCAACCGAAAGAAGACGAAATTGTGGTAATCAAAGGGGAGAAATATGTAATCCACCAGGTCCGTACCGGGGAAACCATCTATTCCCTGTCGCGAAATTTTCAGGTTGACAGCCTGACCCTCGTTCAAAAAAATCCTAAAATCTCGAACGGATTAAAAATTGGCGATGTAATACAAATTCCATATCGCGACAACGTAAAAAACAGACAGCAACCGGTTTTTCAAAAAGGCGACCCTTCACATTTTGATGAACACATTTTGTCGTCGCGAAAAGAGACACCTTATTTTATTGCCAGAAAATATGGAATAACGGTGGAGGAATTGTATGCCTACAACCCCGGATACAGTTCGTTAAATAAGGGCGACAAATTGCGGATTCCGCGCTGGGATCCAAAAGTTGCCAAAGTTTCTGAAGTTTCCGAAGAAGTTATACCGAAAAGTAGTCCTGTTGAAACAACAAAAAAGGACGGATTTTTGGTGCACACGGTTTTGCCGGGCGAAACACTTTTTTCGATAGCGAAGAAATACGGAATTTCGGACAGCGAGATTTTGTTTTATAACCCTGAAGCAAAAAATCTGAAGGCCGGATCGGCAATTTATTTGCCAGTTGATAATTTGGATTTACCAGCCACCAGCGTTGCCTCAAAAAACACGGAGGTTGGGAATTCGTTCGAACACATCATCGAGTCGGGGGAAACGTTGTGGGGGATTTCCAGAAAGTACGGTGTTTCGGAAGAGGAGTTGAAAGCAATAAATCCAGGGCTGGAAGCCGGTTTTCCGGCAGGAGTTGTTATCAAAATTCCGGCGAAAGGAGTCGAATTGCAACAGGCCAGCCCGGTGAACGAAGAGGCGTTTGTGAAACATACTGTTCAGAAAAGTGAAACGTTGTACGGAATAGCCGCCCAATATAACCTGACCATTCCTGAACTTAAAAAATACAACCCATCACTTGAAAACCGGAATCTGGTGGATGGCGAAACGGTTTTGATTCCAAAAAATCAGAAAAAAAACAAATTGACTGAAGAAGCAACGCCCGCCGAACCGCAGCCTTCCACAGATTATTACAAGGTAAAACTTCCCAAAATAATTCCTGAATCTTGCAAGCCAGTCAGTCCGGCACAGATAGCGAACGAAACGTTTACCGTAGCGTTGTTTTTGCCGCTTTTCACCCAAATCAACGATACCATCAATAAACAAATATTACTTCCGGAAGCAGAAGACAGTATCGATCTGAATATTCTGGAACCTGACACCACGATTATTCATCAGGCGCAAACCGAAGACTTGTTCAAGGGATTCTACGGGAACAGCGAAAATTTTATGCAGTTTTACGAGGGAGTTTTGCTGGCTGTCGATTCGCTCACCAAAACGGGGATGAATATCAGGCTGAATGTGTTTGATACCGAAGATAATCCGCTGACCATCCGTAAATTTCTTCGCGACGAAAGTTTTCTCCAAACCGATTTGATCATCGGGCCTGTTTCACAAAAGGTACAAAAAGAGGTGGCGCCGGTTGCCGCCAAAAACCGTATTCCTATGGTTTCGCCGTTGATGGCGCAGTCGGACGCAATGGGAAGTAACCCGTACCTTTACCAGGTGAACCCCGACAGGAATTACATCATACAAAAAACGGCTGAAATGGTGGCCGAAGAGTATTTTAACAGTAATATTGTTGTTCTCCGCACCGGAAATTATGAAGGTACTGCTGACGGGCGACTGGTAAATCTGATACAGGAAAAACTAAATAACTCCGGAGCTTTAACCCGTTCGAACGGTGGGCGTTTTAGCATTTATAATTTTAAAAACGAAGGTTCGTCTGGGCTGACACGGGTTCTTTCAAAAGAGAAGGAAAATGTTATTTTGATCCCTTCTTCGGTGGAGGGTGAGTTGAGCGTTGCTATATCAAACATCAATAACCTGGCTGGCGAATACTCCATCACATTAATTGCACCCACCCGGTACCAGCAGCAATATAAAAGTATCGAAATCGAAAAGTTCCACAATCTGAAAATGCAGTTTCTCTCGCCGTTTTGGACAGAATACGAGGATATGGAAACTATCCGTATCATCGAAAAATTCAGAAAAAATTATTTTATCGAACCCAACAGTTTTGGAATGCAGGGATACGATGTGGCTTTTTATTTTTTAAGTGCGTTAAAAAACTATGGCCGCTCGTTTGAGGATTGCCTTCCGTATCTGAACGTTCATTTGCTGCAGGGAAATTATTATTTCGACAAGGTTTCGGCCTTTGGCGGGTACATGAACAAAGGAGCTTCGGTGATTTCGTATGAACGTGATTACGATGTGGTGAGAAAAAGGGTAGTCGGACTGCCTGGCCAGTCGAAATAACCCGACCGGCTTTTTGTTCCGGTGACCGCCGTCTTTTTATAAAAACTATAAAAACAGGCAGACAGAAATAGAGATCGTCGTTTTTATCTGCCTGTTATTCACAACCGGGTTTTCCGGGGTTACCGCCCTTCAAATTCCATCAATGTTTTTTTGATAATTCCGATGGCTTCAGTCATTTGTTCTTCATTGATAATCAATGGCGGTGTAAAACGGATAATGTGTTCATGTGTAGGTTTGGCAATCAGCCCGTTCTCTTTTAGCGCGAGACAAACGTCCCAGGCTGTTTTTCCGTCCATCGGTTTGATGGCCACGGCGTTGAGCAGCCCTTTCCCACGTACTGTTTCAATCCTTTCCGCCTTTATGGCTTTCATTTCCCTGCGGAAGATTTCACCCATAGCCGCTGAATTTTCCACCAGTTTTTCATCCCTGATAACGTTAAGCGCTGCCATGGCAACCCGGGCAGCAATAGGATTTCCACCGTAGGTGCTACCATGTTCGCCGGGTTTGATGGTAAGCATAATCTCGTCGTCGGCCAGCACGCACGAAACCGGGTACATCCCGCCGGAAATTGCTTTTCCGAGCACTAAAATGTCGGGGCGCACATTCTCATGGTCGCAGGCCAGCATTTTTCCGGTCCGCGCCAGTCCGGTCTGCACTTCGTCGGCCACAAACAGAACGTTGTATTTTTTGCACAGGTCGGCGGCTTTTCGGAGGTAGCCGTCTTCGGGCACGTAAACGCCTGCTTCGGCCTGAATAGGCTCAACAAGGAACCCGGCCACATTCGGGTTTTGCAATTCCTTTTCGAGGCGTTCGGTGTCGTTATACGGAATGTTGATAAACCCCGGAGTGTAGGGCCCGTAATGGTTGTAGGCATCGGGATCCGACGACATGGAAATGATGGTGATAGTACGCCCGTGGAAATTACCGTCGCAAACCACAATTTTGGCTTCATTGGGCGGAATACCTTTTACCTTGTATGCCCACTTCCGGATGAGTTTTAACGCGGTTTCGTCGGCTTCGGCGCCCGAGTTCATGGGCAGCATCCGGTCGTAGCCAAACAGTTGGGTCATGTACTCTTCCCATTCGCCCAAAACATTGTTGTAAAATGCCCTCGATGTCAGGGCGAGGACGCTGGCCTGGTCGATTAGCGCTTTGGTTATTTTTGGGTGGCAGTGACCCTGGTTGACTGCGGAATATGCCGATAAAAAATCGAAATATTTTTTACCTTCCACATCCCACACATAAACGCCTTCGCCTTTGGCAAGTACAACCGGCAGCGGATGGTAATTATGGGCGCCAAACTTATCTTCTTTGGCTATAAAATCCTGTGAAGTTAATTTCGTCATGTTCATTTGTTTAAAGTTTATGCAGAATTACAACTTTCGGGATGAATTTCAAAAAATCTTTCGGTGTTAAATAGCACAGAACAAAAGTTGTTTTTTTGATGATTACTTCCAGAGCCGGACTAATGCCACCTCGGCAAGGATAAAAAACAGGGAGAGCAGGATACACCATTTCCAAAGTTGTTTTCCGTTTTGGATTTCATCGAAGATTTCCGAAAAATTCCCTTCGGCGTTTTCAACCACCACACCGTTTTTTAACCCGGCGGTTTCTATTTTCTCTTCCAGCTCCGACGCATCGAAATACCTCAAATCCGATTCTTTGCGGTTATAATTGAAAGCCAGCGCTGAAAGGGTTTCGTTGTTATTTTTTACAAGATAGTGTCCTGACTCGGCAATTTGTCCCTCAAATCCCAGACGGATTCCCTGATCGGTAATATTTTTTTCGGGGATAAATTTGTGGCCCGAGCTTTTGTTTTCAATTTCAACGGTCGAATTCAAATCAAGTTTTTCCGTTTTCGGAAGGATGAAGTATTCATCCTGGCCGATAACCAGCGAGATTTGCTGGTTTGCAAGACTGTTGAGTACAATGTTGTACAAAGAAGGCACAAACAAAATATCGCGGGCGAAATTTTCATTTTTTTTATGAAGTGGAAAACTAAAGACCCACAATTTTCCGCTTTCGACTGGCAGCACTGAAAGCGCTTTGTCGCCGTTCTGAAACCAAAGTAACGGAATTTCGCTGATGCGTATGTTTTCTTCGAAAGTCAGGTGGCCAGCAATTTTAGGCTGAACAGGATTTTCTTCCTTTTTTTTGAAGACATCCCTGAAAAACAGATGGTCGAAGTCGATACCCGATATTTCCTGCTGTGTAGTGTCGGTTCCTGTAATCCGGTTTGCACCAAACCGCGATAACAAAGTGTTGTTGAACCCCGGATTGTTAGTCGCACCCGGGAAAAAAACCACTGAAGTTCCTTTTTCAGCCGCTTTGGTAATTTCATTGATAAATCCGCTGGAGAAATTTTCGAGATTCATCAAAAAGATGGTGTTGTATTCGGGTAGTTTGCTGATTTGTAAACTTTGAATGTTTACCGCATCGAACAGAACATAGTCGTCATTTTCAAACAAAGCCGAAATATACCCCAGTCCTTCTGTTGAAGCGGAATTGTTATCGTAAATGGCAAGCGCTTTCAGGTTTTCCTTTACAAAATAGCTGATGTACCACGCGTTGTCGTGCGTAAAAGGGTAGTCGGTAATTTCTATTTTGCCTAATTGTATGCCTGCCGAGTTGTTGTTGTATTTCAAGCTGGTTGTGATTTCGTTTTGCGCCCCCACCGAAAAGTTGGTAATTGATTTCACCGAATCGTTGAGATATAAATTCAAGGGCAGATTCTGGTAATCCTGCGACGAACTGTTTTTGATGCGTACAAAAATTTCTTCCTCCTGGTTCAGCCGGTGCGCCGGTACTTCCACCCAGCACGAGTCGATATATAAATTGGCCACCTGGTTGGGGACCAGGGGAATAAAGTAGCTGGAAATGTTTTCTTTCCGAAAATTTTCAACGTCAGTAATACTACGCTGAAAGTCGGAAAGGAAATAAAGACTTTTGTCGGTGTTTTCGATGTCGTCCGTATTTTGAAAAACAAACCGGTTGTAAATCATCGAGAGCGGCACAACCGCTTGTGACGGATGAACTCCGGAAACCTGCTGAATAAATTGTTCCCGGTTAAAAATATGCTGATGTTTGGGCTCAAGATCGTTGGTGAAAATCCTGAATCTGGTACCTGCCGGATAGGAGAGGCAAATTTCCAGCGCCTTGTTCCGCGCAGCTTCCAGTAACTGTCCCTGTGGCGACAGAGCGTTCATACTAAACGAATTGTCGATGTAAACGCCAACAATGGGGTTTTGTTTCTTTTGGCTGTCGCGATTTACCGGAATATAAGGCTGTGCGAATGCAAAAACCAGGAAAACCAGTGTTAATATCCTTGTCAGAAGAATCAGGAGTTGTTTTAGTTTCGATTTTTTTCGCGACTCTTTTTTAATGTCTTTCAGAAAGCTGACATTACTAAAATAAACCGTTTTATAACGTCTGAAACTAAACAGGTGAATGATGATGGGGACAGCTACCACAAAAAATGCAAATAAAAATGTCGGAAAAAGAAATTTCATGTTTTCTGAATCAGTTCCTATTCGGTTTCAAAAATAGCAATTTCTTTTTCACCGGATGATTTTATATACCCGCGGAACATTCCGCCGGTGTTAAATTCCATGGCGATATTTCCTTTGGCGTCGAGCGCAATAACACCGCCGTTGCCTTTCATCCCGGTAAGTTTCCTTATTTCTTCGCGGCAGGCTTCGGTTACGGTCATATTTTTATATTCCATCAGCGCCGATATATCGCGGGCAAACCCCAGCCGGATAAAATATTCGCCATGACCGGTACACGAAACCGCGCACGTTTTATTGTTGGCGTAGGTTCCGGCTCCAATCACCGGAGAGTCGCCAATACGGCCGTATTTTTTGTTGGTCATCCCGCCGGTAGAAGTTCCGGCGCACAGGTTTCCGTGAGTATCGAGAACGGCGCAGCCAACGGTTCCCATATTGTCTTTTTCGATACGTTTGCGTTCCTGCTTTTGTAACTGTTTCAACGATTGGTAACTTTCTTCGGTGAAAAAATATTTGTTATTCACCATTTCGAGTCCCTGTTTTTTTGCAAATTCAGAAACGCCTTTTCCGCTTAGAAAAACGTGTTCCGAGCTGAGCATCACCTCGCGGGCTGCTTTAATCGGGTTTTTAATGTTGGTAACGCCGGCAACTGCTCCGGCATTTAATGTCCGGCCTTCCATGATGGAAGCGTCGAGTTCGTTTTTTCCTTCGCTGGTAAAAACGGCGCCTTTGCCGGCATTAAAAAGCGGCGAATTCTCCATCACCTGTATTACTTCAACCACAACATCGGTGGAAACTGCCCCTTCTTTTAGCATTTTTTCTCCCAACTCCAGCGCTTCGTTTAACACTCTTTTGTATTCCTGCTGTCGTTCCTCGTTCATTTTTTCTTTCGACATCGCACCTGCTCCGCCATGAATGACGATGGCCCAGGGTTGCTGCCCCTGAACAGCGAAGTGCAGGATGATTGCCCCGATTATCAGTAAACCCCTTTTAAACTTCATTTTACGAAGAGTTTTATGCGTTGCAAAAATGAGATAATAATTGGAAACAACCATAAAGGTGTTGTTGTTATTTTTTTACAGGTTAATTTTGTTTATATTTCATTTTGATAAGTTTAAACAAAAATAAATGACTGGTGTTACATTTGTCATAAAATAAACGAATTAAATACATCAACAAACAATATGAAAGGTACCGGTTATTCCATCAAAGATTTGGAGATTCTTTCGGGAATCAAGGCACACACCATCCGGATTTGGGAAAAGAGGTATAATTTACTGGTTCCCGACCGGACGGATACCAATATCAGGTATTATAACGACAACGATTTACGAAGGATATTGAACGTTTCTCTCCTCGTGCGCAATGGTTTTAAAATTTCGAAAGTAGCAACCTGGGATGATGAAAGAATTAAATCATCGGTTTTGGAAGTGAGCGTATCAAAAACTTCAAAAAACGATTTTGTGGAGCGATTGCTGCTTTTGATGATTAACTTCGATAACCGCGGGTTTATTCGTTTGACCGATGAAATTATCAGCGAAATGGGATTGGAAGAGGCTGTACCACAGGTATTTTTTAATCTTTTTATCCGGATTGGCACTTACTGGCAGGTTGGTTCGGTTTTCCCGGCACAGGAACATTTTGTTACCCATATTTTCAGACAAAAACTGATGGCGGAAATCGATAAACTGGGCTTACCCGATCAAAGCGAAAGTACCATTTTGTTTTATCTTGCTGAAAATGAATTACACGAAGTGAGCCTTTTGTATTATGCTTACCTTGCCCGAAAACTAAATTACCAGGTGATTTACCTCGGTCAATCGGTACCTTTTGATGATTTAAAAAAGATGGTAGTGCAAATGAAGATCGATTACGTATTTTCGGCTTTTATCAATTCTATTCAAAAAGAAGAGTTGGAAAGCTACCTCAACGAGCTTAAAAATATATTCGGCCATCAAAAAATATTTATCACCGGTGGGCAGGTGCAACACCACCATCCGGTTTTGCCCCGAAATGTTAAAGTGGTGAAGGACTTCCACGATTTTAAAAAATACCTGGCGTAGAAAAAACCGTAATGTTTTTATTGAATTGCAGCAAACAAAAATCGCAGTAATCTATATTCTGACCTTATTTTTTTATGAATTTTCGCCGCCGAAAATAAAAAAGAGTACCTACAACATCCGTTAGCCAGTACCTACTATATCCGCTAGCCAGTACCGATAACATAGATAAGGGAGTATTTTCGGATACTTCCCCGTGTATGCCGGCGGGCTTTACCATGTATAACCAGAGGTTTGCCAGGGAGGTCCGATTTCCTGCGCATCCGATTTTTTTTCCTGCGCATCCGTTTGTAATCCGATGCGCATCCGTTTCAAATTTCCTGCGCAGGGAATTTTTTTTTCTGCGCAGAAAAACAGGTAGTTATTCCTTTCTGAATTTTGTGGCGCCCGGCGTTACGATGGAGGATGTTCAAGAAAGAGGCTGCCCTTTTTTTGGACAGCCTCTTTCTTTTTTTATATCTGGCTGAAATCCGCAGGTACTAAAAACTTCCGGTTTACTTTACTCACCGTATTGGCATATTCCGGTTTTG
>CAYWBV010000021.1:0-23976 GCA_964455785.1 uncultured Maribellus sp.
TGTTTACTTTTGTCAGCGTTTTCCAGGCCTGCTCAGGGCTCGTACCCGAATTACCGTCGTTACCACCGGCACTAATATAATAAGTAGTTGTGTGACCGATGTATGAAAACAAAACCAACACGCACGTTATCAAACAATAACGATAATTTTTCACTTTGTAAAATACCTCCTTCTTCATATGCTCATTTTTTGCTTCAAAACGAAATGAGTAATCCCATACAGACACTTTTGACATCATTAAAAATTTTAATAAATAAGTTAGAAAACCACGTTTGTAAAGATATAAAAAAGTACATTTGACCATAAATAAGTTGCAATAAACTAACAACTTAACAAGATATTCATTTTCACTGACTAAACATAAATAATTATCAAACTATTAAAAACATAATTATAATTGATATTAGAAAGTGACATTGGAATGATTATAATATTCGGCTTATTTCTGTCTTCGAATTGAACTTCATAAAATCAGCGTAAAGTTCAAAATTCGTTCAGACATTAAAAATAACCGAAAAATAAGATAAAATCATCCTTGTTTTTATCTTTCAAAAAATTCAATATACGCGAGTAGAAAAATAGTGGAATTTTCTAATTGGCTGGTTTGGAACGATTAAATACAATTTGTTCTTATTAACAATATGTTTTACTAAACAAATATAATCATGCCGATAATTTATATTCAGTCTAAATAACAATATGCACAAAACGAGGTATTAGATCAATGATAAACATGAATTTAATAACCAACAATCGGTCAAAACACGGATCTATGTTAAATAAAAAAACAAGGTGTTCTGCTTTTCAAAAAAAAAACCTGCTTTGCGGGCAGGTCTTTTTCAAGTTTCTGAATCCCTATTTTTTCTTTTTCTTCAGGAAAAAGAATACAACTGCCGCTATCACAACCACAGCAATTACAATAATTACTACCGTGTTTGACCCTGAACTTTCGGCTTCGGCAAGTAAGTCCTGTTCCATATACGAACTGTCCTGAACATTCAGGTTGTCGATGTAAGTTCCGCTATCCTGTGCCGTTAAAAGGTACGGCAGGCTAAAAAGGCTGAGCATTAGAAATGCAAATAAACTCTTCACTGTTTTCATTATACCGATTTTAAATTCAACATTTATTTTTTCAACTTTTCTTTAACCGACTGAAACAAAGGCCCTGCCGGCTTATAACGTGGATTTATTATCATTAATTCGTTTAACGCAGAAAGTGCCGTTTTATATTCACTTTCATCAAAATATTTTTGCGCTTCAAGTAAATACAAGGGTTCGTAAAATGGATAAATTGCCTTTCCCCTGTTTATATTTTTTTGAAATTCATCAAAATTATTTTTTGTCAGGTTCACTTTTGCAAGGTTTACATACAACCATACGTTGTTTGAATCATTCTCCAGCGCTTTTTTTACCATGTATTCCCCTTCTGCAAAATTCCGGTTCTCCATTTTTGATAATCCCTTAAAAGCGGTTTTATCATCGTTTTTTAACAAAATAGCAATCGGGTTGCCTTTATGATAAAACGTCTTTATGGTTTGGGGAGATTGCCATGTATTATTTTTTAACATCCACGGATGAATATAATTTATCCCGAACAGGCCATAATCCCAGTCCTTCGAACTTCGTTCAAGATACCTGACATACTGTGTTGAAATATTGGGTGAACGATCAAAATATTGGGTCAGGTTGCAATTGGTTGCTACAACTACATCCTTTTCATTTTTTACCAAATCGAGGAGATATTCAGCCGGAGCTTTTATGCCGTGAAAATAATAATCGTATTCATAGTTGCTCCAGGCTTTTTTGTTTCCCCCCGCCAACGTATTAAAATAAATATAGTCTGCCGGGAATGTTTTGGCCTGGTGTTGCAAAGGGAAAATCATCAAAACAAAAAATACGGCCAGCACCGGAATTTTTATGGTTTTGCCCTGACCCGATTGAAACCATTTGAACATACCTGTTACTGAAAGAACGGCCAGCATTGGCATAATAAAAATCATCTGCCGAACTCCGCTGTATAAATTCGCCCCAATAGCAATGACATAAACTGCCGGAAACAAAAATGAAAACCCGACAATTAATTCGGTAAAAAAATGATTTTCTGATTTTGTATTTCCGGTTAAAACTTCGTTCACAAAAAAGGCCGCAAAAAATAAAAAACCAAACAAAATAAATTCGGGTGTTGAAATCAGCAGCCATTTAGGCAGATAATACCAGGGTAATTGTGTACTCCACACCAAATCTCCTTCAAAAACCTGGCGGATGCTCACTTTGTAGTGTTCCATTACCGCAAGACTTTCCAGGGGATTTCGAAAAATGTCTTGCAAGGCAAAGGGCCAAAACAGCAACCCGGCAAAATAACCAATGATAAAGATTACTGCCAACTGGCCCGATAGCCTTACAAGACAAGGTTTAGTTGAAAATATTTGTTTAAGTTCAAAAGGCTTCCAAACAAAGTAGAGGATCACAAATAAACCGAGGTAGGCAAACAGAATTAAACCGCCAATGCGTACCGAGCAGGTAAACGCAATCGCCACACCCAATCCGAAAACAGTACGCCACCGGGGTTTCGGCATTTCTTTCAAAAAACTGACAATTCCGTAAATACCGGCAGCGTAACCCGCAGCAAACGGGACATCTTTCAGGTTTCCAAACGCATGACCAAATAACCGCGGCATCAAAACCAGCGAGAGAAGCGTTATCACTGAAACAAGATAGGTTCCGCTGAGCTGGCGGGCAATTAATCCGGCAAACAACAACAACAACCAAAAAAACACGGCACCGGTAAAATGTCTGACCAGATATTCATTTTTTACTTTAAATACACGATTAAAAAGAGCGGTGAAATTATCGACCGACTGCCCGTAATATTTTAAGTTCGTAACCGGAGTATCGAGACACGATTTATCTTTCCCTCCGGAAAGGTACCAGTTAACTACATTTTTTGCATGGGGATAATGCAATTGTTCGTCAACATTAACGGCTGCTTTCGGCGCCAGAGACACCAAAACAATACCGATTAAAAACCAGAAGGTAATAAAACCATTTTTTGCCGTTAATATGTTGACGGGATTATTCATAAATATCTTTTACAAAATAGACCGGACGATTCTGTACCTCCTTAAAAATCCGGTAAACATATTCGCCAATGATTCCCAAAAAGGTCAACTGGACTGAACCAAAAAAACTAATCGTCAGAAACATCGATGACCAACCGATGGGTGCAAGTCCTAAAATTTTTGAAACGAAAGTATAAACGATGGCGCCAAGAAAGATAATTATTCCTGTCAGGCCTAAATACAAACAAGCCCTGATTGGCCATTTTGAAAAGGAATAAATGGCATCGGCGGCAAGAGCGAATAACTTTCTCCGGCTCATCTTTCCTTTCCCTTCCAGCCTGTCGGGTCTGTCGAAAAGCACAAACTCGTGTTTAAAACCAATAAAATTCCGGATACCTGGCATGTAACGATTTTTTTCGGAAAATTTTAAAATCGCCCGGTGTGCTTTTTGGTTGACCATACAAAAGTTTCCGGTATTTGCCACCTGCTGCCCTTCAGTAATCCGGCTAAAGATGTGGTGAAAAATAGTAATGTACATTTTCCTGGCAAACTTTTCATTCCGCTGTTCACGCACTGCCGAAACGATATCTGCACCTGTTTCTTTGATCTTTTGAAATAATACGGGAATCAGTTCCGGCGGATCCTGAAAATCTCCGTCCATCATTACTACAAAGTCGCCTTTCGCGTATTCCAATCCGGCGGTAAGTGCGGCCTGCAATCCAAAATTACGCGAGAGCGAAATGATTTTTACCGCCTCGTTTTTTTCTCTGAGAGCAAGCAATTTTTGTATTGTAGAATCTGTACTGCCGTCATCTACACAAACCACTTCAAACCGTTCGCCCGACTTTTTAAGGTTTGCCAGGACCTCTTCCAGCAACCGTTCAACCAACCTGCTTTCGTTCCACAATGGTATAACGACAGAAATCATATTGTTTTGAATTATTCTTTATGCTGAATTCCGGGCACAGGTACCGGAAATTCCATAGCAACTGGTCCCATTTCATAGGTTTCCGGGCCTAACCTTTCCGGAGAGTTTAACATCTCTTCCCATTCTACTTTACGCCCGGTGTACGCCGCAGTCCGCCCCATAATGGCAGTCAGGGTTGAAACCGCAGTCCGCTCGGCCTCCACAATGGGAGAGTTGGTCCTGATGGCAGTCACCAAATGGATGTGTTCCTGTACATACGGCGAAATTTTTACCACTTCGGTTGAATTCCCATCTTTGTTTTTTGGATATTCATATTTCCACTTTACCGAACCATCCAGATTGAAAACGGTATTTTTACAATTGGTATAGCCTTCAGTTCCCACAATCAGTTCTCCGAGAGTATTTGCACAACCATCCATCTGACGCGACATGCTGTGCGACGAAAGTCCGTTTCCGTATTCAAAATCAATACTGAAAAAATCATATTGATCGCCGGTCAACCGATGGTGTCGTCCTCCAAACCCAATGGCGGTTTCAGGATGTTTACCCACAAACCAGTTGATAATATCGATATTATGAACGTGAGTGTCCAGAATATGATCGCCGCAAAGCCAGCAGAAATTATTCCAGTTACGAAGCATGTATTCCATGTCGCTCCAACCCTCTTCGCGGGTGCGGAACCAAACATGGGTTTGCAACCACCACGCTTTTGCCGACGTTATTTCGCCAATAGCCCCTGAAGCTACCTGCCGGTAGGTTTCCAGATAATCAGCCTGATGACGGCGCTGCGTTCCGGTTATTACAGTCAGCCCCATATTTTCCGCTTTTTTGGCGGTAGCAATAATCTGACGTGCGCCCACCGGATCGACAGCCACCGGTTTTTCCAGGAAAACATGTTTTTTCGCCTGCACACAGGCGTCGAAATGTTCGGGCCTGAAATGAGGGGGAGTTGCCAGGATTACAATATCCAAATCAACTTCGAGTAATTTTTTATACGCATCGAAACCCCAGAAACAATTGGCCTCCGGGATTTCCACTTTTTGTTTCTGAAGTTTATTCCTGCAATCTTCCACTTTATCGCTGAAAACGTCGGCCAAAGCAACCAGTTCAAGGTCATTCCCGGCTTCCAGGAAGTTCAGCGCCGCTCCTGTCCCGCGGTTTCCGCAGCCAACCAGGCCGGCCCTTAATTTTTTGCCGTCCGGCGCTTTATCATGTAACGGAGGAAAGTCATAATCAACGGCTTTCGATTTTTTGGCACAAGAACTGAGCGCACTAATTCCGGCCAAACCGGCAGCCCCAATCAGTGCCGATTTTTCAAGAAAATTTCTGCGCGATAGTTGATTCATTTCCATGATTTTAGTTTTTATTATTATCGGGTTGAGCGGTTTCAGGGTTCTGTTCGCAAACCACCCTAAACCCTACATGTTTACAATCGGAATACCACCAGATACTTTTCGGGATTTGCGGGTCGGTTACCAGCCAGTCAACCGACCGGGTAAAATCGCGACGGGCTATCCGTAAATCTTTCGCAGTACTCAAATACGATCCTCCGCGGACCACATGCTCTGCTCCGTTTCGTGGCCCTCTGGGATTTTTTACTACTCCCTGGGGATATTTCCCATACACTTGCGGGTCATAATAATCGAGGCAAAATTCAGCCACATTCCCCAGCATATTTTTTAATCCAAACGGATTGGCTTTTACTTTCTCAGGCAACTGCGTTTTGTACGGACTGTTCTCCTGGTAAATCACGTACGAATTGATTCCGGTTGTATCAGCGCCAAAAATCCGTGTAAAAAATCCTTCCGATTCAAAATCTTTAGGAGAACCATCAAAAAAGTATGCTCCGGAAGTTCCACCGCGAGCTGCATATTCCCACTCCGCTTCGGTAGGTAACCTGTAAGTTTTCCCGGTTACACTGCTTATCCACCGGCAATAGGTTTCGGCGGCATGGTAAGTCATGGTAATGGCAGGCCTTTTTCCCATTCCCCACCCCTGGTCGGGCGCGCCCCAGGGTGGTGTTGCACCGGTAATACCATCCACTTTTTCGTCGGTCGCATCGGCCTCCTTCCGGCCTTGTGAACCTGTGGCATTAAAAAAGGCCAGGTATTCATCCCATGAAACCTCAATTTCAGCCATCCAGAAACTATCCACTTCCACTTCTCGAACCGGGCTTTCATCGGGCCGCCGGTAAGGTTCATCACCGGCGCTTCCCATCTGAAATTTACCTCCCGGTACTGCAACCATTTTAAATGATACCGAAGTTCCCGGAATCATCTCCTCAAAATCTTCAAATCCGGCAATGGAAGCTGGTGCAGTAAAAATTTCCTTTGTCTCGGCTATATTTTCCAATCCGGCGGCCAATCCGGTTTCACCCCGGTAATGCCCCATTCCGGTGTGACATTTTAAACACGATGTGCTTTCAGGATCACGTAAATATTTTAAATGTGACTCACAACCCAGCGCATTTAACGTGGAAGGAAATAAATTGGTATGGCATTTTTTACACCCATCTTCATAAACAAAACGTTCAGCCGCTTCAAGCGTCCTTTTATCTTCCCAGTTAATATCTTCGGCATCTTTGGTCAGGTAAACATACAAATCATGAAATCCGTGATATGCCTTGCGGTATAAAAACCGGGTAGATTGATCCTCCGGCGGGAGGTGGCAATCAACACAATTTACCGAAATCCCGCTGGGGGTATTGTGATGCACCGAAAGTTTCCACGTGGCGTCGGCATGAGGATGCACATGGCACGAGGCGCAAAACTCGTTGGTTGAAGTATAATGAATGGTCTTGTTGGTTAAAGCCAGGAAAAGGGTAAAAGTTAAACCCCCGGCTATAAATAACAGATAATGTTTCCGTTTGATCGAATTACTGGCCATTATTGAATTAAGTTTGCTGCAATTATAAACGACGCCAATTAGCTGCCACTTAATCTGGCTTGTACGTCACGGTTAATCTGATCTTAATTTCGTATTAATTAAAATTAAAACTATTTGATACAAAATAATTTATCCATCTGAATTTTTCTTTTTTAAAATTTAGTTTTCTTTTAAAAAAGTATATTTTTGAGTCGTAAATAACCTTAAATTAAGGTTTGGCAACGACAATTGATTAAAGATCGGATGAAAAAATGGCTCATATATATTTTCCTGCACGTATCTCTGTTAACCTGTGTTCAGTTAAACGAAACAAAAGCAACCGAATTGTCGGACTTTACTTTTCTGATTGCCGAGGGAAATGCAGGTAATTTGAATGACCCAAACTTTTGGGAAATTTTTAATTCGAATAATTATTCAGGAATAAAAGTCGCTGCAACGATGCAAAACCGAAAAATAATTTTGTCGGGAACAAATCAGGACTTTTCCTTTTTACTCGAACAAATCCTAAAAATAACAGAAAACAATGAATCGAAAATATTTCCGGTTTTTCTCAACTACGAGGGAGATATTGCAGTGCTCGATTCGGTCATCAATACGGCAGCCATCTCTGACAAAATATTCTTTCTACCGCGGGGCGAAACCTGGCCTTCCATCGAATACCTGATCCAGGCCAAACGAAACATCATTTTTTTTATCGACGGAAATTTTGTCAGCGAAAGCCGAATTCTACACCATATCGACAACTATATATTGCAGGTATCGGCCGATGATATTTCGCAGAATACAGGTTATCCGCAAAACACGGGCACCAATCTTGAACTTTTTATGATTGATGCTTTCGATCGTTTGCCCATCAAAACCTCATCGACCCTGCGTGGTTTGAATATGATTCCCGACTATATTAATTTTCTACTCGAAAACTGGACAAGATTTGGCAAACGGCCCAATTTTCTGATGGTGGGTGGAGACAATCCGGATGGGTTTTCATTCATCATTTCGCAGCTAAATTCTTTTACCTGGATAAACGGCGCCATAAAAATTTCGGGGAAAACGATGGAAAAAGTGTACTGGAAAAGCCCGGAAGTTACGGTCACCGGAGGGAAATTCAGTTTTCCGTATCGTGGAGGTGAAGAAATTATACTTTCGCCTTTTGTGCCCGGCTACCGGTTAACACCGCAGCAGATTGTAGTGACCGGCGAAATGGAAATACCCGAAAGTTATACCATTATGGCGGCGCCCTTAAACCTTTCGGATGGGATTACGGCGAAATTCGATTTTGAGAGGGTTGTAACAAATGCCCTGTCGCCAGAAATGGTTTTTAGTGGCGAGAACTACTCTTTCACGCAGGATATTGAAAGAGGAAATGTACTAAAACTCCCCGAAAATGCAAGTATTACAATTGGCGACCCTGAAAATTTTAAACTGAGAAACAGCAGTTTTACGGTCAGTTGTTTTGTAAAATTTTCCGAGATCCTTGAATTTGGAGACAATGCGGTTTTGGGAAATCACGAAAGCGGCTACCGGCGCGGCCTTCACCTGATTTTACGTTCAGGACACCCCTATTTCGGACTTTGGTCGAACGACTATATCTCTGAGGAAAAACTTCAGCCCAATACCTGGTACCACATGGTTTGGCGTTACATTATCGAAACCGGGGAACAAGCCATTTTTTTGAACGGTAAAAACGTAGGGAATTCCAACGGGCATCCGCCATTTTCGGGCAAAGGCGATATATTTCTGGGCAGCGCCCTTTCGGATGGGGCCAGCCTGCGCGGTTATATCGACGACCTGAATTTCTGGAACCGTCCGCTGGGAAACGAAGAAATTAACCGGCTGGCGTTAAGCGAAGACATTGTGCTGACCAACAAAAAAGAAGAAGATGGTGAAAAAAAATTTTCGTTGGCCAAAACTCTTATTCTCCTTTTTCTGCTTGCCTCCACATTTGCAATTGTTTACTTCATCGCTACAGGAATAAAAACAAAAAGAAAAAGACCGGTGATAAACCTGCCCTTGCCCCAGTCTGGAAATCAAATCCGTTTGTTTGGAAAATTCAGGGTAATCGATAACCAGGGCAACGATATTACTGAAATGTTTACACCGAAGGTAAAGGAACTCCTGTTGTATATTCTGGTTTATACTCTGAAAACCGGAAACGGCGCCCCGATATCCGACATCAACGAAGCTCTCTGGCCCGGGATAACTTCAGGAAAAGTTGCCAACAACCGAGCAGTTACGCTGAATAAACTCCGAAAGTTGCTGATACAAACCGAAGGTATTGAAATTAAGGTTCAGAATGGTTTTATAACCGCAAAAATGAGGGATCCGTTTTTTTGCGATTTTGTCGAGGCATATCAACTTTGCAACATAAAAGGAGAAATGAACCAGCAGCAACTGGAAACTTTTTTCCTGCTGGTAAAAGAAGGTCGTTTTATGAAAGAATCAAACTGGCCGTGGCTGGATGAAATCCGCGGGTTAACCGGCAATCAGGTTATCGACAACCTGCTGAAACTGGCCTCCATCTATAAAAAAGAGGGAAATCTCAAAGAAATAGATGCCATCGCCCGGCGTATTCTCGATTACGACGATCTGAACGAAGAAGCCTTGTATTTGCAAATCTGGGCTTTGCTAAAAGTAAACAATACTTACCTTGCCAAATTTAATTTTAACTCATTCTCAACAAAATATCTTGAAAATATGGGGGAACCATACCCCATGACTTTTGAACAGTTCAACCAGCATTTTTCGGAAATACTCTGATTGATTTGATGATTTACAATTAACTGTTTTTTTTATGAAAAACCTGAATTTTGAAGCTGTGATTTTCGATATGGACGGCGTGATTACAAAAACCGCGCTTACTCATGCTTCTGCCTGGAAAAGAATGTTCGACGAATATTTGATAAAAAGGGAAAAGGAACATGGTGAGCTATTCCGAGAGTTCACCCACGCCGGCGATTATTTACCGTATGTTGACGGAAAACCCCGTTACAAAGGAGTTGAATCGTTTTTACAATCGCGCGGAATAGCCATCCCGTTTGGGGATCCTTCCGACGCGCCGGGGACAGAAACTATTTGCGGATTAGGCAACCGGAAAAACGAAACATTTAACGAAGTAATTGAAAAAGAGGGAGTGGAAGTTTACGAATCGACATTGAATCTGATTTATCAACTGCTAAAGGCGGAAACTAAACTGGGCGTGGCTTCGTCGAGCAAAAACTGCGAGCAGGTTTTAAAAGCGGTACAACTTCTGCCGGTTTTTGGCGCCCGTGTCGATGGTGTTGTTTCTGCGGAACTCAACCTTCACGGAAAACCGGAACCCGATATTTTTACAACGGCCTGTGAAATATTACATACAAATCCTTCAAAATCAATTATTGTTGAAGATGCGGTTTCGGGGGTGCAGGCCGGCAAAAAAGGAAATTTCGGATTCGTTCTGGGAATTGCCCGCGAAAACAACCGCGCGGAACTGGAAGCAGGCGGAGCTGATTTTATTGTGGAAGATTTAGGCGAAATAAATGGGATACAGGAGCTCAATGAACTGTTTACCCGGTTTTATACAAAAAAATCAACGTAACTGATCGACAGCGCTTTTCAGAAAATCGCGGGTATAATAATCCGGATCAATAATTTTATCGTTCCAGACTACGATGTCCAGATCCATTGTGCGCGGGCCACACTTCGGCGCCGTACGATCGCGTCCCAATTCATCCTCAATAGCTTTAAGCAACCGGTTTAGTTCCTCCAAAGGGAAACGGGTATGAATTTTTACTGCGCCGTTGAGAAAATCGGGCTGTTCGGTTATTCCTACGGGTTTGGTTTCCAGAAATGATGATATGCTGACCACCTCCACTTTTTCAGCCAAAATCTTTAACATTTTCCCGATGTTTGTTTCCGCATCGAGGTTTGAACCAATTCCAATAATACATTCATTCATCTCCGGGCCTCCATTTCCACTGAAACCGAACGGGCAAACCTCAGGGCGTGTGGCTTGTCAACCTCCACACGCGCCCGTTTTACGTTTTCATCTTCCATAATCAGGTCGAGGATTTTTTGCGTGAGTACCTCCAGTAGTTTAAACTGCCCGTCCTGCACCAGGGTTATCACCTTTTTTGTGATGGTTTTATAATCGAGAATGTCCACCGGTTCATCCATTTCCATGGCGCCGTGCGGAATTTCCGTTTCAATTTCAAAATTGATTATCACATCCTGTTTATTGACCATCTCTTCGGGGTTGAACCCGATATATGTCCTGATGAGCAGGTCTTTCACCCTGATTACTGCCATATTTTAAAGTTTAAACATTTACTCCGAGGTTCTCGCCACCGTCGGCAAAAAGCAGTTGCCCTGTGAGGTGGTCGTTTCCCAAAATATAATCGATACTTTTTAAAACCGGCACAACTCCTCCCGGTTTTTTCATGGGGATACTGCCTGCCAGTTTTTGCAGATAGGTTTCATCTTTATCCTCCGGCGCAAGGGTAACGCCCGGAGCAATGGCATTCACCCTTATTTCGGGGGCAAACTCCAGCGCGGCCATTTTCGTGAGCTCCCAGAGTCCTTTTTTGGAAAGAGAATAGGCTGCAAAATCCGATTTGTTTGTCGTTATCCGGGTATCCACGAAGTTGATAATATCTCCGCTTTGACAAAAATTGACAAAATCGCGCATCAAAATAAATGGCGCTTTCAGGTTAACACCAATCTGGCTGTCAAACCATTCATCCTTTGTTTCCCTGATATAACCGGCCCCGAAAACCGACGCGTTGTTGATTAAAAGCCGGAAAATCCCAAATTCAGAAATTACCCGTCGAACCAGTTCCGAAACCTCCTTTTCATTCAAAAGATCGGCTTTTACTACTCCAAAAATTTGTTTCGGATATTTCTGTTTTAACTCTTCCGAAAAATCCAGTGCGGGCTTTTCCGAAGTATTATAATGAATCGCAACATTCCATCCTTTCCCGGCCAGATGTTCGGCCACTGCCCGGCCAATACGCTTTGAAGCGCCTGTTATCAATGCGGTTTTGTTCATGCTGAAAAGTTAGCCATTTCAAATGTAAAATGAAACAGATTCAGTTATTTGTTGTTCAGAGAAGGGCACAAAAAAACCCGCCGAAGCAGGCTCTCTTAATTTCTTTCCTATTTTATCGATTGTAGGAATTCAGTTTGCTCAGATATTTCCCGATAATATCGAATTCGATATTGACCACCGACCCGGCTTTAAAAGTATGGAAGTTAGTCACATCGTGAGTGAACGGAATAATAGCCACCTGGAAAGAATTGTCCTTTGAGTTGACCACCGTGAGGCTGACGCCGTTAACACAAACCGAACCTTTTTCAACCGTCATATAACCCTGGCGGGCTTTGTTAATATCGAAACCGTATTCAAACGTATAATACCAGCTTCCATCGGCCTCTTCCACTTTTGTGCAAGTAGCCGTCTGATCAACATGCCCCTGGACAATGTGGCCGTCTAACCGTCCGTTCATAATCATACTCCGTTCGAGATTTACCTTCGAGCCCACTTCCAGCAACCCGAGGTTCGATTTCAGCAGCGTTTCTTTTATCGCCGTCACTTTGTAGGTTTTCGCCTCTTTGTTTACTTCGACCACGGTGAGACAAACACCGTTGTGCGAGAGACTCTGATCGACCTTTAGCTGATCGGCAAACAGACAAGTGAGCGTAAAATGAACATTCTGCTTGTCTTTTTCGATTTTTACAACCGTTCCAAATCCTTCTACTATTCCTGAAAACATATTGAAGCCCCCTTTAATCCCCCGAGGGGGAATTTTGTCAAAAAATATTTTTGTAACTGTTTTTTTCAAATTTTTGTATTTATCACCTGTCCTCAAAACTCCCCGGCTTTCCTGTCGGAGTCTTTTTCCTCCCCTTCGGGGAGGTCAGGAGGGGCTTTTCAAATTCCACTCAAACCCGTCTTTGGTATCTTTAATTTCGATACCGAGGGCATTCAGTTCGTTCCTGATTTTGTCGGCAGTTGCCCAGTTTTTGCTGGCTTTGGCTTCCATCCGGAGTTTCAGCAACAAATCGACGGCGCCGTTTAAAACCGAATTATCGTTCGCCCCGGCAGTTTGTTCATCCTTTAATCCCAGAATATCAAAAATCATGGTGTGGAAAAACGATTTCAGCTCCTGAAAACTTTTTGCCGAAATTTTTTCTGTTCCTGCTTTTACTGAATTTATCATTCTTACTCCATCAAACAAATGGGCGATGGCAACAGGGCTGTTTAAATCGTCGTTCAAAGCGGCGAAACACTTCTCTTTTAATGATAAAACATCGATGGTCGATTCAGCAGAAACCGTCAATTCTTCCAGTGTTTTTACTGCGGTGAGCAACCTCTCCAGCCCTTTTTCAGACGCCTGCAGGGCCTCGTTTGAAAAATCGATGGTGCTGCGGTAGTGGGCCTGCAAAATAAAAAACCGCACGGTCATGGGTGAATATGCCTGATGCAAAAATTCGTGTTTTCCCGAAAAAAGTTCATCGAGCCTGATAAAATTACCGAGTGAGCGGGCCATCTTTTGCCCGTTGATGGTAATCATGTTGTTGTGCATCCAATACCGAACGGCCTCTTTTCCCTGGCTGGCTGTCGATTGTGCAATTTCGCACTCGTGGTGTGGAAAAGTGAGATCCATCCCGCCGCCGTGGATGTCGAACTGCTCGCCCAGATATTTGGTACTCATCACCGAACATTCGAGGTGCCAGCCCGGAAATCCGTCGCTCCATTTCGAGGGCCAGCGCATAATATGTTCTGGCACAGCCTTTTTCCAAAGGGCAAAATCGAATGAATTTTTCTTTTCATCCTGTCCCTCCAACTGGCGGGTATTGGTTTTTATATCATCCAGGTTTCTTCCTGATAATTTTCCGTACTGATATTTTTGGTTGTATTTTTCAACATCGAAATAAATAGAACCGTTCACTTCGTAAGCATAACCGTTTTTTAATATAGAATCGACCATTTGCTGCTGTTCGATGATGTGCCCCGAAGCGCGCGGTTCGATACTGGGCGGAAGTACATTTAGCTCGTTCATGTTCCGGTGGAATGTGTTCATATATTTTTGCACCACTTCCATGGGTTCGATTTGTTCGAGCCTCGCTTTTTTCGAGATTTTATCTTCTCCGGCTTCCTCCGCTTCGTTTTCCAAATGTCCCACATCCGTTATGTTTCTGACATAACGTACTTTGTAACCTAAAAAGGTGAGGTACCGAAAAAGCAAATCAAAAGTAATATTTGGCCTGGCATGACCGAGGTGCGAGTCGCTGTAAACCGTGGGACCACATACGTACAATCCCACTTTCCCCTCGACAACCGGTCTAAAAACCTCCTTTTTTCGGGTCAGCGTGTTATAAATAATCAATTGATTTTCCATAATCGTTCAATATGAAAACGAAGTGTACAAAAGTAAAAATAATATGGGTAATACCGGGAAAAAACACAACAGTAGCAGGGGAAAATTATCGCCAACTGTAACCTATTCCTATACCAAACCAGATCCAACGGATTTCTTCTGCATTCATCATCGGCATCCAGTTAAAATTAAATACAATGCCATTATTCTTCGGGTGGACTCTGATTCCGCCTTTGGCATAAACAATAAAACCATAACCATCAATGCCGGTTGAAAAAGTTTCATCACCTGCTTTGGGTTTCAAAAAAATGCCGTTTGAGATACCTGCCCCATACTCGAAAGCTACCTTTTTCTGTCCAATCAAACCATTTAGCTCAAGTGGAATAACAAGCACATCAGGAATCATTCCTGCGCCAACGCGCATTCCCAATCCGTCCTGCCTCTGCGACAAACGAAAGTCGTAATTTACCGACCCAAAAACGCCGCTTCCAAGCAACTCAACATAAACTGATTGCCGTTTTTCCTCTCCCGTATTTTGTGCATTAATGCGTGTGTAACAGAATAAAAATAAGACTATGCCAATGAACGTAAAGCTCAATTTTTTGGTAAAAACTTTTACGGCATCCATGTATCACAAGTCAGTTTGTATAACAAAATGGGTTCATTTAGATGTGTTGGTCATAAAATCTATACCGTTCCGGCGACTTCATTTGTTTCGGCAGTATCTTCTCCGGTTTCATCTGTTTTTTTATCCAGTTTATTAAAGTAATTCCGGTAAAAAAACAGGATCAGAAATATCCCAATGGTGATGGAAGAATCGGCAATGTTAAAAACCGGTCTGAAAAAAAGAAATTCGTTTCCGCCCCAGAATGGTAGCCAGTCGGGGTAATAGCCACTAACCAGCGGAAAATAAAACATATCGACTACTTTCCCGTGCAAAAAGCCGGCATACCCTCCGCCTTCGGGAAACATGGCAGCCACCTGCCCGTAACTGTGATCGAATATCATTCCGTAAAACAAACTGTCGATAATATTTCCGATAGCTCCGGCCAGGATAAGCGAAATGCTGACAATAAAACCAAAAGGCAGTTCTTTTTCTTTCGTAAGCCTGAACAGGTACCAGCCGATGGCAATTACGGCCAGTATGCGAAATATACTCAGGAACATTTTCCCGTACTCCCCGGCAAATTCGAACCCGAAAGCCATCCCGTTGTTTTCGACAAAATGAAGGATAAACCAGTCTTTAAAAACCACAATTTCGTCGCCCAGCGACATATTGGTTTTAATCCATATTTTTAGAATCTGGTCAATAATCAAAATGAACAGGATGATTGCCAGGGATTTTGAACGGCGTGAAATATTCATGGTATTCAAATAAAAATGCCCCCGGATATTTCATTGGAATGAATAACCCGAAGAGCATATTACTAACCTTTAAAATTACTTTTGATTCTTTTTGGCATCGATGGAAAGTGTTGCATGAGGCACGGCCCGCAACCTTTCTTTCGAAATTAATTTGCCAGTTTCGCGGCAAATACCATAGGTTTTGTTCTCAATACGAACCAGAGCGGCCTGCAAATACTGAATAAATTTCAACTGCCTTTGGGCAAGTTTTCCGGCTTCTTCCTTCGAAAGTGTTGCGGCGCCCTCTTCCAGTACTTTAAATGTGGGCGACGTATCCTGCGTATCGTTCCCATCGCCCATGGTTATGGAATTTTTATACATCTCGTAATCGTCCTGGGCTTTTTTTAGTTTCTCCAGGATCAGTTCCTTAAATTCCAATAACTCGGCATCCGAATATCTATTTTTTTCTCCCATAATAAAAGGGTTTAAGTTCTTTCCAACAATTACAAAAGCACCCTAAATTAGTAAAAATTTTGTACTAAAATTAGGTCATACAACATATCATTTATTCTGTCGTTCCACCAAAATAAATGTAACCACATCTTTGTCAATCTCTACTTCCCTGGCTTCCGAATCGTTCAGATTATCAACCAGTTTTAGCTCGTTTGCCAAAGTTTGCGCACAAATATAATCTTTATGATTGATTACAGCATCATTAATTTTGTCATGTTTCAGAATAGAAAGGATAATTCTGTCGGTGACTTCGAAGTTACTTTCTTTCCGCAGGTTCTGAATTTTATTGATGAACTCGCGGGCAATCCCTTCCTGTTTTAGTTCTTCCGTTACGTTGATGTCAAGCGCAACGGTTATCTGTCCTTCGGTTGCCACAATCCATCCGGGGATGTCTTCGGTTTGAATTTCCACGTCTTCCGGTGAAAGTACTATCTTTTTTCCTCCGGCAACGATTGGATATTCTCCCGATTTTTCGAGTTCAGCAATTTCCGCTTGCCCAAACCCGTTTACCGTTGCAGCGATTTCTTTCATCAGCTTCCCGTATTTCGGGCCGAGCGTTTTAAAGTTCGGTTTTATTTTCTTTTTGATAATTCCGCCGCCGTCGGTCAGGTATTCCACTTCTTTCACGTTTACTTCCGTTAAAATGATATTTTTAACAGCGTCAAACTGATCGCGGAAATGCGGATTTAACACAGGCACCATAATTTTTGCCAGTGGCTGGCGTACTTTCAGCTTTTCTTTCCGGCGCAATGCGAGAATCATGGAAGAAACTTTCTGGGCGATGTCCATTTTTTCTTCCAGGTCTTTGTCGATAAACTTTTTATTAAAATCCGGAAAATCGGCAAGATGTACACTTTGGTCGGATTCTTTACCTGTAACCTTGTTTAAATCGGTAAAAAGCAAATCGGCATAAAATGGTGCGATGGGCGCCATTAATTTGGCCACATTCAGCAAACAGGAATACAATGTTTGGTAGGCCGAAATTTTATCAGCGGTGTATTCTCCGCCCCAGTAACGTTTACGGCTCAACCGGACAAACCAGTTACTCAGGTTTTCGGTTACAAATTCGGAAATAGCACGTCCGGCGCGGGTTGGTTCGTACGTTTCATAACTTTCGCCGACTTCTTTTATCAGAGAATTCAGCAAAGAAAGAATCCAGCGGTCAAGTTCCGGACGTTGTTCCACCGGGATTTCCGCTTCGGAATACCGGAATCCGTCAACATTTGCGTACAAGGCAAAAAAGTTATACGTGTTGTAAAGTGTTCCGAAAAACTTACGTTTCACCTCTTCCACACCTTCCATATCAAATTTCAGGTTGTCCCAGGGTTGTGCGTTGGTAATCATATACCAGCGCAGCGGATCGGAACCATATTTTTCTATTGTGGAAAACGGATCGACAGCATTGCCGAGGCGTTTCGACATTTTGTTCCCGTTTTTGTCGAGCACCAGCCCGTTGGAAATAATGTTCCGGAACGCCACCGATTCGTCAATCATCGTTGCAATGGCATGTAAAGTGAAAAACCATCCTCTCGTCTGATCTACTCCTTCAGCAATAAAATCGGCCGGGAAAACACCTTTTCCTGTGCCCGGGTTGTATTTTTCGCTGTTCTCGAACGGATAATGGTGTTGTGCGTACGGCATGGAGCCCGAATCGAACCAAACGTCAATCAAATCGGGTTCGCGGAACATCTTTTTCCCGGAAGGCGACACTAATACAACTGCATCGACATACGGTTTGTGAAGATCTATTTTGTTGTAATTTTCTTTTGAATTATCTCCGGCAACAAATCCTTCATACGGATTCTCCTTCATAAACCCGGCTTTTATGGCTTTTTTAATTTCGGCCATCAGTTCTTCAGTCGAGCCGATGCAGATTTCCTCCGAACCGTCATCGGTTCTCCAAACGGGCAACGGGGTTCCCCAGAAACGCGACCGGCTCAGGTTCCAGTCAACCAGATTTTCCAGCCAGTTTCCAAACCTTCCTGTTCCGGTTGACTGCGGTTTCCAGTTGATGGTCTTGTTCAGCTCCACCATTTTGTCTTTTACCGCTGTCGTTTTAATAAACCACGAATCGAGCGGGTAGTACAACACTGGTTTGTCAGTCCGCCAGCAGTGCGGGTAGTTATGTACGTGTTTTTCTATTTTGAAAGCCTTGTTTTCCTGTTTCAGCATCACCGAAATATCGACATCAACCGTTGAATCCTTTTCGGTAAGGTTTTCGTCGTATTCGTTTTTCACGTACCTCCCCGCAAAGTCTTTGTACTTTTCAACATTTACAAATTCAGAAACAAAAGCTTCCGACATATTTTCAATCAGCGAAAAGCGACCTTTTTTGTCGACCAGCGCCTGAATCTTTCCATCGATATCATCAACAATCAACGGAGAAATTCCGTTTTGTTTGGCAACCCGATCGTCGTCGGCGCCAAAAGTAGGCGCAATATGTACGATTCCGGTCCCGTCTTCGGTAGTTACAAAATCGCCGGTTATCACTTCAAACGCTTTCCCTTTTGGTTTTACCCATTCGATTAATTGCTCGTACTGAACGCCTTTTAATTCGGAGCCGCCATATTCAGCCAGTATTCGATAAGGAATTATCTTGTCGCCGTGTTTAAACTCTTCTAACGACAATTCCTCCCCCTTCGGGTTAAAATGGGTGTGCAAAAGATCTTTCGCTAAAATTAAAGTGACCGGGAGTGCGGAGTACGGGTTAAACGTTTTAATCTTTACATACTTTATGGACGGGCCAACACAAAGCGCGGTATTGGAAGGCAACGTCCACGGAGTGGTGGTCCAGGCCAGAAGATATAAATCGGAATCGATGCCATCGAAAAGAAATTCCGACCGTTCGTTCCGGATGGCTTTAAACTGCGCAGTAGCCGTGGTATCTTTCACATCGCGGTAACAGCCGGGCTGGTTCAACTCGTGCGAGCTTAAACCTGTTCCGGCGGCAGGCGAGTAGGGCTGAATACTGTATCCCTTGTACATTAACCCTTTGCTGTATATTTGTTTCAACAGCCACCACACAGTTTCGATGTACCGGTTATCGTAGGTAACATACGGGTCGTCCATATTCACCCAGTAACCCATAATGCGGGTGAGTTCCTCCCACTCGCGTGTATAACGCATCACCTCTTTCCGGCAGGCATTATTATAATCTTCAACCGAAATAACTTTTCCAATATCGTCTTTGGTTATATTCAGCGCTTTTTCCACACTCAGTTCCACGGGCAACCCATGTGTATCCCATCCGGCTTTGCGGTGAACACGGAACCCTTTCATGGTTTTATACCGGCAAAAAATATCTTTAATTGCACGCGCCATAACATGATGGATTCCCGGCATGCCGTTGGCCGAAGGCGGTCCTTCGTAAAATACAAAGGTACGATGCCCCTCGCGCGTGGAAATACTCTTGTGAAATGTGTCATCTTCCTGCCAGCGCGTCAACACTTCCTTGTTGATTTGCGACAAATCCAACTGTTTGTATTCCTGAAACTTATTACTCATGAAAAATGGAATTTCTATCCTGATTTTAAAAAAATATGCAAATATATGAAATTTTTCAGGGAGTGCGCCTGAAATGAAAATCTTAAAAGTATTTTGCCCTGACGTAACTTCGTCCGTAAAAATCAATGTCGTAACCCAGCGTAATTTCGTAAGTTCCGTACTGATAGGGATAAATTTCAGTGTAAGTAATGTCCATAGCAAAACCTAAACGCAAATTGTTGTTCAAAAAAAACTGGGAAGTAAAACAGACAGCATCGCCCGATCGGTACATCACCCCGAGCCAGAGTCTTTCGCGCAACATAATATTTGCGGCAACATCAAGCTGCAGCGGGGCGCCCCAGGTGGCCTTCATCATAGCGGTAGGTTTAAATATCAGATTGTTGAGCGACGTCAATCTGAAAACGTACCCTCCCCCCAAATACATTGTCCTTACTTCGGCCTGTGTGGAGTAATTGTTGACGTTTGCTTTAAAACTGTTTTCGATAAATTTGGGGACTGAAAGACTGACATAGTAGTTTTCTTCGTATAAAAAGGCGCCAACCCCGAAATTGGGGAGAAACTTTAAATCGACATCTTCGGCAAAGGCCTCGTCATATTCTCCATCGGGGTAAAGTTCGTATTCAGAAAGAGGATTTTTGTAGTTCATAAACCCAAATTTTAATCCAAACCTCAACCTCGTTTTGGGTGTCAGCGAAATTTCGTAAGCATAATCGCCAAAAATACTCAACCGGTTTTCCCTGGCAAAATGGTCATTCATAACATTGAGCCCTACACCAACATACTCGTTTTTGAGGGGCGAATGGAAAGAAATAACTTCGGTTAGCGGGGTACGGTCAATTCCGGCCCACTGTTTACGGATAAGCGAAGAAAAACCCACTTTCTCCCACATCCCGGCATAGGCGGGATTAATAACCTGTGTGCCGAACATATATTGTGTAAGGATAGGATCCAGTTGGGGATAAACTTTCGTTGCCAACAAGAGGATGATGAAACTGATTATTAACTTTTGCCGAATCCCTTTTCCCATCGTTTACTGGATTAAAACCGGATACACCGGATACAAATTTAATCCAAAATAAATATCACCGACGATTCCTTATTGCTTTTCAATATCAAGGTAAGATGACGGCAAACAAATTAAATAATAAATGCTATTTTAGGAATGTTGGTTTTTCGTCAAAACTTTATTGCGGCTATATCTAATTTTTACGATATGAAAATTTTTTCCTTCATCTTTTTTGTTTTGAATTTTTGTTTGACAAATGGCCAGAATCCTGTAAAAATTTCGGCAGATTTTCCCGGAGGAAATATTATTGTCAACAAAATATCAGAGGACACGGTTTGGTTAGAACCCGACTTGTCGTTTACCGAAGGTCCTTGGTTTTACTGGTATTTTAAAGCATCGGGTATTTCAGGGAAACGTGTTTTTTTTAAATTCGATCAGGAAAACATGTTTGCCAAATATGGTCCGGCCTACAGTTTAAACAACGACGATACCTGGAAATGGTATGGCGAGAAAAGGATTACCGGCAACGGATTTACTTTTACTTTTTCAGAGCAGGATACAGTTGCCTACTTTAGCGTTGCATTTCCCTATACAGAGAAAGATTTACGCTGGTTTTTGTCAACATTGTCCGACAAGACTAATCTAAACACAGACACTCTGTGTATCACTCACGGAGAAAGGGCAGTTGAAAAAATAATCCTATCCGCTTCGGAAAATCAACCCAAATTTAAAGTGTTGATTACAGCGCGCCATCATGCCTGCGAGATGATGGCCAGTTATGTGCTGGAAGGACTCATGGAAAGTATCCTGAATGAAAAAAATCTGGAGTTTTTAAGACAAAATGTGGAGTTTTTGATTATCCCGTTTGTGGATAAAGATGGCGTGGAAAATGGCGACCAGGGAAAAAACCGCCGACCCAGAGATCACAACAGAGATTATGATGGAGAATCCGTTTACGCTTCTACGTCGGCACTGCGCGAAATCGTTCCGGTGTGGGGTGAAGAAAAAGTTGTTGTCGCTCTCGATTTACATTGTCCCTGGTTATTTGGCTCCAATAATGAAGATATTTATATCGCCGGAAACGCAGAGCCGGAGATCGAAAAGAATCAGATTATTTTCTCAAAATTACTTGAAAAATATTCTTATGGCGAAATCAAATCGTACCACCGCCATTTTATACCATTTGGAACATCGTGGAATACAGCAGCAAATTATACGAAAGGGAAGAGTTTTGGCAGCTGGGCCGGGACTCTTGACGGGATAAAATTTGCCGGTACCATTGAATTTCCTTACGCGAATGTTTCGGGTATTATGGTTTCCAAAGACGGAGCAAGAGCCTATGGCAAAACTGTCGCCTATTCGATCTGTGACTTTATTCAAAGTATTGAAAACCAATAATTCACATAGAATCTTCAGGTTACAAAATCTTTGAGGTCATTTTTCTTTTGATTCTTGCATTTGGGTAAAAACAACGCAGGTTTTTCTTCGGTCAAATTTTTTACAAAAGACATGGTTCGTTCAATCGTCAGTAAAAAAACAGGTAAAAAGAAAGAAAGGTGTCATCAGGTTTGTTTTTGAACCGATGACACCTTTCCTGTTTCAATATTTCAAAAATTACTTTTCAACCCCGAATTTGTAAACACAAACCGAATAATACTCTTCCCCCGGATTTAAAATGGTAGAAGGAAAGTTGGGCTGATTGGGACTGTCGGGGAAATGCTGGGTTTCGAGGCACAGCGCCGAACGGTGGCTAAAAATTTTGCCGCCCTTTCCTGAGTCGCTGCCGTCGAGAAAATTACCGCCATAAAACTGAACGCCCGGTTCGTTGGTAAATACTTCCAGGGTTCTTCCTGAAACCGGTTCAACTACTTTTGCAGCAAAATTCAACTCGCTTTCTGTTGTATTGATAACCCAGTTGTGGTCGTAACCTTTCCCAAAAACCAACTGTTCAAAGTTTTCGTCCACGCGGGCGCCAACTGCGGTCGGAGTACGAAAATCCATCGGAGTGCCTTCCACGGGAGCCAACTCGCCGGTCGGTATCAAACCGGCGTCAACCGGAGTATAAAAATCGGCGTTGATTTGTAAAATATGATCTTTTACCTCGCCACTGCCCACACCCTGTAAATTAAAAAACGAGTGCTGGGTGAGGTTTACCGGGGTCGGTTTGTCGGTGGTAGCCCGGTATTCGGTTTTCAGTTCGTTTTCGTTTGTTAATGTGTACACCACTTTCACGTTCAGGTTGCCGGGATATCCTTCTTCGCCGTCGGGCGAAAGATAGTTCAGTTCCAGTGTCTGTCCGTTAATTCTTTTTGCATCCCAAACCACATTACAAAAACCTTTGATGCCGCCGTGCAGATGATTCACATCGTTATTGGTTGCCAGGGTGTAAACCGAGTCATTCAGTGTAAACTGCCCTTTGGCAATGCGGTTTCCGTAACGGCCAATCAACGCGCTGTAATAAATTTCGTTCGAGTTCAGGTAACCGTCCAGCGATTCGTACCCAATCACAATGTCAGCAAAATCGCCTTTTTTGTCGGGCGTCCACAGGTTGATTATACGACCACCATAATTGGTAATCTGGGCAACCAGCCCGTTTTCATTTTTTAAAGTGAAAAGTTCGACCGTTTTTCCGTCGTGTTCTGTCTTGAAAGTTGTTTCGTCAACCAGGACGGGCTGTACCGGTTGTTTGGCGCAGGAAACTAATACCAGCAACGCCATTAAAAACCAAATATTCTTCATTTTATTTGTTTTAAAAGTTAAAGTTCCGTATTTGAATTGCGTAAAATTATAAGTTAAATTTACACGCCAAAACAACAACTGAAAAGAAAAAATAACAATCTGTCGAATGATGAAAAAAGTTCCGATTATTATAGCCCTTACGATAACAGTAACTTTGTTTTTTGCAGGTTGTAAAACCGAGCCTGCGCCGCCACCAAAACCGAACATTCTGTTTGCCATTGCCGACGATGCGTCGTGGAAACATTTTGGCGCCTACGGGTGCGACTGGATAAAAACCCCGGCTTTCGACCGGGTAGCCAGCGAGGGGATTTTGTTTACCCGCGCTTATACGCCAAATGCCAAATGTGCCCCTTCGCGGTCGTGTATTTTAACCGGGCGTAACAGTTGGCAACTGGAAGAAGCCGCCAACCACTCGCCACTGTTCCCGGCAAAATTTAAAACCTATGCCGAGGCGCTGGGCGAAAACGGCTACTTTACAGGCAGCACAGCCAAAGGCTGGGCGCCGGGTGACCCGGGCGAAATCAACGGGAAAAAGCGGGAACTTACCGGACCAAAGTTTGACCAGTTCAAAACCACACCGCCGGCCAAATTTATTTCGAACAACGATTACAGCAAAAACTTCGAAGCTTTTCTGGAAGCCCG
>CAYWBV010000022.1:0-6251 GCA_964455785.1 uncultured Maribellus sp.
TGTTTTGCCCGTAAAAGCGCGAAACTTCTATTAAATCCTTTATTTCCGGTTTCATTATTTTTATTTTTGTTTAGACCTTGAAGGTTTTGAAAACCTTCAAGGTCTATGAAAGAATTCAATTACAGCTTTTCCCAATTCAATAAAATACTTTTTCTCTTCAGTTTTGGCTTTTTTGCCTTTCAGATAACCTTCATTTCCATTGGCGGTTAAATACTGGTGCGCTGCAATCACAGCAGCGCCTTCGTAGTTGATTTGTTTCAGTTCTTCGTCCAGTTCAACGCCTCCGCGGCAGGTAACTTTTATGGGGTCGAGCTGCGGTGTGTTGTGTTCCGTTCCAAACGTAATGACAAACCCGTTTTGATTAAAAAAGGTTACAAAATCTTTCAGGATGTGAAAGTCGTTCCGCCCGGGAATCAGTTCGATGGAATAAACGTCATTTTTTACTAATTCCTGCAGCAGTTTTTCCTTGTCGGCCTCGTAGTCTGTACAAACTCCTTTCGGGTCGTCAAGCAACACCGGATAACAAGGGATCCCGCCAGCATCAATGATCAAATCAATCACCTTTTCCAATGAAAGAAAAGCCTTTGGATCTTCCGGGACAAACGCAGCCCCGCCCGCTTTGAGCAGGTTGCCGCGGATTTCATTTTCCAGTGCCGCCACATTTTCCAGCGAAGATTTTACTTCTTTACCGGAAAAGATTTTCTGAAGAATCCGCTTCCGGTCGGCATCTTCCTCATAAAAGCTAAAAACGCCAATCCGTACAGCCTGTGCGATATGCCGTTCCCTGAAAAGATTTTTTGCAAGACGTGTGTGCAGAGAGGCAGCATTAAACCGGATTCCGTTGCCAATTTCAGCCATAAAATCATTTAGTTTGTCCACCATTTCGTAAGTCTGGCGGTTGCTTTCCTCCTGAAGGTCTTTTATTTTTTTGAAAGAATCTTCGCTCATGGCGGCCGGTTGCCGTAATCCTTTTCCGCTAAAATAAGTGCGTCCCGGGTTGTTTGGGTCGTTCACACGCACACCGGCCTCCTGCAAATGGTTTTGCAGCGCCATAAATTCGATGTTGAACAGCGGAAATATCTTATGTTTTTGCGCCATTTCAGCGAATTCATCATAACCGTCGGTGGTATAAAAATCGTTGATGCCCAGCACCGAAACGCCTTCGTTCCTGGCCAGTTGAAAGGCCTGTCCGATTTCGGTAAACGCGCTGAACGAATGCGGCGTGTGAATGTGCCCGTTGATGTCGGGAACAGTTTTCACATTTTTATTTCTGAATGTTTTCAGCAGTTCCGCGGGTTCCGGGAACGTGGTAAATATACTTTTGTTTGTTGTCATTTTCAATTGGTTTAACCTGTTGCAAATTAAGCAAAGAGATTGAACCCGGCTGTCCTTTGGTATCCTGTTTTTCAAGAGGAGTGAGATTTCCAACGTGCGTGAGCATTCCAAAACTCATTTCCCGTATCACACAAATTCAGAAATTATGAAAGGCAGAAGAACTCACCGGGTTTGGTTAAAACTGATTTTTAATATTGAGGAAAACGCGGTTTGCAATCTCAACTATTTTAACACAAAAATCGTAGGTTGGGACAAAATCGGGAAGCGCACTTCCGATCGGATATTTTGTGGGTAAATAAATGGCGTTTATCAAATCACATTCTTCTTCTGAAATATCAACCTGAATATTATTCCGAATGAGAAGAAGGTTAAGTTCAAAAATATCGTGGGTTCTTTTTATGTGAACTTCCTGTTCTATTAAAAGCGCTTTCATGGCCTTCTCAACACATTGCTGTGCATTCTGCAAACAAGGATTGAACAGCGAACTTTCCAGTAAAACGTTGGAAGATTTTAGGTTCTCTTCTGCAAATGTCAGCTAAATTATCGCTTCATTTTTCATAGATTGTTTCCCCCGAATAAATTTCTTCAAGAAATATACTGTTTGAATTATTTTTTACAGGAAAAATATCGACAGGTAAAATCCTGGCTATTTCACGGATTAACTTTCGGTATTTCATGGCAAGATTGATATAAACTTCTTTGCTGTCCTGAAAGATAGCCACATCAATATCATTTGGACTTTTTGTTTTTAAAAACGAACCAAATATGACGATTTTCGAAATTTCTTCTTCTTTAGAAAGCGCTTCCTTTAATTTAAATTTAATATGTTTTTTTTCTTCGTCCGTCATTTCCCGATGCTGTAATATGCACAAAAATAGTAAATAACGAGGGGATATGAAATCCTTTTGTCAAAAACAACATGCAAGATAAATTGTTATCCTCAGTAAGAATTCAAAAAAACAATTATGAGCAAAACCATATTGATGACCGCGTCCGTTTTTCTGGCGCTGGCCGTTGCCCTTGGCGCATTTGGGGCGCACGGGTTAAAACCGCACCTTTCAACCGAAATGATACAAACTTACAAAACCGGTGTGGAATATCACTTTTACCACGCACTGGGTTTATTGTTGATTGGTGTCCTTGCCGTTTCCTTTCCTTCGGATTTGCTGAAGTGGGCGGCCATTTTTCTGGCGGCAGGTATTGTTTTGTTTTCGGGAAGCCTGTACGTTTTGGCGGTCACCGGGATAAAAGTATTGGGGGCAATCACCCCGCTGGGCGGCCTCAGTTTTATTGCCGGATGGGTATTGTTACTGGTGGCGGTATGGAAAAAGCTACCCCTCTGACTCCATCGTTATCTTCAAAAATGTGCCCCATTTTCAGCCAACAAAATTTGTTAACAATTATCAAACGAGTTGTTAGCAGGATTCAAAACCTTTTCTTTCGGGGCTGGCGACGGAAAAATTTTCATTAGTATTGTGCCGTTTTTTTATCAAAAAAATGTTTTGTATTTTTTCAATCTGAAAATAACGGCATGTTGAGGTTCATCATTTTAAGTCTTTTTTGTATCGTGTTTTTGTTCCATCCGGCAAAAGCGCAATACATCAATACTGATTCGCTGGTTGTAGTTGAGGGTTTTACGATGCCGCTTTTAATAGCCGAACTGGATTCATTGGAGAGGTTCTCGCCCGAAGTTCTACCCGGTTACTTTTCGCCCGGCACCATGTCGTCGGGATATCTTCTTTCGCTTTTTTCGCTGCCGGGTAACGGAAAAGTAATCAGCCGGTTTGGGCCGCGTTCGGGGCGGATGCACACGGGCACCGATATAAAAATGAACCGGGGAGATACCATTTATGCCGCTTTCGACGGGCAGGTTACACGCGCCAAATACTATTACGGTTACGGGAATATGGTTGTACTCGACCATGGCAACCAACTCGAAACTTATTATGCACACCTTACAAAATGTCTTGTCAGGCCTGGTGAAAGTGTAAGTTTGGGAGAACCGGTGGGTCTGGCTGGGGCAACCGGCAGGGCTACCACCAGTCATCTTCATTTTGAAATCAGAGAACACGACCGGCCTTACGACCCCGAGCTGGTTTTCGATTTTGAAAACGGGAAAGTGAGAAAAGTGGTCGAAAAAATGGATAACCTGGCAGAACTTCACAAAGAATTAAAACCCAAAGGTTATTCGGTTCATCAGCCAGTGCCGGAAAAACATATTGTACGGAACGGCGATTCGTTATGGAAAATTTCGCGCCGCTACCGGACGTCCATCAATACACTTTGCCGGCTGAACAACCTCACCGAAGGCTCGGTTTTACAAATCGGGCAGGTGCTGAAACTGTTTTAAAAAAAGGAGCTATAAATCAGAGCGTTAGAGGAGCAGAAAAAAGACACGTGTTTTTTTTGGAAAGGTGCCGTCGGGATAAAATCAGGGTCAAAAAGAAACGAAACAAATGCAAGAATGAAGCTTTCAAAAGAAAAAATCCGGCTTCAAAAATAACCGGATTTTTTTGTGCAGAAGTTAAAAACTTCAGTATTCCCGTGCGATTAAAAATCACATCATCCTAAATTCCACGTGCATTCCTGTCGAGTTGTTCTTCTTCCGTAAAATCATTTTCAGGCGAATATCCCGGAATCGGAAGAATCCGTTCGTGAATGGCGTCGATAATCCATTCCGGCTGCGGGAAGAAATAATCTTCGAGTTCGTGTGCCGGAGTAATCCAGTTTCGCGAACCCACCACAACCGGCGGAGCGTCGAGGTAATCGAACGCCAGTTCGGTAATGTTCGAAGCCAAATCGCGCATAAATGAACCACGTGCTGTGGCGTCGCCCGAAATCACAATCCTTCCGGTTTTTTTGATGGATTCAATCACCGGTTCGTAGTTGAAAGGCACGAGCGAACGGGCGTCAATCACTTCTGCTGAAAGGTTGTATTTTTCTTCAAGAATTTTTGCGGCATCCAGGGCGCGGTACAATGTGGCGCCAACAGTTAAAATGGTGATGTCGTTTCCTGCTCTTTTTACGTCGGGTTCTCCCAGCGGAATTTCATAATAACCTTCCGGAACTCCCCCTTCGTGAAACATTTCACCGATATCGTAAATACGCTGACTTTCAAAGAAAATAACCGGGTCGGTTCCCTGGAGGGCGCTGTTCATTAATCCTTTGGCGTCGTAAGGTGTAACCGGAAAAACTACTTTCAGTCCTGGAATATGGGCAGGCAGAGCCGTCCAGTCCTGCGAGTGCTGGGCGCCATATTTTGAACCTACCGAAACACGGATGACCACGGGCATTTTTAATACGTTCCCGCTCATGGCCTGCCATTTCGGAAGCTGGTTGAACACTTCGTCGCCAGCGCGGCCCAGAAAGTCGCAATACATAATTTCAGGAATTACCCGTCCACCGCACATCGCATACCCAATTGCCGTTCCCACAATGGATGCTTCAGAAATGGGCGAGTTAAACAACCGGTGGTAAGGCAACGCCTCGGTGAGGCCACGGTAAACGGCAAATGCGCCGCCCCAGTCGCGGTTCTCTTCGCCGTATGCAACCAGTGTCGGGTCTTTATAAAACCGGTCGATGACGGCTTCGAAAATACCATCGCGCAAACCATATGTTTTTATTTTTGAATGAGGTTTCCCGTTTTCGTCGAACATAAAGCGTTCTTTGGTAGCCAGTTGTTTTACCCTCGGGTTTTCTTCCATCGGGTGGTTTACTTCCACCGGCCGGTCTTCCATTTTGTCAACACTCCGGTTGCTGAACATCATTTCACCAATCAGGTTCGGATACTTTTTCATATCCATATGAGGCGAAACCTCATCGTCGATCGCCAGTTTCAGTGAATTGGTGATTATTTCAACTGTTTTTGATTTAATGTTTTCCAGCTCGTTCTGCGTTGCAATTCCTGCTTTTACCAGTTCGCCGCCAAACCACACAATCGAATCCTGTTTTTCCCAGGCTTCCACTTCCTCTTTCGAGCGGTACGACGAAGCATCGGACGGCGAGTGGCCGCTGTAACGGTAGGTCAGCACATCCAGTAAAACCGGCCCGCGTTTTTCTTCGATAATTTTTCGTTTGCGTTTGTACGCATCAATAACGGCCAGCGGGTTGTAGCCGTCAACCCGTTCGGCGTGCATCTGGTCTTTGTTTAGTCCCGCGCCAATGCGCGCAGCCACTTCGTAACCCATCGTTTCGCCACAGGTTTGACCTCCCATGCCGTACTGGTTGTTCATAATATTTACAATCAGCGGCAAACCGCCTTTCATATCGCCTTCCCAAAGTTCATTAAACTGATCCATAGTAGCAAAGGCAAGTCCTTCCCAAACCGGGCCGCAGGCCATGGAAGCATCGCCGATGTTGGCTACCACAATTCCTTTTTTGCGGTTTACCTTTTTAAACAGGGCAGCGCCCACCGAAATGTCGCCCGAGCCGCCCACGATAGCATTGTTCGGGTAAACGCCAAACGGGGTAAAAAAGGCGTGCATCGAGCCGCCCAACCCTTTATTAAAACCGGTTTCGCGGGCAAAGATTTCGGCAAGCGTACCATAAATCAAAAATTTAATGGCCAGTTCCTTTACCGAACCTTTGTGACCCGCTTTTACCGGAGCCAGTGTTTTCCCATCGAAATGGGTTTCCATAATATTTTCGAGCGTTTTGTCGTCGAGTTTGGAAATGGCCGACAACCCTTTGGCGAGAATTTCGCCGTGGCTGCGGTGCGAACCGAAAATAAAATCTTCGACGCCCAGCGTGTAGGCCATTCCTACTGCGGCGGCCTCCTGACCGATGGAAAGGTGGGCCGGACCGGGGTGGTTGTAAACAATTTCGTTGTATTCGCCACGGATTTTAATCAGATTTAACATCGTTTCGAATTCGCGGATAACCACCATGTCGTGGAAAATCCTCAAAAAATCTTCTTT
>CAYWBV010000022.1:6351-10492 GCA_964455785.1 uncultured Maribellus sp.
GAGATTTTCAATTTGATTTTTGATTTCAGCTAAAAAAAGCGTTGCTTCACCGCCATCCAGCGCCTGGTGATCGTAAGTAAGTGAAAGCCCCATCATCGGGACAAAACCGTAAACGCCTTCCTCGATTTCCTTCGGACGCGGAATAATGGTACAAACACCGAGGATTGCAGTTTGTGGCAGATTAATGACCGGTGTAAACATTTCCACACCATAATTTCCGAGGTTCGAAACGGTAAATGTAGCCGCCTGCGGATTTAGCAGGTCGGGATTGATATTTCCGTTGCGGGCCTGTGAGGCCAGTTGCTGCAACTGGTACGAAAGCCCGGTGATGGAAAGATCGTCGGCATTTTTTAAGGCCGGAACCATTAAACCACGTTCGGTGTCAACCGCCAGTCCGAGGTGTACTTTTTTGAACCATTTCATTTTATCGCCCAAATAGTGGGTGTTTGCCTGCGGAAATTTTTCAAGTGCGCGGATAACGGCAAAACAAACCAAATCGTTAATGGTTACATTTTGCGAAACGGCCCCTTCTGTAAATTCTTTTTTGAACTTTTTACGCAGCCGCATAATTTGCCTTGCATCGGCGCTCATGTGGTGGGTAAGCTGCGCCGAATTCTGTAGTGACTGGTGCATTGCGCTGGCAATTAGTTTGCGGATGTTCGGAATCGATCTTACTTCAAAATCGTCGCCCGAAGAAACCACCGCCGCGACTACAGCTTTTGCAACAGGTTTGACCGCCGTTTTTTCAACCGGCTGCGGTTTCAGTTCCCGGACAACCTTTTCCGCCACTTTGGAAACTTCCTCCACGTCGCGGGCGATAATCCTGCCGCGCGGGCCCGAACCGCTAAGCGCCTGAATATCTACTCCCATCGTTTCAGCCATTTTTTTTGCCAATGGCGAAATTCGGATCCGGCTGCCGGTTTCCTGAACTTCCATTTCAAACTCAATGACTTTGGGAGCTTCTTCGTTTAGCATTTCCGTCGGTTTTTCAGCAGAAATTTCATTGCCGGGCTTAAATTCATCAAAAGATTCGCCTTTTTGTCCGATTACTGCCACATTCGATAGAACTGGAATTTCGTCGCCTTCCTCAAAAAAAGCAGCGAGAAGAATCCCGTTTTCCTTTGCTTCTTCCTCAAACGATGCTTTGTCGGTTTCGTAAGAGAAAAGCAAATCACCTTCATTCACTTCCTCCCCCACCGATTTATACCACTGCCCCAAAATGCAGGTTTCAACTGACTGACCCTGTCGGGGCATTACTACTGGTACTGCCATATTTTATAGGTTTTTATGATTTTGTTTTACTTGTTAATACAAATAATTTTTCAACATAAAATACAAAACACTGTATATCAATACTAAAAACAAAAACTACATTATAATGGCGTAAAAATATACTTTCTAACTTGTATTTACAAGTTGATTGGCATGTTTTAAAAATTTTTTAACTTTGACGCCAAATGGAAAATATTCCGCAATATCGCCAGTTGTACGAACTACTCCGGAAATATATTTTAACCGGTGTGTACGAAGAAGGAAGTTTACTACCGTCGGAGAACGAACTTTGTGTTGTGCATAACATGGCCCGGCCCACCGTCCGTCATGCGCTCGATACGCTTGTAAAAGATGGATTAATCCTGAAAAAACAAGGAAAAGGCAGTATTGTAAGAAAACAACTTCAAAACATCGGGATTTTGTCGATTGCAGGAACGGCGTCGGCCATCGGGGTACGTTTCCTGAAAACGGATATTTTGCAAAAACCAGTTACAAAAAGCTGGGAAGAAAACTTTCCGTTCGAGCTTTCGGAACTGGAAAAAAAGGCGGGCTGCATTTATATGGAACGGCTGCGTTATGTGGACAGTGAACCGGTTTTTTATGACATTAACCATCTTCCGAATATTTATCTGCCGCGAATTACCAGCCGATCGTTTGAAAACAAATCACTGTTTGAGATTTTACGGCAACATTACCACATCGAAATTTTAGGAGGCGAACAAAAACTGAAAGCCGTAAAACCCGAGGAAAAAATCAAAAATATTCTGAACCTAAAAAAAGGACAGCCGGTTTTATATATCGAACGAAAACTCACCACTAATAAAGAAGGATTTAACATTTATTCAACCATTTACTTCAATTCCGAAAAACACGCCATTTTCGGCAGCTTTTAATTTTCTAGCTATAAGTTTTTGTATCATTTCATTAAATCCTATTTTTGCCCCAATTTTTCCCAACGAATATCGGGGAGAAATGTCGGGAATTTTACAGACGACTAAATTCATTCAAAAAAAGTGAAGTCGATTAGTATAATATTAATAGTTTGATTTTGGCATACAAAACTGAACCGGAGGTAATAACAGCGCCTGTAAATATCCGTGGAGAACGGGCAGCATTTACCGACGAAAAGTACGGCAGCCACGAGCGGAATACATTCGATATCTGGCAGGCGCAGTCCGAAAATCCAACGCCGCTCGTGATTTATATCCACGGAGGAGGTTTTACCGGTGGCGACAAATCGAAATATCATTCTTCGGAAGATTTGGCGCGGTTTCTCGACGCCGGTGTATCGGTGGCTACCATCAATTACCGGTTTTTAAATGAAGAACCATTCGGAATTCTGGCCAGCATGAACGATTCAAAACGGTGCCTGCAATATATCCGCTACAACGCAAAAAAATACAACATCGACAAAACCCGAATTGCCTGTTCCGGAGGCTCGGCAGGAGCGGGAACCTCGCTGTGGCTTGCGTTCTCGGACGAAATGGCCGACCCGCAAAACAACGACCCCGTTTTACGCGAATCGACACGGCTAACCTGTGCCGGGGCGTTTGCAACCCAATCGACCTACGATATTTTCCAGTGGGAAAAAATTATCGGACTGGCAGCGAAAAAATCGCCCGGTGATTTGGATACTATTGCAAAAGCATTTGGATTTCATTCATCTGCAGGAATTGATTTGCGGAATGAAACATCCATCAGAAAAGAACTCGACTTCTTGGGCAAAATGGACAAAAATGATCCGCCGGTGTTTATTTACAACAAACATCTGGGAGGGGTCCCAACCAACGCAGACGAACTGAACCACCATCCGAACCACGCCAAAGCGTTAAAAGAAAAGGCAGATGAAGTGGGTCTCAAAGCCATTGTTTACGCTCCCGAAATTGGGATTTTCGATCCTTCCGGAAAAGATCTTGTAGAATTTTTTCTTGAAATATTTTTTTCGAACAAATAATTATTCATTTTTTATGAATAATTATTCAAGATAAGAAAAATACGTATTTCAAAAATTCATAAAAATATTCATCTTTGCACCCGTTTAAAAATGGAATAATACAATTCAAATGAAAGTTTTAAAATTTGGCGGGACTTCGGTTGGTTCGCCTGAAAACATGAGGGCGGTAATGAACCTCATTACCGATGGGGAACAAAAAATAGTGGTGCTTTCCGCAATGTCGGGCACCACAAATTCGTTGGTCGAAATCTCGGAATATCTCCATAAAAAAGAAAAGGATTCTGCTTTTGTCGTCATTGAAAAACTGGAAACAAAATATAAAAAAGTAGTTGACGAACTTTTTATTTCGGAAGAAAATAAAAAGAAGGGGCTGGACGTGGTGAAAAAAAGTTTCGATACAATAAAAATGTTCACCTCGGGCCAGTTTAGTGATGTTGGAGAAAATACGATTGTGGCTCAGGGCGAGTTAATTTCGACAGGCCTTTTTACCATTTTGATGGAAGAAAACGGATACAAAACGTTGCTTTTGCCGGCGCTTGATTTTATGCGTATCGACGAGGACATAGCTGCCGATTTACCGTTCATCAGCGAAAACATCAAAAGAGTTATCATGCGGGTTGGCGATGCCGGCTATTATATTACCCAGGGATTTATTTGCCGGAACGCCAATGGCGATATCGACAATCTGCAACGCGGCGGAAGCGACTACACGGCTTCGCTGATTGGTGCTGCAGTCGATTCGGAAGAAATTCAGATTTGGACCGACATCGACGGGTTTCACAACAACGACCCGCGTTTTGTTGAAAACACAAAAAAAATTGAACAGCTCTCCTTTAATGAAGCGGCTGAGTTGGCCTATTTCGGGGCAAAAATTTTACATCCGCAAACCGTACTTCCGGCGCGCGAACAAAATAT
>CAYWBV010000022.1:10592-23932 GCA_964455785.1 uncultured Maribellus sp.
ACGGTTGAAGTGGATGAAAACATGACCATCATTTGTATTGTGGGCGACATTATCCAGGAAGAAAGAGGATTTGCCCCGAAAGTTTTTCATGCGCTCGACGGAATCCCGATCCGTATGATTTCATATGGCGGAAGCCGTTTTAACATTTCGGTTCTGGTACCTACTGCTCACAAAAAGAAAACATTACAGGCCCTGAGCGATAATTTGCTGAATAATTGAGAACTTCGTTTTATCATCAAAATGCCGGACTTTTAAAAAGAAAGTCCGGCATTTTGATGATGTTTCAGAACGTATAAATCTCACCGGCTTCGTAGCGCGAAGTGAGCCGCACTTCGAATCTGGTTCCGAGCGGCTGAATTTCGTTATATGCAATTTCCGGAGAATTATTTTCTTTTGACAAGTGACTTAAAAACACACATTTCAGATTCTCACCGGCGTGGTTTTCCAGTAAATCAAACGCTTGTTTGTTGGAAAGATGGCCGTGTTCAGATGCAATCCTTTGTTTCAGGAACCAGGGATAACCGCCTTCCCAAAGCATTTTCTCGTCGTAGTTGGTTTCCAGGAAAAGAGCATCGCATTTTTGCAGGTGCGAAATAACGTTTTCGCAGGGCGAGCCAATGTCGGTAAAAACGCCTACATTTTTAGCCCCGTATTCAACACGAAAAGAGCATGGTTCGGAAGCGTCGTGATTTTTCAAAAATGGATAAACGGTAAATTCCCCAACCTGAATTTTTTCGTCCGGGTTAAAAAACCGGGGGAAATCGGGCCGCTGGTTTTTATACGCGCCAGTCCATGTTTTGGCGGTTATGTACACCGGAATACGCAGGCGTTTACCAACTACGCGGGCGCCAATCATGTGGTCGCTGTGTTCGTGCGAAATAAAAACAGCCTTCACTTTCTCGGGTCTCAATCCCCTTTCCTTTAACCGGCTGACAATCTGTTTACACGAAATCCCGGCGTCAACCAGCAAGGCATCATTTTCATTCCCAATATAATAACAGTTCCCGTTACTACCCGAAGCAATGGCACAAATCTCCAGCATTTTCCTTCTTTTTTAAGCCCGCGAAAGTAATTATTTTTTGGCTGAGATCAGGTATTTGCCGCTTTTCATCTTCAGCATATTTCTCGACATCCCGAGGTAAAAAATCTGCGAATCCGCTTTTTTGTTTTCTCCATTTACAGAAAGTTTTGCCAACTCCGAAGGAATTAAAACCAAAGCTTCGCTGTTTCCCGGGACGGAGAGTTCCATTAGCCACTCATCTGGACTGCTTTTTAAATTGCAGGTTATTTCGCCCCGGATGGAAGGAATTGTCAAATCGATTTTACCGAGGCCCTCCGGTTGCGGGTTAACCACAAACGTTTTAAACCCGGCATCGAGTGGCTGAATTCCCATCAACCGACGCGGGATAATATTCCCGGGAGCCGCCCCCCAGGCATGATTCCAGGTGAGGTTAGGTTTGTAATATTCGTCCCAGGCTTCCGTAGTCATGGTCGAACCCACATTCAGCATATTCATCCAGCTCCGTTTGTTTTCTGAAGTCATCAGGTCAAGGGCGTATTTTGCATCGGCCGAATTGTACAAAGCTTCCAGCAAGTATTGCGCGCCGTAAACACTGCAGGCCATTCCTTTGGTTTTTATGTAGCCGGCAACCGATTTAATATTCTCCTCAGGAACCATATTAAAAGCCAGCGGAAACATGTTGGCATGTAAACTGGCGTGATCAGTTCCTATTCCATCCACAAAATATCCTTTTTCGGAATCGAACATGTTTTTTATCACGCTCATTTTTACCTTTTCCGACCGGGTTTTAAAATAGTTCTGATCTTCGGTTTTTCCCAACGCCCCTGCAATTTCCGACATACACTTCAGGGCATAAAAATGAAAAGCATTCACCACTGTATTGTAATCGGTAAAAACATAACCATCGCGCTCACCTTCGGGAGTGGGGCCTGCGTTCCGGGGTTGCTGCTGTCCCGCTGGCGTTCCGGCCGGCCAGTCAACAATATCCCTGAATCCGTTGCCGCCAAAATGAATACTTTCCAGAAACTCCGGGGTAACTTTCCCTGTAGTTGTGCTGATTAAACCATCTTCGCGGGCAAGGGCAACCATTGTTTTCTTTTTGAGGTCGTCGTAAATCAACGAAAGAAATTCAGTATCACCGGTGTACATCAGATGCTCGCGGGCCATCATTACCGAATGCATTTGCCACTCGGTGGGCCAACTGGCGTGCGAAACCAAAAAAGCTGTGGTGTAACGGGCCGCCGAAAACTCCCGATCGACAGAATAGTGCCCAAGTTGCTGAATGTACGCATCGGCCTCGTAAGGCATTCTTTCGCGGTTGCCGTCGCAGTAAACACCGAGAAACGGCGTGGCTTTCAGTGTATATTTACACAAATCCCAAACTTTATTCAGATTTTCGCTGGGGCTTTTAAACGACGAGAGTTCCTCGTCAAAATAATAATAAATTGCCTGCTGGGTTACCGATTCAACCGTTATCCCTTCATTCCCGTTGATTTCAACATACCTAAAAGGCAGGACTTCCGGATAAAACGGGGCCATTTTCTGGCTGTGCGGATAACGTGCATCATTGCGGGGAATTTCTACCTGGTAGTTGTGCGTCCCTTTTTTTAGCTTTATTTCCGATTTGAAAAATCCGATATTGGAAAACCCGGGATTTTTGTTTACTGTCAAGTCCTCATTTTTTCTTTCCCCAAGGAAAACGGTGAGGTTTTCATTATCATTTTTTGAAGTTACAGTAAAATCAAGTGTTGCAAAGGCAGCTTTTCCAAAATCGGCAAACCAGTTATAATCCTTTGTTTTATCAAAATAAACCGGCCTTTTTGCCGTAAACGTTGCCATTTGGCGATCTTCGGCCACCCATTGTTCTTCGTCAAGTTTCACCCAATTGCTTTTTCCCGGCCACTCCCCTTCTTCCCGCTTGAAAATGCCGGTATTAAACTGCTGCGGCAGGCTAAATTCACTTGCTTTTCCGCGGGCATCCCAGATTTTCACTTTCCACCAGTAGGTTGAATTGGACTGTAACTCTTTCCCGGCATAGGAAACATGGAGTGAATTTGACGTTTCCATTTTTTGACTGTCCCACAAATCTGCTTTTCCTTCTTCGAGAATTTCGGGCGACGACGCCACCAGAATCTGACAGGCGGTCTGCGAGATTCCTTCCTGGGGAAAAATCCAGCCAAATTCAGGTTTTGAATCTGTGATTACTGCTTTTTCGGGCAGGCGCAAAAGTTCGACCAGCAACCCGCTTGGCGCCGGAAGGTTTTGAGCTGATACGGAAATGCAGATAAACAGAAATACAAATGATGTAGCTATTTTACTCATGGTTCGATTAAATAAGATTATTGAAATACTATTCAAATTTATAAAATTGAAAGATTTAAAGTTAGGACAAGTATTTTTTTGGGGCAAAATACCTTCGCCAGAATTTCAATTTTGTGAGCGATGTGAAAGTAGCCAGCCAATTGAAAAACCGATATTTCATCAAAAAGTGTAAAATCCGGTAACTAAAAAAAATGATTGGGAAGGCAGTGACTATCGTGACAACATCAAAAACCAGGTTGTATAACGTTTCGTTTTCAGGCTGAAACTTCAACACATTTTTTAAAATAACCATTGGGACGAAAAGAAAAACCAGCCACCACAAAACCACCACAAAAAGGTGTGGCGTTTGAATGGCTCGCCGGGGGCAACGGTTCATACAGTGCATACAACTTTCGCATCGGGCTGTCCAAAACGGTCGCGAATTTTTCATTTCAATGGCATGTACCGGGCACTCTTTTTCGCAAAGCGAGCAACCGTTACAATTGATTCCGGCCACAAAAGTTTTTGCCAGCGCAAACCGTCCCAGAAAATAGTAGGCCAGCGAAATGGGGCTAATCAGTAAATCGACGGGCAACGAAAGTAAACCCTTGAACCGTTTTCCTCCGGAAAGGATTTTTCTAGCAAATTTTTTTGTAATCCGTTCGCAACGTACGAAAATGGAATCGACTACTTTTTGTCGTAACCCCGGGTGGATAGAAATCCAGTTGGAGGGCAAATCCATGGGTTGCAAACCAACCATTTTATACCCTCTCAGCAGAAGCAGCAGAGCCGGGAGTAGCTGGGCCAGCCCGCTCAACCCGGGCATAAAAAGCTTTGACAGTTTCATCCCGGCGCGAGTATTCAAGATAAACACCCGGTTTTTCCCTTTCGGAAACCGCAACAAAAAACGAAGTACTACCGGCGGCGCGTTAAAACCGTGCGTGGGATAACAAAACCCAATCAGGGTGTTTTCACCATCGTCAGTATTTTTAACTGAAAGAGAGGGAGTAATTTTATAAATTTCAGTTTGAATATTATTCTCTTTTGCAACCTGGGCAATCCAGTTGGTGGCTGCCAAAGCATTCCCGGTGCCGGTAAAATAATATAGTACTACTCTTTTAATCATTTAAAAATAGCTGGATCCGTCCCAGCAGTGCGTACACAAACTTTCTTTGGGCAATCCGATGGCTTTCACCAAATCCGACAGGTTTTGATAATGTAACGTTGTCAATCCGAGGTTTTTCCTGATTTGTTCGACCATGGCGCTGTACTGTTCCGTTTTCGGGTCAGAATATTTTTTCAGATCCACATTTTCTGTCCCTTCCAATTGATTGATGGCTTTCCGGGTTGCCAGTTCCAGTGTTTTTCTTGATCTCGAAAAATTCAGATACTCGCAGGGGTATGTAAGTGGCGGGCAGGCAATTCGCATGTGAATTTCTTCCATTCCCTCTTTGTAAAGATCCTGGGTGTTGTCTTTCAGTTGGGTTCCGCGAACAATGGAATCGTCGAGAAAAATACCCCGTTTCCCTTTGATAATGGCAGGATTGGGAATAAGTTTCATTTTTGCGACCAATTCGCGGGTTACCTGGCTTTGCGGCATAAAACTGCGCGGCCATGTTGGGGTATATTTTGCATATGGCCTCATATACGGAATTTTACGCTCGTTGCTGTAACCAATGGCGTGCCCCAATCCCGAATCCGGGATTCCAGCCACAAAGTCGGCTTCCACATCGTCGTTTTTTGCCAGAGCCGCGCCGCACCGGTAGCGAACCTCGTCAACATTTATTCCTTCGTAATACGATGGCGGGTATCCGTAATAAACCCAAAGAAAAGAACAAATCTGCATTTTTGTATTGGGCTTGCGTATCTGTTCATGCCCCTCAGCAGTTATCCTGACGATTTCTCCTGGTCCCAAAAACTTATCGATTGTATAATCGAGATTGGCAAAGGCACAACTTTCGGAGGCAGCCGCAAAACCATGACTGTTTTTACCGATAATGACGGTGGTACGCCCCAGTTTGTCGCGTGCGGCAATTATCTCATTCTCTGTAAGAATTAAAATGGAGCATGAACCTTTTATTTTATGATATACATTTTCAATTCCCGAAACAAAATCGTCGCCATCGGCAATTAACATAGCTACCAGCTCGGTGGGGTTTACGCTTCCCTGGCTGGTTTCGGAAAAAGTGCGGTGTTTTTTCAAAAATTCAACTTCCAGTTCATCAGCATTGGCAATACGGCTTACGGTTGCAACGGCAAATTTCCCGAGGTGCGAGTTGGCAACAATCGGCTGGGCCTCGGTGTCGCTGATAATTCCTATTCCTGCATTTCCACTAAAGTCTTTTAAATCATTTTCAAACTTGGTACGAAAATAACCGTCTTCCAGGCTGTGGATTGCGCGCTGAAACCCGTCTTCTTTATTGTAAAAAGCCATCCCCGCCCGTTTAGTCCCGAGGTGCGAGTGATAGTCAGCGCCATAAAATACAGGTAAAACACAATCGGCTTTTGAAATGCTGCCAAAAAATCCGCTCATTTTTTTTTGATTTTTGATTTGTTTTGAAGGTGGAAAATTATGTGTTTTTCTTTTTAAAAAAGGTATTCAGCCAAATACTTTTTAACAAACTTCCAACAATCCGGCCAAGTACAAAAGAAACAAAACAAGATACTCCCTGCCGGAATGAAGCAATTTCTCCAAAGTTTGGTTTAATTTATTGGAAAAAATTATTTTACCAATTTCGAAATGGCCTTAAATTCGGGCGCTAAAGAAGTCCGCGTCAGCTCGAAAAGTACAGATTCGTACGAAACCATCATAATCCCTTCGTACCTGAACCGCTCTTTCGCCCATTCGATATTTTCCCTGGTGCGCGACGAAACACAATCCATAACCACAATCGGGGTCAACCCCCCTTCTTTCAAATCGACGGCGGTTTGCAACACACACACGTGCGACTCAATACCGCAAATGATTACATTTTCAGCCCCGGTTTCTTTGAGCTTATCAATAACCAAAAGCTCATCACAACAACTGAAATTTCTCTTTTCAATAAAATTAAACTTAGAAATCAGCGACTGTATTTCAGGAAGTGTATCGCCAAGTCCCTGGGTATATTGCTGGGTTACAATGGTCGGGACAGACAATTCTTCCAGTCCTGCAATGAGTGTTTTACAATTTTTCAGTAGCGTTTCCTTTTCCCACATTACCGGGAACAGCCGCTCCTGAATATCGATAACCAATCCTGTCGTTTTCTCTTTTAAAATCCTCATACCAAATTATCTAAAACTATCTTTTTCCGTTTTTTGCCTGTTCCCTCGATTTATCGCCCAAATATCCGCCGTGATGCCGCTTGGCGTAATCTTCACTGGTAAATCCAATCTTTTTCATCATCGAAACCACCAAAGCATCACCAATAACAGTCATAACAGTGGTGGATGTGGTGGGCGACAAACCCAACGGACAAACTTCGGTCGGGTTGCCGGTAAAAAGAAACGCATCAGCATTTTTTGCCAGTTCGCTGTTTGGGTTTCCCGAAATGACAATGAGCGGGAGCCCTGGTTGTAAATTGTCAGCCAAATCGACCAATTCCAAAATTTCGCGGGTTTTCCCCGAGTTGGAAATCAAAAGAAGGATATCGTTCTCCTGGATAACGCCCAAGTCGCCATGCTGAGAGTCGCTGGGATGCAAAAAAACAGCCGGTGTTCCGGTGGAACTAAATGTGGTGGCAATGTTCAGGGCAATCTGTCCGGCTTTTCCCATCCCACTGGCTACCAGTTTCCCTTTTTTTTGATGTACCCGATCAAAAATAAGTTCAACCGCTTTCAAAAAATCTTCGCTAACCGGTATATTTTTTATGGCTTCTGCTTCCTGTTCGATGACCTGTCGGACGATGTTTTCCATTTTCTGAAAATTTGGGGCAAATCTAAAACAAAAAACGAGTCGTTGCTATTTTCTGATTTCAGAATTGAGATTAAAAACATCTGTCGGGTTTGAAAACCGTTCTCTATAAAAAACTGTATCAGCTATGTGTAAAAAAGTCATAAAAAAACGCACATATAGATAGGTATGTATATATTAATAATTGGTACTTTTGGCGATTATTTTTTACTTCTATTTAATTTCTAATAAATTAACATGAAAATTCACGAATATCAAGCCCGAAATTTATTCAGGAAGTACGGGATTCCTGTGCCCGAAGGCGTAGTTTGCCATTCGGTGGAAGAGGTGAAGGAAAAAGTTCCGAACGACGACAAGCTGCGCGTTGTAAAAGCCCAGGTACACGTAGGCGGACGCGGAAAAGCCGGAGGTGTAAAGCTGGCCAGATCAAAAGAAGAGGCCATTGAAAAAGCGGGCCAAATTCTTGGCATGGACATTAAAGGACTGACCGTTGAAAAGGTGTTGGTTGCCGAAGCGGTTGACATTGAAAAAGAATTCTACGTGGGGCTAATCAATGACCGCAACACCAAATCGGTGACGCTGATGGCCAGCGCCGAAGGCGGCGTAGAAATTGAAGAGGTGGCAAAAACATCGCCCGAAAAAATCATCAAAATGACCATCGATCCAACTATGGGTTTAATGGACTGGCAGGCGCGGAAAATAGCACTTCAACTGATGAATGACCCGGCACAAATCAGGCAGGCCGCTTCGATTTTAACCAAACTCTATCAATTGTATGTCGATACGGACGCCTCACTGGCCGAAATCAATCCGCTGGTGTTAACGCCCGACAAACGGGTTTTAGCCATCGACGGGAAAATGAATTTCGACGACAACGCACTGTTCCGTCAGGCCGAAATCCTTGCCATGCGCGAAGTGACCCCCGACGAACAAAAGGAAATCGATGCCAGCGAAAAAGGGCTTTCGTATATTAAACTCGACGGAAGTATCGGATGTATGGTGAACGGCGCCGGACTGGCTATGGCCACTATGGACATGATTAAACTGTATGGCGGCGACCCGGCCAATTTCCTCGATATTGGCGGTTCGTCGAACCCGCAGAAAGTAGTTGACGCCATGAATATCCTGCTGAGCGACACCAATGTAAAAGCAGTGATGATCAACATTTTTGGCGGAATTACCCGCTGCGACGACGTGGCCCGCGGATTGGTAGCGGCGCTGAAAGCTATCCAAACCCAGATTCCGATTGTGATTCGTTTGTCGGGGACCAATGCAAAAGAAGGCCTCGAAATTATCCGCGAGTTTGGCTTGCCAACAGTATCTACCATGAGCGAAGCAGCCAAAAAAGCAATCGAATTAAGTAAAAAATCAAAAGTCAAAAGTCAGAAGAAATGAGCATACTTATCAATAAAGACACCAAAGTTATCGTACAGGGAATCACCGGTCGCGACGGCGCTTTTCACACATCGAAAATGAAAGACTACGGGACCAACATTGTCGGAGGGATTTCGCCCGGAAAAGGCGGAAGCGATGTTGGCGGGATTCCGGTTTTTAATACGGTGGAAGAAGCGGTAAAAGCCACGGGCGCAAACGCCTCGGTTATTTTTGTACCCGCCCCGTTTGCCGGTGACGCTATTCTTGAAGCCAGCTATGCCGGCGTGGAACTCGTCATTTGTATTACCGAGGGCGTTCCGGTGCGCGACATGATTAAAGTGACACCGGTGCTGAAACAAAACGGAACAAAACTGATCGGCGCCAACTGCCCCGGTTTGATTACCCCCGGCGAATGTTTAATCGGCATCCTTCCTTCCATGATATTCAAAAAAGGAAATGTAGGGTTGATTTCGCGCTCGGGCACACTAACCTACGAAGTGGTAAATATGCTTACCGAAAGCGGGCTTGGCCAGACCACCTGCGTGGGAATTGGCGGCGACCCGGTATCGGGGCTTTATTTCAGGGAGTTACTCGAAATGTATGAAAACGACCCGGCTACCGAAGCCGTGGTTTTGATTGGCGAAATTGGCGGCGACGCCGAAGAACAGGCCGCGCAGTATATTAAAGACCACATGACCAAACCGGTGGTGGCCTTTATTGCCGGACAGTCGGCGCCTCCGGGAAAACGGATGGGACACGCCGGGGCCATCATCTCCAGCGGCTCGGGCACAGCCGAAGAAAAAGTAAAAGCGTTTGCCGAAGCCGGGGTTCCGGTAGCCAAAGAGCCAAACCAAATACCGGGGCTGGTAAAACAAAAGCTGGGATTATAGGAAGTTCCCCCCTTTTTATCCAACGGGAAAAGACGAGAAAAAACAGATACAAAGCCGGTTGCAAGAAAGCGATCGGCTTTTTTCTTACAATGGAAGCCAGGTCGCCGGGTGAGTTGTTGGGAAAAAAGAAATACAATCCTGTCGTTACTCTCCGGTAAAAAAGGCTCATCCGGTGAGCAAAACACCGTCAATTTATTTAGAAAGAAAACAACCAACCAACAACCTTTTAAAAGAACCACATCGGGGTGCTGAAAAAGTAACGTTATACTTTTGCGGGTGCCCGCCCCAAGCCCTGCGACGTTACTTTTTCAGCAGTTTAAACGCATGGTTCCAGCGGTTTTCCCTGAACCCGGGGATACACCACAAAATGGCCAGCGGCTCGATGGCGCGGGCAGCCTCCACTGTTCCCATGTCTTCGGTTTCCCAGCCCAGTTTATCCAGTATCTCTGCCACTTCGCGTTTCGCCCCGGTGCTGTTTCCGCAGATAAACATGGTGGGTTTACTTTCAAATGTGGGGTTTACCATGTGCGCACTTCCCACGCTGTTGAACGCTTTTACAAAATTTGCCGCGGGCGCTGTCGCCTGCAGTTCCTCCATCAAACTCCGGTTGGCGGGCAATGAATAGAGCAAAACCCCGTTGACCGGTGCAGTATCGGCTATCGGGTTGGTGGTGTCGATCACCGTTTTCCCCGAAAGATTTTCAATACCCAGTTCGTTCAGTGCACTTTGGGCCTGCGAGCCCTTCACCGCAAAAACAATAATTTCGCTGTTTTTGGCCGTGTTGGGCAACGTATCGGTTTTGATTTGCTCCCCGAGTTCCTGCGCCAGTTTTTTTCTCGTTTCGGCGCTGCGCGAAGCGATGGTGGTGGTATAACCCAACGCCGAAAAACCGCTGGCCAGCGCTTTCCCAACCATTCCCGAACCAATGATTCCTACCGTTTTCATCTGTTTTATATTTTGAATTTCAATTCTTTATATAAAAGATAAAAAGGGAGGATTTTGTTCGCCGGCCCCTTCATAAAAATAAAGAATAGGTGTTTTTTTCTATCTTACAACGAGCAGGTCGTACGCCGAATTCCACTCCGGATGCCCTTCCACTTCGAGTATCAGGGTCATTTTACGGGAACTGAATTCGGGCAAAATGGTTTCGATCACCGGCCCTTCCAGGTTCTGGTTCGGTTTTATCTTTTCGAAATTCCATAATCCGGCTTTTACTTTTTTCCCTTCCGACTGAATGTAAACGGTGACTACGCCTGCTTCGATGGGTTCATATTTATCGTTCAGCATAAACAACTGCGTGGAAAACTTTTCACCGGCCGCCCACCTGAATTTGTCAATGCGGGCGCTGGCGAGCACCGGGCGGCACGACTGACCGACGGCATAAAAGGCCGGTTTCGGTTTTGCCGGGTAGTTGACGAGGCTGTTGTTGGCAGCGGTGGGCCAGGGTTCGTTGTAACACCAGTTGAGCGCCATGGCGCAATACGGTTTCTGCCGCCGGGCTTCTTCGTAAATACATTTGTATCCCTCGCGCTGTACCCACTGTCCGTTGGCCACCAGTTCGGCCAGGTTTTCGGGTTCGCCAAAGTATTCGGTCAGAAGATCTTTCATCAGCCAGGTGTCGCCCACCCAGGCTTTGAACGCATGATGGCTTTCCCAACTGGCGCCGGGTCGCGGCGGGAACAGTTCACTTTCGGGGATAATGGTTTCCAGTATCTCCACGGGCGACGGGCCCGGCATCCCGAATTCGGTGTAAGCCGTACTTTTGGCCCCTTTCATCCACTGATAAACTTCGGTTTTCCCATCCATATCCCGAAAAACATAATGGCCGTGCCCCATTCCGTAAACCGGCGAAGTGGGGATAAACGGTGTCAGTGGGTCGAGCTGGTAACACTGGCTGTTTAACAACCTCAGCGCCAGCGACTGATCGGTCATTCCCGACCAGTTGTTGAACAGCTCGTTGCCGCCGCTCCAAATGGCGTGCGATGGGTGTTTCCTCACCCGTTTGATGATGGATGCCGATTCCTGTTCCAGCACTTCGAGGTATTCCGGCGTTCCTTCGTAATTGTTGCAGGCGAGCGGGAATTCGGTCCAGACCAGGATTCCCTTTTCGTTACACAATTCGTAGAAACTCTCCTTGTTGACGATTCCGCCGCCCCATACGCGGAGCAGGTTAAAGTTGGCTTCCAGTGCCAGGTTCAGCAGTTCGTTGTAACGTTCTTTGGTAATAATTCCCGGAAATATCTCGGGATTGACCCAGTTGGTACCTTTGCAAAAAATCCGCCTTCCGTTGATTTCGACCGTCACCGGCGGTTTATTCCGTGTTTTGGGAAACGGGATGTTTTCGTCCCACAGCCCTTCGTTCATCACCAGTTGTATTTTTCTGAAACCCACTTTTTGTTGTTTTTCGTCGAGAACAGAGTGGTCGGTATCCAATATTTTAATTTCGGAAGTATACAACGGTTGTTCACCGTGGTCGTGCGGCCACCACAACCGGGGCGCTTCAAGTTTTGTGGTGAGCAACCGCCCGGACTGTATTTCTCCTTTTTCCGACAGAACAGTTTTCCCTTCGGGCGAAATAAGGTTCCATTCAAAATGTTTCCCGTTTAACTGATTTCCCTCAGCCGAAACAACGATTTCAGCTTCCGAGAGGTCGCTGTTTAGCGTGTAGTTGGTAAAAAACTCATTCACGCTGCTTTCCTTTTTTATTTCCAGAAACGTGTCGTCCCAGATTCCGAGGGGTATCAGCCGCGGGTGCCAGTCCCACCCGTAACTTACGGCGGGTTTGCAACTTTGCGCCGCCTGGTTTCGGCTCACATCGGCGCCGGGAATTTTAGGCGCCGGAAAAATCCTGACCTGTAATATGTTTTTTTCTTTTAAACCCCGGGTGATATTCAACCCCACAGGCGTAAACATCCCCTCCTGGTAAAGTATCTTTTCGCCGTTCAAAACGATTTCGAATTCATAATCAATCCCTTTCGAAATAAAAAAAAGCTGGTCGCCATTTTCCAATACAGGCTTTGTGAACCGGGTTTCATAAATCCAGTAAACATCTTCCATCCAAAGGTACTCCTTCCAGTTCTCGGCATAATAAAACGCTGGCCAGTTGTGTGCTTTTGCATAATCGAGCTGAACGGCGCCAGGCACCGTGGCATCCATCCACTCGCCGGGGTTCTGCTCCGCTGTTTTGCAAAAACCCACCTTCCACTGCAGACTGTTTAATGATTTCGACGGCGGCATTACAGTGTTTCCGAAGGCTAAAAAATAACAGAAAAATAACGCCAAAAGAGCAATTGTAGTTTTCATCAGACAAGGTTTTTGTTGAACGGGTGAAAATACAAAAATTTGTATGGGTAATTTTTTGAAAACGATAATTTTATATCGGCAATCTTCATTTGTATCGTTTTTTTCCATCGCAAACCCACGATTCATTTTCATCTGTTTCTCCCGCATTTTTCAACTATTTGATGTTAGTTACTGGTAGTAACAAAACGGCAAAAACCACTTTGTTTTCGTTATCTTTGTGCGAAATTACAGGGATTATGACTCCGAATTACGACGAAGGGACGATTAAAACATTAGACTGGCAGGAACATATCCGGAAACGGCCGGGAATGTACATTGGGAAACTGGGCGACGGCTCGGCTGCCGACGATGGAATTTACGTGCTTCTGAAAGAAGTGATGGACAATTCCATCGATGAATTTATGATGGGTTTTGGAAAAAAAATTACCATCGACATCGACCAGGAAAAAGTTTCGGTGCGCGACTTCGGACGGGGGATTCCGCTGGGAAAACTGGTGGATGTGGCGAGCAAAATGAATACCGGCGCCAAATACGACTCCAAGGTTTTTAAAAAATCGGT
>CAYWBV010000023.1:0-1827 GCA_964455785.1 uncultured Maribellus sp.
ACTGTTACGCTGGCCGAAGCCGGTCATTTGCTGGAAACCCAGACCATAAGCCACCCGATCAATGTTATCAACTGGAAAGAGTACAGTTACCAGCCCAGAGTAAGTTTCAGGATTGGGCACACTCAGAATGAAATCTGGCTGAAATATTACGTAAAAGAAAAACACATCCTTGCCAGGGAAACCCGCACCAACGGTGAAGTTTACAAGGACAGTTGTGTAGAGTTTTTTGTTTCGGCCGGCGAAACCAGTTATTACAATTTCGAGTTTAGTTGTATCGGCACCATCCATCTGGCGTACGGGCCGGGCCGCGGGGACCGCAGGTTTGTCGATCCCGGGATCATAAAAAAAATCAAAATCGAATCGTCGCTGGGCAACCAGCCTTTCGAAGAAAAAACGGGAGATTTTGAATGGGAAATGACCATCCGGATTCCGGTGGAATGTTTTGCCTTCAGCGCGCTAAAATCGCTGAACGGGTTAAAAGGCGCTGCCAATTTCTACAAATGCGGCGACGGCACGTTGGAACCACACTACATTACCTGGAACCCCATAAAAACCGAAAACCCGGACTACCACCGGCCCGAGTTTTTCGGAAAAATATTATTTGAGTAGTACTTTTACAACAACAGTTTAACATTGTTAAAATGAATAAAAAATCAATTCCGTTTCAAACTGTAGCATATCTTTTTATTGTTATAGTCCTGGGATTCATCCTCCTCGAAAAAGGAAAATTCATTTTGGGACCTTTGGCATTTTCAGTATTGTTTACTATGATGTTACAGCCGGTTTGCGATTTTTTCGAACGTCTGGTAAAATATAAAATCCCTGCCATTTTGCTCACCCTCCTGAGTGTTACTGTTGTTTTTGGCTCGATTATTACTCTATTTTCGGTTCAGTTCTCCAGTATTTTAACCAATTTGCCCGACATTACCGATAAAATTACGGTTGGACTGGAGCAGGTTTTTATCTGGCTGAACAACAACCTCAATCTCAACAAATCCGACTTGCAGCAAAATATTCCCAAACTTGCCGAAAATTCACTCAGCTTTTTGCAAAAAGGAATTTCATCTTCCACAACGTTTATTTTCAATCTGTTTTTTACAATGCTGCTGGTTTTCTTTCTGTTGTGGTATAAGGGTAATTTTAATAACTTTTTACTGCACCAGGCGACCAAAAACCAAAGGCCCGAACTAAAAAACATACTCCAAAAGATTCAGGTTACCTTACAAAAATATCTTTACGGACTTCTCTTTGTGATACTCATCCTTGCGGTTTTAAACAGTGTGGGACTGCTGATTATTGGTATTGATTATGCCATTTTCTGGGGAATACTGGCCGCATTTCTGGCGGTCATTCCTTACATTGGCACCACGCTGGGCGGAACACTTCCTTTTTTGTATGCACTCGCCACGGCAGACAACTGGTGGCAACCGTTGGCTGTGGCGGGTATGTACGTTGTCATTCAAACACTTGAAGGGAATATCATCACACCCAACATTGTTGGCAACAGTGTTTCCATTAATCCCCTGGTTGCCCTGCTCGCTATACTTTTAGGTGGTTTTATCTGGGGGATTTCGGGTATTATCCTCGCCATTCCGGCGATTGCCATTGTAAAAATAATACTCGAACATAACAACAAAACCAAAACAATCGCATTTTTAATGAGCAACAAAGTTCACATGAAAAATGAAACTTTTTGGGAAGAGATAGACGAAGATAAATACCGACTGATGTAAACAGGAATAATAAAAGGGAATCTGTCAACTCCCTTTCAATGATTTGTCTTCTTCTGAACTGTCTCTTTTTAACGTATCAGCTTCCGCTTTTTTA
>CAYWBV010000023.1:1927-5694 GCA_964455785.1 uncultured Maribellus sp.
TGATTTGTCTTCTTCTGAACTGTCTCTTTTTAACGTATCAGCTTCCGCTTTTTTATCCGTTTCATCTTTAAAATAAAAAGACTTAACCGATTTTTTGGAAGTGATGGTGTTGGAAATAATTTTTTCTACCGGATTACTTCTTTTAACCAAATCAATTTTATTGCTGACTTTTAATCCGAGAATGTAGAAGATTGAAGAAATGAGGATAATTGCTTTCATCTGTTTTGAATTTGTTTTCTGGCTTTGAGTAAATTTAAAAATTTGAACCAAGTTAGGCAATTGGCGGCAAACAGCGAAATATTATCTGTGAGTTATCTGATTTTTTCTGCAAACGGCGGAAATCTTTCTGCAAAGACCGCTGCACCGTTTTCGTCGCCGGTAAAACAAAACAACGAAAGAGTATTCCTACAGATCGCCTTCTCCGGTTTTCGTGCCGTTTACCGGGCTTTCAATTTCCAGTTGCGCCAGGTATTCAAAGTGCCCGCCTGTTTCCAAAAGCCGGCATAAAAAACCTGCCTGCCGGGCAATATCCGACAACAATTCAAAATCGATAAAAAGCCATTTAAAATGGTCGGTTTCTTTTTTATAACGTACCTCGTATTCCATTTCACCGTAATAATTTTCGTTGGCGAGATTCATCCAAACCGAACCGTCTTCTTCCTCAAACAAGTAATGAATGTCCGACGAGTCGATTAAAACCTGCCCGTTTTTACGGAGTAGCGTTTGAAGATGAACCAGTAAACATTTTAGCCCTTCAACCGTCTCCCCAATTCCGGCGCCATTCATCAACAGTAAAATGGTATCGAAAGTATCTTCCGAAAAATTACGGACGTCTGAACAAACTACCTTTTGTATTCCCCGCTTTTTGAGAACCTCAGCGGCCAGCGGCGATTTTTCAAGAGCAGTAACACTGTACCCTTTTTTTTGAAGGATAACGGAATGACAACCAGCCGCAGCGCCAACATCCAAAACTTTTCCCTTACACCTTTTTAATGCCGTTTTCTCGATTTCGGGCATCTCTTTTTCTGTCCTGAAAAAATAATTGGCCGGAATTTGTTCATCTTCTGTATAATTACTGTTAATCAGTAAATCAGCCGCTTTACCTTTTATAAAATAGTCGTAAATAGCTTTTCCAAACGGGTCGCCCATACTTTTAAATTTGTAACGAAGGTAAAATTATTTTTTTCTACTTTAGAGGCTTTAATTTTTTCAAAAAAACCAATTTTATGATCAAGACATTTCTTTATCTTTCGACGTTTGCCGTTTTGTTATTTCCATTTACGCAAAAAGAAAATGAAATTTCGAAATGGCGAGGTGCTGACGGGATTTACCACGAATCGGGATTATTAAAAGAATGGCCTGCTGAAGGACTGGAACTGGAGTGGTTTTTTGAAGGGCTGGGTTATGGACACTCAAGCGCCGTGGTTACCGCCAACAACGTATTTGTCAACGGGATGAAAGATACGGTGGCATCTGTCGGAACCTTGTTTTCGTTCGACAGAAAGGGAAATTTACTTTGGAAAAAAGATTACGGTCCCGAATTTAACCTGAATTTTCACGGAACCCGTTCAACACCGACATTGGTCGGCGATTTTATTTACGTTGAAAGCGGAATGGGGGCTGTGTATTGTTTAAACACAAAAAACGGTGAGAAAATCTGGTCGGTCGATTTTATTAAAGATTTGGGCGTCGATTCGGTGGTTCAGTTTGGATATGCAGAATCGGTGTTAATTGATGGCGACAATTTATATTGCGTGCCCGGCGGAAAAACAAACAATGTGGTGGCCTTAAACCGTTTCACCGGGAAAATGGTCTGGAGTTCGAAAGGGAACGGAGAGCAGGCAACTTACAACTCACCCATTTTAGTCAATCAAAACGGACAAAAACTGGTCATTGCAATGACTGCCGCTTCAGTTATGGGAATCGATGCCGGCACCGGAGAAATGTACTGGAGAGTGGAGCAAACACAGCAAAATAAAATTCATGCCAACACCCCGGTTTTTGATAACGGGAAACTTTTGGTCGCTTCTGCCGGAAGGGAAAAAACTTCGGGTATGGTTTTGTACGAACTTTCACCCGACGGGAAAAATGTAACCGAAGTTTGGCGAAACAATAAATTTATCAACCTGATGGGAGGACAAATTAAGTTAGACAGTTGTATTTACAGTTCGGCCTATTTAAAAAACGACTGGCAGGTTTTGAGCTGGAACACCGGCGAAATGGTACAGCAAAACAAAGATATTGGAGGCGGATCCATCATTTTCTCTGATGGTTTGTTTTATGGTTATTCAGAAAGAGACGGTGAGATATTTTTAATGAAAGCCAGTCCTGCAGAGATGGAGATTATCAGCAAATTTAAGGTACCGTTTGGAACCAACGAACACTGGGCGCACCCGGTCATCAACTTCGGACAACTTTTTGTTCGCCACGGCGACGCGCTGATGGTTTATAACATTTCAGAAAAATAAATCACCGGTTGTTTTGCCAGTTTTCTGGCTTAAGTCGGCATGTTTAAACAAAAATTTCTCCGGTTAAATAGGTAACCGCTTTCCCGCCAATTTCAACCCGTTCATTTAAAAATTTGCAAAACAAAATACCGCCCCGCGGCGAAACCTGTTTCGCTGTTAGTTCGTTTTTTCCCAGTTCATTTGCCCAAAACGGAATGAGCATGGTGTGCGCCGAACCGGTAACCGGATCTTCATTTACACCCACTGCCGGGGCAAAAAAACGCGAAACAAAATCAAAAGTTTCCGATTGGGCCGTCACAATTATCCCGCGGGTTTTCGAAAAAAGTATTTGCTGAAAATCGGGTTTTATATCACTGATTTCTTTTTCATCTTTAAAAACCAGCATCATATCGTCCCGCCCTTTTAAACATCTTACAGGTTGAAAATCAAAAGCATTTTTCAGGTTTTCGGGAAGTTCTGTTTCTTCCGGCTTCAGCGCAGGAAAATCGAGTACAATCAAACCGTTCTCCTTTTTTACGTTCAGAATTCCGCTTTGGGAATCGAACCTGATTTCGTTTTCAGGATAATTTAAATGGTTAAAAAGGACGTGTGCAGTTGCCAGTGTTGCATGTCCACACAATTTAACTTCGGCAACCGGCGTAAACCACCGGATATAAAAGCCACTTTCTGTGGAAATAAAAAAAGCAGTTTCCGAAAGGTTGTTTTCCAAAGCAATATTTTGCATGATTTGGTTGGGAAGCCAGTTTTCAAGCGGAATTACCGCAGCCGGGTTTCCTGAAAAAACATTCCCGGCAAAAGCGTCAACCTGGTAAATCTTCAGTTTCATCATCAAAATTTTACGGTTAATTTCAAATTAATCTTCCGGTTGGTCAGGTAATTGGGCACAGCAAACTGGTCGCCATAAATGCTCGACACCCAAAAATAGGAAATAGTATTGTTGATATTGAGCAGGTTATAAACTTCGAGACTGACCCACAAGTCGTTGATGTTGCGCCAGATATTACGGTTAACCGGGTTGGCTGCGCTAATGATTACTTTGGAAAAGCCTAAATCGATACGGCGGTACGGCGGCATCCTGAAAACGTGCATATAACGCTCAGAATTGGACGGCCCGGTAGGAAGCCCGGCCCCGTAAAACCCGGAAAGCTGCATTTTATAGGAAGGATTTCCCGGCAGATAGTCCTGAAAAAACAGGCTGAAATTCATCCACTGGTCGGTGGGGCGCGGAATAAACCCGTGCCCGTCGCCTTTTATATCTTCTTTGGTTGACATAAACGACAAACTGGCCCACGACTGTAC
>CAYWBV010000023.1:5794-15714 GCA_964455785.1 uncultured Maribellus sp.
CCGTCGGTATTCATCAGTTCCTTAAAAAACGGAGACTGATGGTACATCCCTGCCGACAACCGGAAAGAAACCTTGTTTTCCCATTCAGGATAATAACTAAAGGTTGCACGCGGGCTAATCAGCAGTTCCTGGTTAAAATCCCAGTAGTTAAAACGTATCCCGCCGGTAACATACAAATCGCCGCTGCTCACCGGCAAACTGTAAGTATCCTGGATGAACCCCGTTAACCGGTTTGAATTCAGTTTATTCCGGCTATTCAGGGTGTAATACAATTTTACCTCCGTGTCTGAATAAGGAATGGAATACCCCGCAGAATCGCGGTAAACCCATTCATTTATTTTATTGTCGATGTGTTCGCGCTGAAACTTGATTCCCCAGTTCAGCAAATGGTTTTCAGAATTAAATGCCCCGCGGTGCGAGAAGCTGTAAACGGTGGCATCGAGATAATTACGGGCATGATTTAAAAATGAACCGACACCGAGATTAAGTACACTGTCGCCAAACGCCTCCGACGACATATTCCTTTCCAGTTCATTTAAATAATACTGACCGAGAATATCGTAAGTTTCTTTTTCAGTGGCATAATAAGCCGAAGCAATAAACTTCAGGTTCAGGTTTTGGTTGGGATGAAAATTGGCCGACACGGCGCCGAGGTAAGTTTGAAAATCATCGGTTTCCTGCCCGTTGAAATAAATCTTTGTATTTAACGGGTTTACCCAGGTACCGAAAGTGGTCTCTCTTGTTTTCGGGACAAACCGATACTCGTTTTGAGCTACGTTCCCCAAAAATGACACATCGAATTTTTCGGAAAACTGGTAGGTAATATACGTCTGAAAATCGACAAAATTGGGGTCATACTCGCCTTGTTCGTCTAGGCTTCCCAAAATATACCGGTTGGTTTTGTAACGTATTCCCGAGATGTGCGATAACTTTCCTTTTAAAGCCACGTCTTCGAAATGGGCAGTGGCCCCCAGCAGGCTCGCCGACGCTGAACCCCTGAAATCGCTTGGCTTCCGGTATTTTATATCGAGTACCGACGACATTTTGTCGCCATATTTTGCATTGAATCCACCTGCCGAAAAGTCAATCGTAGAAACCATGTCGCTGTTGATAAAACTCAGGCCTTCCTGTTGTCCGGCACGGATCAGGAACGGGCGGTAAATCTCGATGTCGTTTACATACACTAAGTTTTCATCGAAGTTTCCGCCGCGTACCGTATATTGCGAACTCAGTTCGTTGTTGGTGGAAACGCCCGGGAGGGTTTTTATAAGCGCTTCAACTGCACCTGTCGCTGCATCGAGAAGCGCATCCACAAATTTAGGGTCAATACGGGTAACATTTCCGCTGTTCCGGCGCTGTTCGGCAACCCTGATTTCACCCAATTCCTGGCTAAAAGTTTCCAACATCACCTCATGAAAAATATTTTCCTCGGTGTCCGCGAAAATAGTGTCAACCACCGGTTTAAACCCGATGGATGAAAATATGACAACTACATTTTTCCTGGCCGGAATCCGGAGAAGAAACTCCCCTTTTCGGTTTGAACTTGTGCCAATAGGATAATCTTTCAGCCCGATGTTGACCATATCGAGCGGGACTCCGTCACTGTTTTTAATCACACCTTTCAACGTGGCGTTGTTGCTTTGCCCGAAAGAGGTGTTATGCAGAAATCCAATACCAATTATCAGGAAAAAAAGTCGAATTCTTTTCATCGGCACAAAACTACTATTCAAATTTTAAATTAAACTTTCTACTGATAAATAAATTGTGGAAGTCCCGGTAATTTTTATCCTTTGAATTGTTTTTGATTTTATGGGGTGATTTATCTGGAATTCAATTTTTCGGCAATCTGCTGAATAACCTTTATTTCGTTGTATTCATCGCAGTGTCCTTTTATGGGTGAAAAATGAATGGCTGCATCCGATTTCGGGTTGTCCTTTTTTTTCAGCATTTCGTCGAAAGCACGGAGAGCCGGGTTCAGATAAAAATCATCCATATCGCCCATCCATATCCATATTTTCCCCTGAATTTTAGGGCCAAGCGTCTCCCAGTTTTTTTCAACATAATCTTTTAAATCGTGCTTTCGCCAGTATTCCGCCACTTCGTGGTCGATTTTCCCGGTCTGGGGATCGAACAGCGGTTTGGGCAAACCATCTTTCCCTTTCGGACTAAAAAGCGCTGTAAATGCACTGAATTGTCCTCCCGAGTTCAGATAAGTATCCGAGGTTCCCAGCACATTTTCGAACCGGATAAAGTCTTTTTGTGAAATAACAGGTTCGCCTGAAATATCACGGACGATGGGCCGGAGATAACCAAATTCGTTGTAAAAGGCGTTTTGATCCTTGTAAATATTGATGAGCTGGCAATTTTCAAAATCTACCTGGTCGGGACTATACGAAAAACAGCCAGCGAAAAAATCGGGGTAAAAAAGCTGCAATGCCAGCGAGACCCATCCCCCGGTGCTGCATCCTTCCACAAACCGCGAATCAGGAGTTCCCATTCCGCGAAATTCTTTTTCAATGTACGGAATTAACTCCTGAGTGAGCGCTGTTCCGTAAGGCCCGCTGTTCTCCGAGTCAAGCTGGTAACAATCTCCAAACGGGCCCTCCCCGTCGAGATAAACATTAATAATTTCCGGCGCATCATCCGAAGTCCACCAATCCATATACCGCAGGAAATGATTAGCCCGTGTGTAGCGACCGCCGTAACCCGCAATGTTGTATCGCACCGCGTATTTCCTGGCGGGCTCCTTGTAAAAATTACGCGGTAATACCACTGCCGCTTTTAAACGTTTTTCCTTTCCCCACCATTCCGAAAGAAATTTACTCTTTAAATCTACTTCCTTCAGCAGTGGATTTTCTTCTACCAGTTTTGACGGTTCCACAATTTGTGTCAGCGACTGTTCAATTTTTCTGTTTTTCTTCAAATCAATAATAGCCGGTTTGCTGCATAAATTTCCAGGGGCATTGATCCCCGATTCGTTTATATCCTGATCCCAAAGAACCTGAATCTGATATTCCCCGTCTGGAATTTTATCCAGCGATACATCGACCGATTTTACAAGCTTTGCCGAATTTTCGAAAGTAAACGGTTGGCTGGCATCCCAGTTTTCAAGGTTGGTGGCAAAAATGAGGTTTGATTTATCGGGCCAGGTATTAAACCGGGGGTCGTGCCCGTTCGTTTTGCCGACAAACAAAAATATCCTTCCCGATGGGCGAAAATCTTTCATTACTTCTTCGGAAACCGTCACTGAAACCCGAAGCGAACTGGTTTGGGCGACCGATTCCCATACACAAAACAGCGTAAAAAACAGAATACAAAATGCCAGTTCTTTCATTCAACAGGATGGTTATAATTCACATTAAAAATCAAAAATAACAAACATCCGGTACTTTTCCCGGATATTTCAGGGCAGTTTAAAAAAGTTAACATTTTGGGAGAAATCGAAAAAAGAAAAAGTTAAATAATGAATAGTTGTATCTTTGCTCACAGATAAAAATCATATAAACCATAAGACAATGACATTCAAATATCAAAAACCGTATCCCATTTTAAAAGACGAAACGCCGTATAAACTGCTGACCAAGAATTTTGTTTCGACGGTAGAATTCGATGGCCGCAAACTTCTGAAAGTAGAACCGGAAGGATTGGAACTGCTGGCAAAGGAAGCTTTTACCGATGTTTCGTTTTATTTACGCCCGGGACACCTCGAAAAATTATCCAAAATCCTGCAGGATCCGGAAGCTACTGACAACGATCGTTTTGTGGCGCACACCATGCTTTTAAACCAGATGATTTCGGCCGAAGGAGAACTTCCAACCTGTCAGGACACAGGAACGGCAATCGTTATTGGGAAAAAAGGCGAAAATGTATTTACCGGCGTTAACGACGCCGAACATCTGTCAAAAGGTATTTACGATACCTACCAGGAGAAAAATTTACGGTATTCGCAGGTTGTGCCTTTCACCATGCTCGAAGAAAAAAATACAGGCACCAACCTGCCCGCTCAAATTGATATTTATGCTGAGGAAGGCAACAAGTACGAATTCCTGTTTATCACCAAGGGCGGCGGTTCGGGAAACAAAACCTACCTGTATCAGCAAACAAAATCGCTCTTAACCGAAGAAAACCTGACCAAATTTGTAAAAGACAAAATTATGGATTTGGGAACCTCGGCATGTCCGCCTTACCATTTGGCGCTGGTTATCGGAGGAACTTCGGCCGAAGCTACTTTGTCGGCCGTAAAAAAAGCGTCGGCAGGTTACTTCGACCATTTGCCAACTGAAGGAAACGAAGGCGGCCAGGCGTTCCGCGATTTGGAATGGGAAGCCAGGGTGGAGAAAATCTGCCAGGAAAGCGGGGTTGGCGCACAGTTTGGCGGCAAGTATTTTGTTCATGACGTGCGGGTTATCCGTTTACCACGCCACGCAGCGTCCTGCCCGGTGGGGTTGGGAGTAAGTTGCAGCGCCGACAGGAATATCAAAGCAAAAATTACCGAAGATGGTATTTTCCTGGAACAACTGGAAACAAATCCCGGACGGTTTCTGCCGAAAGAAGCGCCGCACATGCAACCCGCGGTTGACATCAATTTGGATCAACCCATGGAAAAAGTTCTGAAAGAATTGTCGAAATACCCGGTAAAAACCCGTTTGAACCTCAACGGGACACTGATTGTAGCCCGCGATATTGCGCACGCCCAAATCAAAAAAATGTTGGACGAAGGCAAACCGATGCCCGAATATTTCAAAAATCACCCGGTGTATTATGCGGGCCCGGCAAAAACGCCAAAAGGAATGGCTTCCGGAAGTTTTGGCCCGACTACCGCCGGAAGAATGGACGTTTATGTTGACGAATTCCAAAGCCACGGCGGTTCGATGGTGATGCTGGCCAAAGGAAACCGCTCGAAACAGGTAACCGATGCCTGCAAAAAACACGGCGGCTTTTATCTCGGCTCTATCGGCGGACCGGCTGCAATACTCGCTAAAAACAGCATTAAATCGGTTGAAGTGATTGACTTCCCGGAATTGGGAATGGAAGCCGTACGAAAAATAAAGGTGGTGAATTTCCCTGCATTTATTATTGTTGACAATAAAGGAAACGACTTTTTCGAGCAGTTATAAAACAAAACAGATAGAAAAAAAAATCCGGTTGCCCGCGCACCGGATTTTTTGTATCACCGAAAATTCTATTTTTAAGATGGTACTCTTATTAAATTACACGTTATGATTTCCCTTTAGTCAAAAAAGAAAACAACTTATTCTTTCCGGAAAAACTTATAAACGACTCCTGCAGCCATTGCCCCAAGAATTGGTATCAAAATAAACAACCAGAGCTGAGATACCGCCCAGTCGCCTACAAATAAAGCCTGGCTGATACTTCGGGCCGGATTAACCGAAGTGTTGGTAACCGGAATACTAATCAGATGAATTAATGTCAGTGCAAGTCCGATGGCAATTCCGGCAAATCCCTTTGGTGCTCTTTCGTCGGTTGCACCCAGAATAACAATCAGAAACATAAATGTCATCACAAACTCCGAAACCACTGCCGCCAGTAAACTGTAACCGCCCGGAGAGTGTTCACCATATCCGTTTGCAGCAAAGTTGCCGATTTCCGACCCGTTTCCGGTAGCGATGATGTAAAGAACCGCCGCGGCCGCAATACCTCCCAGAATTTGTGAAATAACATACGGTAAAATTATTTTACCTTTTACCCTGCCGCCGGCCCAAAGCCCGATAGTTACCGCCGGGTTTAAATGTGCCCCTGAAATGTGCCCCAGGGAATAGACAATGGTTAATACTGTCAACCCAAAAGCTAAAGAAACGCCGGCAAGACCGATCCCGATTTCGGGAAAACCGGCAGCCAGTACAGCGCTTCCGCAACCACCCAATACCAACCAAAAGGTGCCGATAAATTCTGCTACATTTTTTTTCATCTTTTTCACCAGTTGTTAAATTCTTACTCGTATGGCTTTTCAGAATCGCCCCGTTTTTTTAGTGGGTGCTGGTCTCCACTTTTATTTCTGCTACGAAAGTTAAGAAATTCAATATTTTAAAACAACTTTTCTTCCCCGCAAATCCTTTACCGAAAGATATTTATCAAAATTTATGTGTCCTGTCTTCCATTTCAAAACCTTTCTGCTACTTTTGAAGAGACTGAAATCTGAGTTTTATAAAAGCGCCAATCAACATGGACAAATTTGAAAACACGGGAGTAACCATAATCAATCAATTCTGAATGGAAAATCTGAAAATTACGTTGGTCCAGCCGGATATCATTTGGGAAGATACTTCGGCAAACCTGGAAAAATATACAAAAATGATTTCAGCGGTGGAATCGACCGATGTGATTGTTTTGCCCGAAATGTTTACGACTGGTTTTTCCATGAACCCAAATCAACTGAAAGAAACAATAAATGGAACTTCCGTGCTGTGGATGAAAAAAACAGCCCGCGAAAAAAAAACTTCTGTGGTTGGTAGTTTGATCATCGGAGAAGGTGAAAAAATCTTCAACCGTACCGTTTGGGTTTTTCCTGACGGGAACCTGGAGTTTTACGACAAACGTCATCTCTTCTCCATGGGCGACGAGCATTTGTATTACTCAGCCGGTCAGGAAAAAAAGATTGTGGAATTTCGCGGCTGGCATTTTTGTCCGTTGATTTGTTACGACTTACGTTTCCCCGTTTGGAGCCGGAATTCCGAAAACTACGATGTGTTGATTTATATGGCCAACTGGCCGTCGTCGCGACACCCTGTGTGGAAGAACCTCCTTGTCGCCCGCGCCATCGAGAATCAGTCGTATTGTGTCGGCGTAAACCGTACCGGAACCGACGGCGCCGGATTAACTTATTCAGGAGATTCCGCGCTGGTTTCGCCCAAAGGTATTGCCGAATTTACAGGCAAACCGGAACAAGTCAGAACCTTTGAAGTTTCGTATTCCGAACTGCACAAATTCAGAAAAACGTTTCCTGTTTTGAATGACAGAGACGAATTCCAAATTCTACTTTAGCACTCCCCTGCTTCCTCCGGCTTTTCAATCTTCTTATCAAAAAAGGTAATCCTGTTTTTTTGAAAACCATTCATAATCTACTATTTATAATTTTTTCAAAATAAAACTAATATTTTAGTTTGAAAACTATCTTTTTAGTTTTATCTTTGTTATTGTACATGTACAACAAAGAATTTGCAGCGGAGAAATGAACTGGTATATAGTTGGAACGGTAAATCAACAGAATTAATAACCTGTAATTTTTAAAAACATGGAACAAAAAAAGTCTGCAAAAGCCGATCTCGAAAGCAAAAAGAACATGTTCTTTTTAGTAGGGCTTGTTATTGCTCTTGGCGTTACATTTCTGGCCTTTGAATGGTCGTCGAAAGCCAGTAAGGCCGAATCGCTGGGTGCAGTACAAACACAGGAAGTCGAAGAAGAAATTATTCCCATTACCCGCGAACAGGAGTTAAAACCGCCGCCACCTCCCCCACCTCCGAAAGTTGTTGAAGTACTAAACATTGTGGACGACGACATCAAAATTGAAGACGAGCTGGAAATTGACGATACCGAAGCCGATAAAGCGACAGTTGTCGATGTAAATCCAATTATCCAGACGATGGAGGAAGAAGAAGAGGAATCCGTTGAAATTTTCTACATCGTTGAAGATCCGGCAGAATTTCCGGGTGGCGACAAAGCGCTGTACAAGTACCTCAGCAATTCGGTAAAATACCCGGTTATTGCGCAGGAAAACGGGATTCAGGGGAAAGTGTATGTAAAATTTGTGGTGAATGAACAGGGCCACGTGAGCAATGCCGAAATTTTGCGCGGTGTGGATGCCTCGCTCGACAAGGAAGCGCTCCGCGTAATCAACAGCCTTCCTGATTTTAAACCCGGGAAACAACGCGGAAGACCGGTTAAAGTATATTACAACGCCTTAATCAACTTCCAGCTTCAGTAAACAGGTCAACTTGAACAGAAAACAAAGCCTTTGGTGAAAAACCAGGGGCTTTTTTTCATAAGCACCTCAATTATAGCAGGGAAAAATAGGTTCCTGCAAACTAAATCACTGGTAATAAAAATCTCTTTTATGTGCCTCCTGATACTGTTTTATAAAATACCCGGTATGTTCGCCAAACAGCGGGCCATTTATGATCTGGTGGCCGTTAATCGCTTGCAGGCGCAGGTTAAACTCAATAAAAACAGGACTACCGTCGTCGCGGATGCCGATGTCCCACGAAATAAAAGTAAAACGCAAAAACCGCCTGTGATTTTCCAGACAAAATTGTTTCGCCCGCTCGTAGTTGGGAATCACCACATTGGCAAAAGAAACTCCGGTATCGGGATGACGGTACGCCCGTGTTCCCAGTTTGTCGAGAGCATAATCCGAAATTTTACCGTCGTCGCCAATCCTACAGAAAATTCCTCCCGCCTGACCGTTGTCAACACGACGGTTATTGTTGCCCATCCTTAAATAGGCCGACAGAACAACAATTTCATTTCCAACCCGTGCCGTCATAATACGGCAGGTGTTTAGCGAAGCCGGATGAAATTGTTCCAGCACTTTATGTTGTTTCACCCTTTCCTGGATAATAAAACTACCCCGCAAATATTCAGGATCACGCTTGATTCTTTCGGCGGCCTGCGGCGCTTCTTCAATAACAATGTTACGACCGCCGCCACTGTAAATGGCTGGTTTTACGACCACTGTTTCCTGTTGGGCTGATAAAAACTTCAGCGCATCCTGCCGGGCAATTTCATGATTGTCTTCATCAAAAAAATTCCCGTTCATTATTTTGAAAACCGTTACCGGCATATCTTCTTTACCAAACTTTAAGCCGTACGATATTTTGTCGACGTAGGCCGAAGAAAGTTCAAAGCGGTTTAACCGCGGTTCGATGAGCGTAAAATAAACTTCATCAGGGATAAACCGCACATCTTTTACGCCATACATCGTGGAATAATAGTGATGCCAGTTGGTATTTTTGTAACCGGAAAAGTTCTTTTGCAGATATTGCCGGGCCTCGCGGAGAAAAACAGCATCTTTGGTAACATTCGCAAACTGCGGATAGGTTTTGATCTTCTGCTTTATACTTTTCCTCAACACATAACCATCTAATATTTTTCGCTGAAGATAAAACAGGTAGCTGTTTTTGGTTTTCAGGTATTTGCGAAACTGAATGAATGCCGACACGGTTCAAAAATTTAGTTGGGCTAAAGGTATCATAAAAACTGATAATTTTTTCGTGTACCCGCGCAAAGCCCGAAGCGGTTTCCGAAGTATTTACTTAATTTGCTGAAACAAATCATAAAACTTATTGTGAACAGTTTAAAAGGGAAATTGGTAAAAGGCAGTTTTTGGACCAGCTTGCAGCGTTTCAGCACCATTTTATTCAACTTTCTGAAATTAACCATCCTCACCCACTTTTTACCGCCCGCCGAGTTTGGCATTTTCGCAGTAGCCCTTTTATCGTTCGACATTCTCGATTATTTTTCGAGCGCCGGGTTTGTGCAGGCGCTGATTCAAAAAAAAGGAGATGTTTCGGGATACCTCAATTCGGTGTGGACATTCCGGATACTGCGCAGCCTGCTCGTTGCCGCCCTCCTGTTTGCGGTGGCCCCGCTGGCTGCCAGCTTCTTCCATTCACCCGAAGCAGTAACGGTGGTGCGGGCCATTTCCATCGTTTATGTGGTGAGGGCGCTGGTTAACATTGCCGACATTTATCTTCAGAAAAACCTCGATTTCAAAACCAACTTTTTCTATCTGCTTGGCGGAAACCTCATCGATTTTGTGCTGGCTATTGTTTTTGCAAGTATCCTGCGCAACTACTGGGCGCTGTTTATCGGGTATATTTCGCGCGCCGTTTTTAAATGTTTCCTCTCCTATGTCATTTTTAAATACCGGCCCCGGTTCGAACTCGAAATTTTTAAAATAAAAG
>CAYWBV010000023.1:15814-17125 GCA_964455785.1 uncultured Maribellus sp.
TATGTCATTTTTAAATACCGGCCCCGGTTCGAACTCGAAATTTTTAAAATAAAAGAACTTTTCCACTTCGGAAAATGGATTCTGGTTTCATCGGTGATTACCGTACTGGCCATGTACCTCGATAACATTCTGGTCGGGAAACTCATCGGAATAACGGCTTTGGGTTTGTACCAGGTGGCATTTAAATTTTCGCATACCGGGTCGGGCGAACTGACCGTGATATTGGGGCAGGTTTATTTCCCCTACTTTTCGGCGCTCCAGGACAACCGGGACGAAAGCGAAAAAGCCTACCTGAGTATGGTAAAACTGAATGTGATTGTGATGTCGTTTCTGGTGACCGGGTTGGTTTGTCTGGCCCCGTCGTTTACCCTGTTGTTTTTAGACTGGAAGTGGCACTCCATCATCGGCATCCTCCAGATTCTGGCCATCGCCAGCTTTTTCAACTCGGTAGTGGCCACAGCAAACCCGTATTTTAAAGGAAAAGGCACTCCCGTACTGATGCTGGTTACCCAGGCGGTAAAAGTAACGGCGCTGGTTGTTTTTATTTTCCTGCTCTCGCCCAAAATGGGGGTGAAAGGGGTTGCCTACAGTGTGCTGATAGCCGAATTGCTCAGTTTTACGGCCTGGTTTATCATTTTGAACCGGATGATCAAAGGGTTCTTTTTGAAACTGGCAGGTATTGTTATCGCGCCGGGGATTGCGTCGGTGGTGATGGCGCTGACGATTTCGTTGTTTTGGCTGATTCCGGGTATCGAATTTATTCATTTAAACCTGCTCCAGTTTTTGGCAAGCGGATTAACCGGCTCGGCGGTGTTCGTTTTGCTGCTGGTTTTGTACATCCGGCTTTTTCCGGCCTACGGCGCAGCAATTTCGTTCAAACAACTGCTCGCGGCTGTTACCGGGGGAAAATGATTTACCCCCGACGGAGTTCGGAACCCAAACAGGACTAAATCTCCCATTTTTTAAATCTCCCGGGCGTTTGCGCAGCCCTTCTATAATTTATTTATGCTCTGTGCAGACGTGCGCGGAGCTTCTATAATTTATTTTTGCTCTATGCATGGACGCGCGGAGCTTCTATAAATTATTTTCGCTCCATGCAGACGTGCGCGGAGCTTCTTAAATTTTTTTGAAGCTCCATGCAAACGTGCATAGCCCTTCTTAAATTTTTTTGAAGCTTCTCGCAGACGTGCAAAGCCCTTTTAAATTTTTTTGAAGCTCCATGCAAACATGCGCAGCCCTTCTTAAATTTTTTTGAAGCTTCTCGCAGACGTGCGTAGCCCTTCTTAAATTTTTTTGAAGCTCCCCGCAGAC
>CAYWBV010000023.1:17225-18947 GCA_964455785.1 uncultured Maribellus sp.
GTATTGTTTTTTGAACCGCCCTCGCTCGACGACCGTATTGTGAACCAATTTGCCCTGTTTTCGATTATGACCGACGCCACCTCCATTCTCGACAACTGGCTGATAAAACACCCCGAAGTTTACCGGCGGCTGATCATCCCGGCTGATTTGAAGTGGGAAATCCGCGACAAACTCGACCAGGCCAACATTACCGAACGCGTTTTATTCCCCGGGCTCGACGGGCTTGCCAGTTGGCTCAAACGCCACTACCGCCCCAAAAACCTTTGAATTTTTGTGCCGCCGGTTTTTCACTTTTCCAAAACCCAAAATTTATTTGTACATTGAAACTCGATTTTTTAGAAAAAAAGTTATGGAAAAGCTCAATATGAACCGTCGGAAATTTGTGGGCGCCCTCTCGCTGGGAACCGCCCATGTTTTGTTTTCAAACCCGCTGTTTGCCTGCGCTTCGCCACACCCGTCGGCAAACCCGCTGCAAAAAATCAAACTCGGAAATTCGGGTATCGAAACCACGCTGCTGGGTGTGGGAACAGGCGTACACGCCGGGAACAGAACTTCGTTTTTAACCCGGCAGGACAAAGCCAAAAGCCTGGCGCTGCTGCAACATGCCTACGATAAAGGATTCCGCAATTTCGACTGCGCCGACACGTACGGAACGCACGGATTACTGGCCGAAGTACTTCCGAAAATGAACCGGGAAGAACTTACCATTACTTCGAAAATCTGGACGCGGGGCGGCGGAATCCCCGAACCCGAAAGGCCCGATGCCAACCTTGTGGTTGACCGTTTCAGAAAAGAACTGAATACCGATTATATTGATTTGGTGCAGATTCATTGTATGGTTGAAACCAACTGGACAGAGACTCAGAAGAAACAAATGGACATCCTCGAAGATCTGAAAGCCAAAGGGATTATCAGGGCGCACGGCGTTTCGGTGCATTCGCTCGACGCCATGAAAGACGCATTAAAAAGCGACTGGGTCGATGTTATCCACGTTCGTATCAACCCTTACGGACTTGCGATGGACAAACCCGACCCGCAGGAAGTGGTTGAAGTAATTCAACAGTTGCACAAAGCCGGCAAAGGTGTGATTGGGATGAAACTGGTTGGCGACGGCAAATTACGCGACGACAGTGAAAAAATTGACAACGCGCTCCGCTTTGTGTTGGGCTTGCGAAGTGTCGATATGATGATTGTCGGTTTTGAAGAAACGCAACAAATTGATAATTATCTCGGCCGGGTGGAAAATGCCCTCGCCCGGTTAAACTCAAACGGATAAATATGAAACCCAATCCTGTTAATTGTGTTTATCAACTGGGAATGCCCTGGGTAACCCAGAATCCCTTCCTGTTTTGTGTGTATCATCAGGACAATTACCCCAAAGGAAATGCTGAAATGGGGCCGGTAACTCCTCTCGACGGACGAAACCTGGGCAACGATTTTGTAAAAAAAGAGGGATGGCGGATGTATCATGGCGAAAAAGTACCCGGTTTTCCGGCACACCCGCACCGTGGTTTCGAAACCGTTACATTTGTTTTAAAAGGAATGGTCGATCATGCCGATTCGAACGGTTCGTCCGGCAGATACGGGAACCGCGATGTACAGTGGATGACCGCGGGAAGCGGCCTGCAACATTCGGAAATGTTTCCGTTGCTGAGCAACAGTCACGAAAACCCGTTCGAACTTTTTCAGATTTGGCTGAACCTTCCCTCTGAAAAAAAATTC
>CAYWBV010000023.1:19047-20697 GCA_964455785.1 uncultured Maribellus sp.
TCGCTCTACTTTTTTGAAGGGGAATCCATTCATCTCAATGAATATGAGGTTGCCGGAAACTATGTGGCCGAACTCGACGCCTCGCAAAAGGTGACGATTCAAAACGGAAATAAAAACAGCCGTTTGCTGTTACTCCAGGGAAAGCCTATCCACGAGCCAGTAGTGCAATACGGGCCATTTGTAATGAATACTCCCGAAGAAATACAGCAGGCGTTTAACGACTTCCAGCGGACCCGTTTTGGAGGCTGGCCCTGGCCGCGCCCCGACATGGTCCATCAAAAAAGTAAAGGAAGGTTTGCCCGGTACGACGATGGAACTGAAATTGTAAAAGACTGACATTCGATGACAAGTTTCCATTTCCCTGTTTTTCTCCTTTTATCTGTTTTATTTGTCCCCCTTTTTCACTCCGATGGAGACCAACAGGATAAAATGATTGCAGTATTTAACACCATTCAAACCAATCCCGAAGTAATCAACTTTTACAATTCAAAGGAGGTAAACAACAGTGGCGGACATCTCCAGGGAATACAACGATATGTAAACCAGTCGGGAGAATATGTTTTTTTAACCGGAAGTTCCGACACCTATGCTTACTACGCCATTGCAAAACTGGGCGAAAAAAACAGAGTGCTGTCGGTAAACAAACTGATGGACAAACCTTTCAAACACGCCGGAGGATTTCAGATTTTTCAACATTATATGGCTGTCGGTATCGAGGATAATTCAGAAAAAGACAAATCGAAAGTTTGTATTTACGATATTTCGGAGCCTGAAAAGCCTGCAACTACCCCGATTGCCATAATTGAAAGAATCGGCGCGCCGCAGCGATCCACCGCGGGTTGTGTGGGAATAACCAAATACAAAAGCGACCTGCTGGTTGCTGTTGGCGACTGGGATACCAAACACATCGATTTTTATACGTGCCCGTTTGAAAGTGTCGGAACCCGGGAGTTCGAAAAAATATCTGCAATCGATACCAAAACCATTCCGAAAAAAGGGTGGATCGAAAACAGTTGGCATTCCTATCAGAACATTAACCTGTTTACTTCCGGCAACCACCTGTTTCTGATTGGATTGGGACAAAATACAAACGGTGAAAATATTGCCGATTTATTTACCATTTCAAAAGTCGGTCAGGGGAACTTCAGAATGATAAAACAGGCTTCCAAAACCTTTTACTGTACTGGTAAAGTTAGTTTCAGGGCCGGAGCCGGAGCAACGATAGAGGACGACGGAAACATTCTTGTTATTTCGTGCGGACATCATTTGGAAAGTGCGTCGGATTTGAATCTTTTTAAAAATTGAAAAACCCCGGTTCAACAACCGGGGTCCCTAAACCTATGTATGAAACACAACGCAAAGTTGTATCAGTAATGGTATGACTATCAAAAAATGAAATATGTTACAATCTAAGTACGATTTAATTTCTTCCCGGTAAAAAACGAAAAACAGGCATTCCTTTTTTAACTACCCGAACGGAGTGATTTTTGAAACTGAAGCTACCGGGCTAATTCCGGGAAACCGAACCATTGTAATTTTTCCTGGCGAAACACATTGAGGGCGTTTGTATTGTTAACTATCTGAAAATTTAAAGCCCCGGTTCAACAACCGGGGCCCCTAAACCTATGTATGAAACACAACGCAAAGTTG
>CAYWBV010000023.1:20797-23673 GCA_964455785.1 uncultured Maribellus sp.
TATTCAAAACCTGAACTACATATTATCAGCAACAAAAACTACAGTCATTTTTTCGACCATTTTTTCAAATATGCAACATGGCTTGGTAACGGAGCGTGGATTGCTGTTTTGTTTGTCGTCCTGCTTTTTGTCAAGTTTCGTTTTGCTTTTGCATTTTTAGCCGGGAGCCTGCTGGCTGCCTTAATTGTCAATTTGTTTAAAAAGGTACTGCTACACAACATGTACCGGCCAGCAAAATATTTTGAGTTATTCGAAACCTACAAACTACACCTCGTGGAAGGAGTAAAAACGCACTCCCTGCAAAGTTTTCCATCAGGGCACACGGCTACGGCATTCAGTCTTTTTTTTATGTTGGCGCTGATTACCAAAAACAATAGTTTAAAACTGATGTTTTTTCTAATCGCTGTTGTGGTGGCATATTCAAGGGTTTACCTTTCGCAGCATTTTATGATGGACATTACTGCAGGATCTGTAACCGGGGTTGTGTTTACTTTTGCAGCCTTTGTCTGGTTCGGAAAATTAAACAAAACATGGCTTGAAAACTCTTTCATACGCAAATACAAATAATGAAAATTATCAATCAAATACACCCCAATAAAATCAGATTTTGGATAATAACCATTGCCGGACTCCTTTTTATCCCGTTTCTTGGCGGCGTCCATCTGTTTGACTGGGACGAGATTAACTTTGCTGAGGCCGCCCGCGAAATGATTGTCACGAAAAACTACCTGAACGTACAGATTAATTTTCAGCCATTTTGGGAAAAACCCCCGCTTTTTATCTGGATGCAGGTGCTCTCCATGAAATTGTTCGGGATCAACGAATTTGCAGCCCGCTTTCCAAACGCCATTTGCGGTATCGTAACCTTGTCGGTTATTTTTAACATTGGCCGAAAAATCCAAAACAACCTGTTTGGAATTTTGTGGGTTTTGGCTTATGTCGGTTCTGTCCTCCCCTTTTTCTATTTTAAGTCGGGTATTATCGATCCATGGTTTAACCTGTTTATTTTCCTTGGGATATTTTTCCTTCAGTTATATCTGTCATCCGATACCGCAAAAAAAACACGAAACATAATTGGAGCAGCAGTATTTGCAGGCCTGGCTATCCTCACCAAAGGGCCGGTCGGATTATTAATTATCATTTTGACGTCTGGAATCTTTCTTATCGTCGTAAAATTCAGGGTGAATGTCAAAATATCCCACATCCTTTTGTATCTTCTTGTGACTTTGCTGGTTGGCGGCTCATGGTTTATCGTCCAGATTTTCAACGGACACTTTAACACTGTTGTCGATTTTGTGATCTACCAGGTGCGGCTTTTTCAAACCAAAGACGCAGGGCACGGCGGTTTTTTCGGGTACCACTTTGTTGTGTTGTTTTTTACGGTTTTCCCGACTTCCATTCTTGCCTTAAAATCGTTTGGAAAAGGAATCTCGGAGAACGTCCGGCACAATGAAATGAAAAAGTGGATGCTGATTTTATTTTGGGTAGTGCTGATTTTATTTACCATCGTAAAAACCAAAATTGTCCACTATTCTTCGCTGGCCTATTTCCCGCTTTCATTCCTCGCAGCCGATTTTGTCTGGCGCGTTTATCAAAACAAAACGGTTTGGAACCGGTGGATTTCTGTATTAATTTTTTCTGTTGCGCTTATTTATTCTGCTGTAGCAACCACTCTTCCTTTTTTCGAAAAGATTAAAGACAAAATTATCGCCGGAAACCTTATCGATGATCCGTTTACCCTGGGCCAACTGCAAAACAAAGTTCATTGGTCGCAACTGGAAGCTTTGCCAGGGTTGATTTTTATTCTTGCGGTTGTGCTGATTTTAACCCGTGTCAAAAAGGAAAAAATTATCCGGCGCGCCGTTTATCTTTGGGTTACTACCTTATTGTTTACACTTTCTTTGATAATCCTGTTTGTGCCCAAAGTTGAAAAATATTCACAAAACGATTTGATTGAATTTTTCAAATCACATGCCGGGGAAGATGTTTACCTGAAAAATATCTATTTCCGGTCGTATGCAACCTGGTTTTACGGGGAAACGACACCTCCTCAAAATAAAAATTATTACGACGAAAACTGGCTTCTCTCGGGCGACATCGACAAGGACGTTTATTTTGTCACTAAAATAAACCGGGCCCAACCGCTGGATGAAAACCCTGAGTTAATAAAAACCGGTGAGAAAAACGGATTTGTTTTTTATGTGAGAAAAAAACCATCCGGCGAATAAATTCTGGTTATTTCAGATACTTTTTGTAGGAATCCGACTTTTTCTCATCGCCAAAACGCGCGTAAATATTGGCGAGATAACCAGCATATTTTTCACCCGGGTTCATCGCCCAAAGTTTTTCGAAATAAGGAAGCGCCTTTTTCAAATCAGCAGTTACCAATTCCAGTTCATTCAAAAGAACCCGGTATTGTTTGGTTGTTTTGTTCTGATTGTATTTTTCCATCTCCTGTTGGTAACGGTTCTCGCCCAACCAGTAATATTTTTGAGCATTCCATTCCAAAGCCTCCACATTCTGAGGTTCTTTTTCGAGGATAACCAGCGAGAGCGAATCGCAAACCGTGTTGTTTCCCAACTTTTTATGAATCCCAAAAAATGTTTTCTGACGCGCTGTTTCATTTTTAAAACTGTCATTCGTTTTTTCCCAGGCGTTTAAAGCTTTGTCCGCCGATTCAATTTCAATATAAATATCAAACAAACGCGCATAAACGGTTTCCGTATTTTCATTAAAATGTTCAGTGTAAAATTCCAGGGCGCTCAACTCTTTGGAAAGGTTGTTTTGCGACTGGTAAATTTTCGCCAGGGTAAAATACATGTCTGCGTCGGCAAAATTTTTATACCGGGCCTGGTCGAACCATCCGGTTGCAAGAT
>CAYWBV010000024.1:0-4095 GCA_964455785.1 uncultured Maribellus sp.
AACTCGTGACTCGGAGCTTGAAACTTGAAACTTTTTCTTTGTTTTTCCCAAAAAGCTTGTTACTTTTAACCCACTAAAAACCAGACGACTTGAACGACCTCATACCAATAGTATTGAATGAAAGGATTTTCCGCAACGACACAGCGCCGCCGCGGGAAACAGTTCAGCATTTATGGCACGGATTACAAATCAGCGCCAGTCGGGCTAAACTTGAACAATGACTGATAATTACTAATAAATGAAATACTCAGACCCGTTTAAAATATTGACACCCAACGAAAGATGGGCACCGACAAAAAGCCAAATGGATTTGTTTCAAAACGCTTATGAAAAGCTTTTGCCACCATTGGTTTACAAAATTCGTTTGGCAGTTCAGAAATGGAGAGAAGAAGACTACAAAGGAGCTTCTGAAACTTCAAAATCGTTGATGAATTTTTGGTTTAATCAGGAACATTTAATCGGACAAACCAAATTCAGTTTTTTCTTTTCCCAACGAGAAGCAATTGAATCAATAATTTACCTGTACGAAATTGCCAAAGCAAAAGACAAGTACGAATTAATGCGATTTGATTCTTCAGAACGTGTAAGTACCGGAATGTTCGATGAAAGTTGGACTCGGTATGTTATTAAAATGGCGACCGGAGCAGGGAAAACTAAAGTAATGGGGTTGACTTTGGTATGGAGTTATTTTCATAAACTCTACGAACCCGAAAGTCCACTTTCAAAAAACTTCTTAGTAATAGCACCAAACATAATTGTTTTAAACCGGCTCAGAAAAGACTTTGAAGGATTGAAAATGTTCATCGAAGAACCGTTCATCCCTGACAATGGCTACGATGATAAAGACTGGCATAATGATTTTCAATTGACTTTACACATTCAGGACGAACTTAAACCAATTACAGAATCTGGCAATATTTTTCTGACAAATATTCACAGGGTATTTTTTAACGAAGAACCAGTACAAAGTTTTGAACAAACTTTTTTGGGGGTAAAACCAAAACCGGATGCTGACACCTCAAAAGGACTGGACTTAGGAAAAGTTTTGAGAAGTGATAAAATCAAAGACCTTGTAATTTTAAATGACGAAGCGCATCACATTCACGACAGTTCTCTGGCTTGGTTTAAAAGCATTGAAGACATCAGCAACAAACTCAAACTAAAAAACGGTTTTGGTATCGGCCTGCAATCTGATTTTTCTGCAACGCCAAAACACAATAACGGGGCAATTTTCGTCCAGACAATTTGCGATTATCCTTTAGTTGAAGCAATCAAACAAAATGTTGTTAAATCACCTGTACTTCCTGATGAAGCTTCGAGACAAAAAATAAAGGAAAAGGAATCTTCCGACTTTGTTGAACGATACAAAGATTACATTCATTTAGGTTATCTGGAATGGGAAAAACAGTTCGATGAACTCAAAAATCTAAAAACGCCTATCCTTTTCATAATGACGATGAGTACAAAAGAAGCAGACCAGGCGGCTGCATTTTTGGAAAGTACTTATCCGAAAATGAAAAATTCGGTTTTAACAATTCATACTAACAATTCCGGTGAAATTAACGAATCGGCAACCACAAAAAAGGCAAAAGAAGAACTGGAAAAACTCAGAAAAGCTGCTGATGATATTGACAAAGATTATTCGCCTTACAAAGCAGTTGTTTCCGTTCTTATGCTTCGTGAAGGTTGGGACGTCAGAAATGTAACTACCGTTGTAGGTTTACGGCCGTTTGGGGCTGATTCTAAAATATTGCCGGAACAAACAATCGGGCGCGGTTTACGGAAAATGTTCCCTTTGGACACACCCGAAAATTTGGTTGTGGTTGGAACTTCTGCCTTTCTGGAGTTTGTTGAAAGTTTAAAAACAGAAGGCGTCGAGTTTCAATACAGCCCGATGGGAAAAGGAACAAAAACCAAATCTCCGGTTATCGTGGAAGTGGACAAAGAAAATCCAAACAAGGATTTAGATGAATTAGATATTCCTATTCCACAGTTGAGCCCCAGAATTTACAGGGAATTTAAAAATCTGGAATTAATTGACATAAATAAATTCAGAAACGAAAAGGCATATTTAAAACAGTTCAGTAAGGAAGAACTAAAAGAAATAATCTTCAACGACATTGAAGGAGACTTTTCACACAAAACAGTTTTTAAAGATGCAGTTCCCGATTACCGCAATGTAATTAGCTTTTTTACTTCTGTAATTTTAAAAGACAGCCGTTTAGTCAGTGGTTTTGATATTTTATATCCAAGGGTAGAAAGCTTTATTAGATACAAACTCTTTTCTAAAGAGGTGGAATTAAGCGACCCTCAAACGTTAAGGAATTTATCTGAACTAAGACCAAAAGAGATTTTAAAAACCACCTTTAAACAGGCAATTGATAAATTAACTGTTTCCGACAAAGGAACAGCCGAAGTAAAAAACTACATTTCATTAAAGCTGACCAAACCTAAAATTGCCGAAAATCAACCTTTCCTCATTCCTAAAAAATCGGTATTCAATAAAATAATTGGCGACAATCCTTTTGAATTGGAATTGGCTTCATTTCTCGAAAACAAGTTTGATGATGTCGTTTCATACGCCAAAAATACGATGGGCGAAGGTGGCGTTAACTTCAAAATTGAATATCAGGCAAAAGACGGAAATATCCGGGAATATTATCCCGACTTTTTTGTTAAAACACAGCCCAACACTTTTTTTATTGTTGAAGCAAAAGGGCGTGAGGACATTGACGATAAATTAAAAATAAAACGGCTTGTTACCTGGTGCAACGACATTAACAAAGTTCAGGAAAATTACTCCTACAGTCCTGTTTATATCAAACAGGAAAAGTGGGACGGAATAAAAAAGGATTTGAAATCATTCTCCGATTTATTGTCAATATTCAGGGTAGATCAGAATGAAATATAGAATTTACATCGACGAAGTTGGAAACAACGATATTGGAAGTTCAAACATTCCCAATCATCGGTTTTTATGCCTCACCGGTGTGGTTTTCGATTTGGATTACGTAAAAGAGGTTTTATCGCCCGACATTGAAAACCTGAAAACCAAATATTTCAACAGCCACCCCGACGACCCGGTTATTTTTCACCGGAAAGAGTTGATGAATAAAAAATACCCTTTCAAAGCGCTATTAAACCAGGACATTGAAAAAGCATTTAACGAAGAGTTTTTGCAATTGCTGGAAAAATGGAAATTTAAAACCATTACCGTTTTAATCGACAAACTTGAACACCAAAACCGATATTCGACATGGCGTTACGACCCCTATCACTACTGCATGGCAATTCTGTTTGAACGTTACCATTTACGTTTAAAAGAAACCGGGCTTACCGGAGATATGATGTTTGAATCGCGCGGAGGAAAAGAAGACCGCAGATTAAAAGAATCATATCAGAATATTTTCCTAAAAGGCACAGACTGGATACGACCTGAAGATATTGACGATACCATAACCAGCCGTGAACTGAAAATTAAACCAAAATCGGCAAATGTTGCCGGCTTGCAGGTTGCCGATTTATTGGCATATCCGCTTTATCGGTTCACACTAAAATATTATAACCTGAAAAACGACGACAGGGAAACTTTTAACGAAAAAATACTGGAAATTATAAAACCAAAAATATTTAACAATGGGAACCGATTGGAAGGTTGGGGAATCAAAAGATTACCTTAGAAAAGGGCATAAAAAAACCCCGTTACCGGGGCAAAGGCTCTTGTCGTCCTTCCACCTTCGCATTCACGAATTGGTTCAAATATAATACTTTTAAACAAACAAACAATAACACAAATGAACGATAACGAAAAAGCACAAATAATAGAACTCATAAAAGCAGGCGAAAAACTGCCCAAAGAATTTATCTACAAACTCTTCTCCGATGAAGAAGATGTTTTTTTATTCTGGAACGGACGAAAGGAAGATGTAACGAACATTGCACTGCCATTCCACAGTATTGAGCAAATTGATGAACCCAGAAAAGAAGCCAAACAGGCTGGCGATATGTTTGAAATGTTCGATATGCGTGGGCGGCAATTAAAAGGCTGGACAAACAAACTGATTTGGGGCGACAACAAATTAATTCTTTCTTCTT
>CAYWBV010000024.1:4105-10601 GCA_964455785.1 uncultured Maribellus sp.
CCAATGCGAGAAGAAATTGAAAAGGAAGGTGGACTGAAATTAATTTATATAGACCCACCATTTGCTGTAGGCGCTGATTTTGGATTTAGCATAGACATAGGAGATGAAACAGTTGAAAAAAAACAAAGCATTATTGAAGAAATCGCTTATCGTGATACCTGGGGAAAAGGAATTTCTTCTTATTTAACTATGATTTATGAACGATTAAAACTGATGTATAATCTTTTAGCCGATGATGGAAGTATATACGTTCATATTGATGGGAGAGTAAATAGTTATATTCGACTTATTTTGAATGATATTTTTGGAAACGACAATTATTTTAATGAAATAGTTTGGCAACGTTCTACAACCGTTGGGAGTAGTAAAGCAATTGCAAATAAATATCCTACTTTATGTGATTTTATTCTTTGCTATATTAAAAATTCAAACAAATATATTTTTAACAAACAATATACTCCGCCTAGTGAAGAATATAAAGCAAGATTTAAGGATAAAGATAAAAATGGCTATTATTACTGGAATACTTTAGCAACATACTCTCAAGAAACATATGAAAGGCTAGAGAAAGAAGACAAAGTTCGTTGGACAAAAGGTGCAAAATATCCTCAATACAAAACTTACCTGCATGAATTAAAAGGAAATGTACTTTCAAATGTTTGGACAGACATTAATATGCTTAATCCAATGGCAGAAGAAAGAGTAGATTACCCAACTCAAAAACCTGAAGCTCTACTAGAACGAATAATTAAGGCAAGTAGCAACGAAGGTGATTTAATTGCTGACTTTTTCTGCGGGAGTGGAACAACAGCAGCAGTAGCAGAAAAGTTAAACCGTAAATGGATTACAACTGATTTAGGGCGATTTTCAATTCACACGACCCGTAAACGAATAATTGGTGTTCAGCGGGAATTACAGGAAAAAGGTAAAGATTTCAGGGCATTTGAAATACTTAATCTTGGAAAGTATGAACGCCAGTTTTTTATGGACGACCTCACTAATGGAGCAAGAAAAAGCAAGGAAGATTTGTATGTAAACCTGATTCTGGAAGCCTACAAAGCAAAACGGATTGAAGGACATAAAACTTTGCACGGAAGCAAGGCAGGAAGATTTGTAAATATTGGTCCTTTAGACGTTCCTGTTACTCAAAGTCGGTTATTAGACATTTTCGAAGAATGTCGTCAAAAACTATACACTCAGGTAGATGTTTTGGGCTTTGAATTTGAAATGGGTTTAACTCCACAATTCATTCAGGAATTAAAAGAAAAAGGTGTTGCAATCACTCTAAAATATATTCCCAAAGATGTATTCGACAAACGAGCCGTTGAAAAAGGACAAGCCCGTTTTTTTGATGTTGCCTATTTGAATGCTGATATACACCAAAAAGGAAAATCCGTTCAAATTGAGCTCACCGACTTTGTAACTCATTACACTCAGGACGATATTGAAGACATTCAGCAATCAATGAGAGCAGGAAGTAAAGTTGTAATTGAAGACGGACAGATATTAAAAGTTACCAAAGACAAAAACGGAATTATTACCAGAGACATCCTGACAGAAAACTGGTTCGATTGGATTGATTACTGGGCAATCGACTTCAATTACGAAGACAAAAAGGAAATTATTAAAATCACCAACGACAAGGGAGAAATTGAAGAGAAATGGACAGGAAATTATCTGTTTGAAAACGAATGGCAAAGTTTCCGAACCAAGAAAAATCCAACCCTTGAATTTAAAAGCACAACGCACGAATACAAGGAATCAGGAAAATACAAAGTAATGGTAAAAGTGGTTGACATTTTAGGAATTGACACAAGTAAGATAATTGAAATAAAGATTTAGCCAACGCTTCGTAGTCAAGCACAACTTGCCAGAGCTTTTTGAATCATCTTCAAAACAATCCTGAAAATTTTCGGCCCATAAACAAAACCGGTTTTGTACTTTCGGGAAATCCAATACCATCCGTTTTCGGGGGCGGGTAAAAACCGAAAAGCGGTTGGATTGTTTTTGACATTAAAAATTCGATACAATGAGGTACTGCTACGACTCCAATTCGCTGAATTCGAATGCCCGGTGGATTCCGGAATTCAAAAAACTGTACGAGTCAGGTTTCCCGGATGTAAATGAACGGGAAGATTTCCAGGCCATTACCGACCGCATTACGGCAAAAAAACCGGAAGGGCAGCCGCATTCGATCCTGCTTTTCGAAACCGCGGACGAAGAGAAACCGGCGGTGACCGGCGGGTTAATTGCCGACTGGTATGCCACCAGCCGGTGTATCCATTTGATCTACCTGATTGTGGCCCCCGGCTCGCGTAAAAATGGACTGGGCCGGAAACTGATCACCGACGGGGTGGTCTGGATGAAGGAGTGGATAAAAAACGAACGCGGTACCGAAATCAGGAATGTTTTTTTCGAGTCGAACATCCCCTGGAAAACAAAAAAGGAAAACGACAATTTTGACGCGGTAACCCGGTTAACCATTTTTTCGAACCTCGGCGCCCGGCTGATTGATATTCCATACGTTCAACCTGCGCTGGATCCGGCCAAAAAAAGCGTCGACAACCTGTTCCTGCTTTCGTTTACCCGGTTTAACGCACTCGGCGATACCATTGTCCCGGGCGAGATACTGGCCTTTCTGTACGACCTGTACGCCGGGCTCGGAATCGCCGACCCGCACAACAACGAAGATTTCAAAAAAATGAAGGCCGCTCTTGAAAAACCCGGACCAGCCGATAACCCGGTGCGGTTGTTGCCCATTCCCACCCAGTTGGAAAGTCCGTCGTTCGGGTTTAACAAGGTATCGGTTACCTTTCATTTTATGGAAGAAACCATTCCGGGAGGCGCCGCCGGGGATAAAAAAGAAAAGGAAAGTTCTTGCTATTGCCGTCATTTTTCGTCGTTCGAGCGCGACCTGTTCAACTTTCAGAACCAGAAAAACCTGCCGATGAGCAGCAAGCTGGTCCTGCCCAACCAAAACGCAGTTTTACTTCTGCCCAAAGTTTACAGTTATGTTTCGGAAGGCGACCAACACGTTTTGTATGCCCGCCGGGTAACTTTACCGGTGGTGGTTTCCATCAGCTTTTCGCAAATTTTTCTTTCGGGCGAAAAAATCTGGCACCTGACCGTTGCCCCCGCAGAAAATGAAGTTTTTACCGAATACGACCTTATCAAATTGGTTTCGTTGTTTGGCAGTACGCAGGAAGAATCAACGGCCAAAGAACAAATCCGGTTCAAACAAAAACCTGAGGATACCGAAAGTTTTTCTGTTGCCGGACTGATCATCCGGTTGTGTGAAATTCAGCCCGGCAAAAAGCTCAAAAGTTCGGGGACCGGGATTGTACAGATTGATTCCACCGGATTCAGCCCCGACCCGGAACCTTTTTTCCGGCTGTTCCTGAAAAACAAAAGAGCTGACATCACCGACGACAAAATCAAATTATTAGCGAAAGCGGTCTGCGGAATTATACTGGGTATTTTCGATTTTGAACGAATGGACGAGGAAGAAATTTACGACACCATTCAGCCCATGATGCCCGGAGAATCGTCGCTGATGGTGTTGTGCCGCGGCACACTTTTTAAAATGACCGCGGACGACGAGATTATGAACACGGTAAAAGACAGCATCCTGGTAAGCCCTTATTTACTGGTTCCGGCTACCGTACTGGCACACAACGAACATCTTTTAACCATCGCAAAAGAAAAAATAAGTTACTGTCTCGACAGGAATAAACGGATTAGCCAGAAACAACTGGTAAAAAACCAGACGGAAATCAACAGCCTGATCAATTTTCAATACCTCGACGGCCTGTTTCAATACCCCACGGAAAACCTGATTGTTAAAACCGGAGATAACCAGCGCGGACTTTCACTGCTGAAAACCAACATCGAAACGCGGCTGAAGGAACTTTCGGCAAAAATTGAAACCAAACGAAGCAACTTTTCACTGATAACCGACTCGGTGATTGCGCTGGTATTGTTTTTAATAGCCATTACCGAATTTTACAAATACCTGGCGGAGCTCCTCGATTTCAAACAAAATTTGTCTTCCATCCTGCTGATTGCATTGCTGGTGGTGCTGGTATATGTGGTTATTGTGGTCAAAAAGAAAAATTGAGACCAGACTATAACCCCTTTAAAAAGTCATCCACATTTTTTGCCGCCACTTTACCCGCTTCGATGGCATGAACCACCAGGCTGGCGCCTTTTTCAGCGTCGCCTGCCGCAAATATTTTGGTTACCGAGGTCTGTTTTTTATCGTTTACTTTTACGTTTCCGCGCGGGTCGTATTCCACGCCGAGGCTGTCGAGCAGACCTTTCTGCACCGGATTGGTAAATCCCATCGAGAGCAGCGCCAGTTCCACATCCACCACTTCGGTTGTTCCCGGCACTTCGCTCATGTTCCAGCGGCCGCCTTCGCCCTGTGTCCATTCTACCTGCACAATCTCGGCCTGTTTCAGTTTTCCGTTTTCGCCGATAAACCGTTTGGTCGAAAGGTTCCAGCGGCGTTCGCAACCTTCCTGGTGCGAGCTCGATGTCCGCAACGTGTTGGGCCAGTAGGGCCAGGGATTGTGATCGATACGTTTTTCAGGCGGTTTGGGCAGAATTTCGATTTGAGTAACCGACATTGCCTTCTGGCGGATGGAAGTCCCCACACAGTCGGACCCCGTATCGCCGCCGCCAATCACCAGAACATTTTTGTTTTTGGCGCTGATTCTGTTTTCTTCCGGAATCATTTGCCCGGCATTAAGTTTATTTTGCTGTGTAAGGAAATCCATGGCAAAATAAACGCCGTCCAATTCGCGCCCCTCCACCGGTAAATCGCGGGGCTGTTCAGCGCCCACAGCCAATATAACGGCATCGTATTTTTTTAACAGCTCTTCTTTCTGAATGTCAACACCCACGGTAATGTTGGTTTTGAAAATAATACCCTCATCCACAAACAAGGCAAGACGGCGATCAATGATTCCCTTGTTTAGTTTAAAATCGGGAATTCCGTAACGCAGCAAACCACCGATGGCGTCGTTTTTTTCGAAAACCGTCACCAGGTGGCCCGCACGGTTTAACAGGTCGGCTGCCGAAAGCCCGGCAGGCCCCGAACCAATCACGGCTATCTTTTTGCCTGTTCTTATTTTGGGCGGGTTGGCCTTAATAATTCCGGCTTCGAAAGCCTGTTCCACCGTGGCGCATTCGTTTTCGCGAATGGTAACCGACTCCTCATGAATGGCGAGCACACACGATTTTTCGCATGGCGCCGGACAAATCCTCCCGGTTATTTCCGGGAAACTGTTGGTCGAATGAAGAATATAATAAGCTTCGTCTTTTTTTCCGCGGTAAAGTGCATCCTGCCATTCCGGGATTTTGCTTCCCACCGGGCAACCCCAGTGGCAAAACGGAATGCCGCAATCCATACACCTCGAAGCCTGCAAACGCCGGTCTTTTTCATCGAGGGTTTGTTCTACTTCCCCGTAATCATAAACTCTTTCCTTTACAGGACGGTAGCCTGCGTCCTTGCGTGGGACTGTCATAAAACCTTTCGGATCTCCCATATCTTTTGCTGTCGTTTTTTTTGTATTGAAAAAAATTATTCGTGACGCGAAGGATCATCTTCCGTCAATTGTAATTTCCGCTGTAATTCTTTTAGTTTTTCTTCTTCAAGAACCTTTTTGTATTCGAACGGAATTACTTTCACAAATTTGGGCAGGAACTCTTCCCAGTTGGTCAGAATTTCCTGGGCCACCAAACTTTGCGTATATAACAAATGATTGTTAATCATGGTCTGCAACTCTCTGACATCGGTTTTGTCTTCCACCGGAGCCAGATCAACCAGCCCGCGGTTGCAGTAGTAATCGAAATCGCCGTTCTCATCCAGAACATAAGCAATCCCGCCACTCATACCTGCGGCAAAGTTTCGCCCGGTTTTACCGAGAACCACAACACGCCCGCCGGTCATGTATTCGCAGCAATGGTCGCCGGTACCCTCGATAACGGCATTTGCCCCCGAGTTCCTCACGCAAAAACGTTCGCCGGCTACCCCGTGAATGTAGGCTTCGCCGCTGGTGGCGCCGTAAAACGAGGTGTTCCCGATGATGATATTCTCTTCGGGTTTAAAGGTAGAACCGGTGGGCGGCACCACAATAATTTTTCCGCCCGACAACCCTTTCCCGATGTAGTCGTTGGAATCGCCTTCGAGCCTGAACGTAACTCCCTTTACAAGGAACGCCCCGAAACTTTGTCCGGCAGTTCCCTGGAATGTACAGTTGACTGTATCGGCAGGCAATCCTTCTTCTCCGTAACGTTTCGAGATTTCGCCGGAAAGCATCGCGCCGATGGTCCGGTCAATGTTGGTAATTTTATGCCACACCCACACTTTTTCAGCGCCCTGAATCGCTTTTCTGGCTTCCTTAATCAGTTTTAAATCGAGATGATCCTGATTTGGGTTGGAGTTGGGATGTGTATTATGAATCGGCGTTTCTTTCGCCTCTTTCGGAACATA
>CAYWBV010000024.1:10701-18865 GCA_964455785.1 uncultured Maribellus sp.
GTCGTAAATTAACTGCGCAAGGTCTTCGATAGAATAAATATCGTGATGCGGCGGTGGCGAAATCAGGGTAATCCCGGGCGTGGAATTACGAAGTTTGGCAATAATTTTATTCACCTTATATCCCGGAAGCTGTCCTCCTTCGCCTGGTTTTGCGCCCTGCGCGATTTTAATCTGGAGTTCGTCGGCATTAATAAGGTAGTTGTTGGTCACCCCAAACCGGCCGGAAGCGACCTGTTTTATTTTACTGTTTTTAAGGGTTCCAAACCGTTCGGGATCTTCCCCACCCTCGCCGGTATTACTTCGTCCGCCGATGGTATTCATGGTAATGGCCAGCGCCTCGTGGGCTTCCTTGCTGATGGAGCCATACGACATCGCCCCGGTAACAAAACGTTTCATAATGTCCTCGACCGATTCAACCTGGTCGATGGGTATCGGGTTCTTTTTTACAGTAAAACAGCTACGGATAAACGCCGGTTTACTGTTTTGCTTGTTGACCAGATCACTGTATTCTTTGTATTTTTTGTAATCGTTGGTCCGGGTAGCCCATTGTAAAAGCCCAATCAATTCAGGGTTCCAGGCGTGATGTTCGCCATATTTTCTCCAGGCATACACCCCGCTGTTTTCAAAATGAAATGGTTCGGGAGTCGGCGAAATTTTGTAAGCTTCTTCATGAAACAGGGAGGCTTCCCTACAAATTTCTTCCAGCCCTACCCCGCCAATTTTTGAAACGGTACCGGTAAAATATTTGTCGATAACCTCGCTGCTAATCCCGATAGCCTCAAAAATCTGGGCTCCGTGGTAACTCCTCAGCGTAGAAATCCCCATTTTTGAAAAAACCTTGAGTAACCCTTTTTCGATCGATTTGATATAATTGGTACGGGCTTCCTTGTATTCCAGGTTTATTTTTCCTTCACTGACCATGTGGTCGATAGCCGCAAAAGCCAGATAAGGGTTAATAACGCTGGCGCCGTAGCCCAGCAAAAGGGCAAAATGGTTCACCTCCCGGGCATCGCCTGTTTCCACAATAATTCCCACCTGCATCCTTTTCCGGGTTTTTATGAGGTGATGATGTACTGCTGCAACCGCCAAAAGCGACGGAATCGGTGCGTAATCTTTCGAAATATTACGATCGGTAAGAATGATGTAGTTTTTCTTCTCGTCAACCGCCTTTTCAGCATCAGCCAGCATTTTTACCATGGCCACCTCAAATCCTTTTGTTCCCTCTTTTACCGGAAACACCATCGGGATGGTTTTGTGCGTAAACATCGCATCTTTCAAATCCTTAATCTTCCCGAGGTCGGTATTGATGATGATGGGGCCTTTGAATTTTATCAGTTTGCAGTGATCCGGGGTCTCTGCCAGAATATTGGAATGGAGCGAACCAATATAGTTGGTAAGCGCCATCACCAGACCTTCCCGAATAGAGTCGATGGGAGGATTGGTTACCTGCGCAAACATCTGTTTGAAATAGTTAAACAACCGTTTGGGCTTGTCTGAAAAAACAGCAAGGGGAGCATCGTTACCCATGGAACTTGTCGGCTCAGCCGATGATTCGCTCATGGTTTTGATAATTTCATACATATCCTCCTGCGTATAACCGAACACTTTGGCATAGGTATCGAAATTGTCGATATGCGAAGGCACCCTGTGTTTTACCACAATGTCGTCCATCACCATTCGGTTCTCTTTCAGCCACATGCCGTAAGGATTTCTGCGGCTCAACTGGTCTTTTACCTCCTCGTCGGGAATAATAATTCCGAGTTGGGTGTCAACCAGCAAAATTTTTCCCGGGCGTAGCCGGCCTTTTTCTTTTATCTCATCGGGTTTAAACGTTTGGACGCCCACTTCCGACCCCATAACAATCAGATTGTTTTTAGTGATAACATACCGCGAGGGACGTAATCCGTTCCTGTCGAGTGTACCGCCAATATATCGTCCGTCGGAAAATACCATCGACGCCGGTCCGTCCCACGGCTCCATAATGGTGGAATGGTATTCGTAAAAAGCTTTTAAACTTTCGGGAATGGGATTTTTTTCGTTGAACGATTCAGGAATCATCATACACAGAGAATGGGGCAACGACCTGCCGGTCATATGCAGAAATTCCAGTACGTTGTCGAACGATGCCGAATCCGATTTTTCAGGCTCGATTACCGGCAAAAGTTTTTGAAGGTCGTCTCCAAAAATTTCGGATTTCATGAGAGCCTCGCGGGCCTGCATCCAGAGACGGTTTCCGCGGACGGTGTTGATCTCGCCGTTGTGCCCCACAATACGGAAAGGTTGTGCCAAATCCCAGGTTGGAAATGTATTGGTGCTAAACCGCGAATGAACCAGTGCAATGGCGCTTTTAAAATGTTCATTTTTGAAATCGAGATAGTAGTCCTTCAATTGCTGCGGTGTAAACATTCCCTTGTAAACCATGATTCTGGCCGAAAAACTGGGCAGATAAAAGCCCCGCTTATTCGTCAGTTTCGAGTCGCGTATTTCCCTTTCCGTCAGTTTTCTGACGATGTATAATTTTCTTTCCAGCGCGTCTTTTTCCAGATTGGCCCTCACAAACACCTGTTTGATGGCCGGTTCGGTTGTTTTGGCTATTTCGCCCGGTGCAGAGTGATCGACAGGCACATCGCGCCAGCCGACAAGTTTTAACCCTTCTGCTTTAATATTACGATTCAGCGCCTGAATACAAAATTCCGCTTCTTCTTCGTCTTTCGGAAGAAAAACAAGGCCCGTCCCGTATTTCCCGGGCTCTCCGACATCAATTTTTAAAACCTCGGTAATAAATTCATGGGGGATCTGCATCAGTAAACCTGCCCCGTCACCGGTTGAATTATCGGCGCTTTTGGCCCCGCGGTGATCCATATTCAGCAGGACCTCCAGCCCCCGTTCAATGATCTCGTGCGAAGGTTTACCCTTGATATGAGCGACAAAACCAATCCCACAATTATCATGTTCGTTTTCTGGACTATATAAACCCTGTGCTTCCGGTATTCTCATTGCTATCTATTTTTCCTTTTTACTATTATGTTTACATAAAACATGCTTCCAGTAAGTTATTCTAATCTTTTGCTGGAAATATGAAAGCAAAAAACATATTTTACTTACAAACTGAAACCAAAAATAATTAACCAAATGAGAAATTACAACAATTAATTTCAATTTGTGTGTTTCATAACATACAATTAACCTTAATTTTGAGGCATAAATTTCTTCTGTATCCCGGGCAAAAACAGCTAAAACATGACAGGTATCACATTCCCAGACGATTAAAATCTTTCTTCGAGAAGTTTGGTGATGGCGTCGTCAATTTTGCTGAAATTGAAGCCGTTAATTATTTTATCCCGTTTTTCCGAAATTTTATCAAGGCACAAGTTGCCGATACTCCCTTCGTGCGAATGATTTACTTTCCGATAAGGATGAAAATCCCTGTTTTCAATCTTTTCCCCTATTTGTTTATAAGCATCCCTGAACGGCATCCCTGACAAGACCAGTTTGTTCACCTCTTCCACGCTAAAAATAAAATCGTATTTCGGATCATCCAGTATCCGTTGATTGACCGACATATTTTTCAGGGCAAGCGAGGCAATTTCCAAACAACCGTTAACTTCTTTAAAAGCCGGCAGAAAAATCTCTTTTACCATTTGAAGATCACGAAAATAACCGCTGGGGAGATTGTTGACAATGAGTGTAATCTGGTTGGGAATTCCCTGTATTTTATTACAACGGGCGCGGATTAATTCAAAAACATCAGGATTTTTTTTGTGCGGCATGATGCTCGAACCCGTTGTAAATTCAACAGGCAGGCTTACAAAAGCAAAATTCTGGCTCATAAAAAGGCAAACATCATAAGCGAGTTTTGCGAGTGTTCCGGCCAGGTTGGCCAAAGCAAACGAAACAATTTTCTCGACCTTTCCGCGCCCCATTTGCGCATAAACCACATTATAATTCAGGTTATTAAACCCTAACAAATCGGTGGTCATCTGCCGGTTGAGCGGAAACGACGAGCCATAACCGGCAGCAGAGCCCAGCGGATTTTGATTGGTAATTTTAAATGCCGACAAAAGCAGTTCGAGGTCGTCGGTCAGGCTTTCGGCGTAGGCGCTGAACCACAACCCGAATGACGAAGGCATGGCCACCTGCAAATGGGTGTAACCGGGCATCAAAACCGATTTTGTTTCTTCGCTGCGTTTTATCAGTATGTCGAACAAACCGGAAACGTTTTCCACAATCTCCCTGATAGCATTCCGGGTAAAAAGTTTAAGGTCGAGCAAAACCTGGTCGTTCCGCGAGCGCCCGCTATGGATTTTTTTGCCCAGGTCGCCCAATGTTTTGGTCAAAAGAAATTCTACCTGCGAATGAACATCTTCCACCCCTTCTTCAATCGTAAAATGCCCTTCGCCGGCATTCTTATACAGTTTTTCCAACTCCTTCAGCAAAACCGGAAGGTTCTCCTTTTCAATCAATCCTACCGATTCGAGCATAATAACGTGCGCCATCGAACCTAAAATATCGAATGGGGCAAGATATAAATCCATTTCGCGGTCGCTGCCCACTGTAAAATCCTCGATGGCTTTATTTACAGGAGTTCCTTTTTCCCAAAGTTTCATAGTATTCTTTAAAATTATTACACATCATTATTATAAACAGATACAAAAATAGTCATTAACAGCGTTGCCAGCAATGCCATTACCGATCCAAAGTAAAAAGGTGCATTTGAATTAACTTTATCGTTCGAGATTCAATGTATTTTGTGTCTTTTTTGCATTCGTTGCTGACGGTAAGAAACGGAAATTTTGTTGTGTACTCCTGTTTCTACACCCGCTACCGGGCAGAAAACAGAAGTTTTCAACGTTTCGCAGGGTGCGACAGCCAGAATACAGAAGTTTTCTACATTTCGCAAGCTGCGACAGGCAGAGTACAGATGTTTTCTACGTTTCGCAGGACGCGACGGGCAGAAAACAGATGTTTTCAACATTTCGCAGGCCGCGACGGGCAGAAAACAGATGTTTTTGACGTTTCGTAGGGTGCGACAGGCCGAAAACAAATGTTTTCAAGATTAACCGGAGAGCAGCGATATATAACGGAGAACAAACGAAAGAAATTGCCGGCGAGTTATTCATATCAACCGAAGAGCGTCCGGGCAAATTCCAGGAAGCAAGCCGGTAAAACAGCGGATATTCAAAAAAGAAAAAATAACGTGATCCGTTTATCGGTTCAATTTTAAAAATTCTGAAAAAATTGCCACTTTTACGGCGCTTATTCTGAATAAACAGATTGTAAAATACCATGTTCGAAAATAAGTCGCTCCGTTTAATTTTGATTGTTGTTGCTGCCGTCGGGTTGTGGGGCTACTTGTCGGGGCTTTCCATCGACGTAACCCGCGATGCCGGGAAATATGCCACGGTTGCCAAAGAAATCTACCAGAACGGAAATTTTATCAATCTCACAGTACACGGCCAACCCTACGACCAAAAGCCCCCCATGTTGTTTTGGCTGGGCGCACTGGGTTTTGCTATCGGAGGTATTTCGAATTTATGTTTTAAACTGCCGGTGTTGCTGGTTGTTTTTGCGGGAATCTATTGGGCATTCCGGCTGGGGAAAAGTTTGTACAACAGCCGGGTGGGTGTACTCACCGCTACCATGCTGGCATTTTCGCTCATTTATTCGCTGTACAGCATGGATATCCACACCGACACGCTGTTACAGGCTTTTGTAACACTGGCGCTGTGGCAGCTTTTCGAATTTATAAAAACAAAAAAAACACGGCACTGGATTTTCGGATTTGTTGGCATCGGGCTGGCCATGCTCAGCAAAGGACCGGTTGGAGCGGCCATCCCTGCATTTGCAGTGGTGGGTCATCTGCTGTTAAAAAAAGATTTCAAGTCGTTTCTCGATCACCGTTGGTACCTCGGAATTCTCCTGGCGCTGGTGGTTGTCAGTCCGGCGCTGATTGGACTGATGAACCAGTTTGGCTGGAATGGACTAAAATTTTTCTTTTGGGAAAACAATGTGGGCCGGATTACCGGTTCGTATGTAAAAGCGGTAAACGACCCCCTGTTTTATGTTCACACCCTGGTTTATCTTTTCCTGCCGTGGAGCCTCTTGTTTTTTGTGGCCGCCTTTATGGAGATTAAAACGCTTATTCAGAATAAATTCAAAGCGCCTGAATTTTTTACCTTTACCGGAATCTGGATCTATTTTATTATTCTGAATTCAGCCAGCAGCCAGTTGCCCAATTATGTCTTTTCCATTGTCCCGCTTATTGCAGTCCTCACGGCCAAGTGGATTGACACAGCTCTTCAGGAAAAAACAAATTTGGCACAGACTTTTAGTGTAATCCAGTGGTTTGTGGTTATGGTGTTGTGGGCCGGCCTCTTTTTCGTTCTGTTGTATCTTTTCCCCAACCCCGAGTGGTACATCTGGATATTGATTTTTGTTGGGCTGGGAACGACCTGGTATCTGTTGCGAAAGGTTAAAGACGCGGCGGCACAGCTGATTATTCCATCGGTTGTTGTTTTTGTTTGCCTTGTGGTTGTGGCGAACAAACACGTTGTTCCCTACATGTTTAGTTTTCAGGCGCCACCCAAAGCAGCCCGGTATTATACTGAATATGCAAAAGAAAATGAGAGACTTTACAATTACAAATACGGCCAGTACGAACTCTTCTTTTACAGCGAACCACAGGCGCAACAATTGTATTCCAGCGAAGAGATGAAAACGGTAGCCGGGAAAAGCGGAAACTGGATTTTTACCGACGCAGAAGGTTATGCCGAAATTGAAAAGTTAAACCTTACTCCCGATTTTGTAATGGAATACCGCCACCTTTATCTGAACCGCGGCGGGCGGTTTTTTAATCCCAAAACAAGGAATGAAATATTACAACCGATGTACCTGATAAAATACTGATGATACCAAAAGCCGGAATCCATAAACTGACCCTGCTGGCTGCGCCGTTGCTGTTCCTGCTGTTTTCTGCGCCCGGCGCCCTTGATTATGTGTTCCATTATCCCGATGAAAAATATTACACCGACGCTGTCCTGCAAATGATGGACAAAGGCGATCTTTTTACGCCTTACCAGGCCGACGGCTCCCCGCGGTTTAAAAAACCCATTGTAACCTACTGGGTTTTAATGGCGAGTTACAACCTGTTTGGTGTAAGTCGTGTTTCATCCCGGCTTTTCTTCTGGTTAGCGGGAGCATTGCTGGTTTTGGTAACTTTTCTGATGGCTAAATCGCTGTCGAAAAACCGGCAGATTGCCCTGACAGCAGCATTTATAACGGCGGCGAACCCGCTGGTTTTATTAAGCGCCAGCCGCTCCATTCCCGATATTCTGCTGGTTTTGTTTCTGACCGTCAGCGCCTGGGGATTCCTGGAAATCCTTGTCTCTGTTGAGCCCCGGAAAATCTGGTATTGGATGGCTTATCCCGGGGCAGCCCTCGCATTCGAAACCAAAGGAATACCGGCAGCCGCATTTGCTGTGGTCAGTGTGCTGTTTCTGTTGTTCAATCCGTGGAAACCCAAAAAGCTGAAACAAATTATCGGGCCCTGGTCACTAATCGTTGCAGTTTTAGTTGCCGCAAGTTGGTTTGTGATAATGTATGCTGAACACGGAACTTCCTATTTCTCTTCATTTTTTGACGACCAGGTAGGTGGGCGCGTTTCATCAAAAATAACGCAGGTGATCAAAAATACTTTTCTGGGAATCATTACCCTCATTGGTTTTCTTATTCCCTGGATTTTAATTGTATTCCCAAAATCAAAAAAAATAAAAGAATCCGAACCCAAAATTACGTTACAGAACAAGGCGGTTTTTGTTTTTATTTTGATGTGGGTTATTTTAACTATACTCATGTCGGGGGCAGTCTTTAAGTTTTACGATCGATACGTTTTACCCGTAATTCCTTTGGTTGCCTTTCTTTTTGCCCACCTCCTCGCCGAATCCCCGACCGGGTTGAAAAAGACGTTCCTGAATATTTTTCTCATTCTCAACCTGTTTGTTGTTTCCATCAATATTTTGTATGCGCTTTTTGTTTTACCCGATTTAATTTTGATTTTGGGAATAGTTGTTGGCGTTGCCGTAATCGTTGTTTGGTCTTTGGGATTGTTCAGATCCGTTTCCGCGGAAATTCAGCTCGCCAATGGGATTATGTTTCTTTTCTTTAA
>CAYWBV010000024.1:18965-20649 GCA_964455785.1 uncultured Maribellus sp.
GGGTGCCGGTTGAAAAGTTTCCGGGTTTTCTCCAAAAAAACATTACCACGCTTAAAGAAAGCGGGACAAGGTATTTGATAGCTAAACCTCAACTTTCAGAAAAATGAAGAACCTCGGCAAAAAACATTATATAATCATCGGCGCCTGGTTTCTGGCGAGCCTGTTACAATCTGTTTTTACAGGTTTACATTCCGACGAATCGTATTACTGGATGTACTCCGAAAATCTGGCCTGGGGTTATTTTGATCATCCGCCAATGGTTGCACTTCTTATCCATGCCGGGCACTGGCTGCTTCCCGGCGAAATTGGTGTGCGGCTGTTGATGATTTTACTCTCGACAATAACTTTTGCTTTGATTTTGAATGAACTAAACGAAAAAAAAGACCTGCTTTTTGCCGCCGTTTTTATGTTGTCGTTTCCACTTGTTCACACGCATATTTCCGGATTTCTTGCTATCCCCGACATTCCGCTGCTTTTTTTTACTCTGCTTTTTTTACTCTCCTATAAAAAATTCCTCGAACGTCCCAACTGGCCGATTTCCATTTTGATGGCATTTTTTATAGCAGCCATGATTTACAGCAAATATCATGCGTTTCTGATTGTGGGATTTACCGTACTTTCAAACCTCAAACTGTTCAAAAACAAATATTTCTACGGAATAGTAATTCTTTCATTTGCACTCGTGCTCCCACATATTCTCTGGCAAATCGGGAATGAGTTTCCCACGTTTAAATATCACCTGGTAGAACGTGCCAAACCATTCCAGTTCAAATATGTTTTTCCCTATCTTGGAGGGCTTTTGGTAACCGCCGGACCGCTAACCGGCATTTTGGTGTTTTGGAAACTGTTCCGGTTTAAACCCGTTAATCTTTTTTTTCGGGCTCTTGTTTTTAATATCCTCGGCTTTTATATTCTTTTTTTTCTGATGAGTTTCAAAAACCGGATTGAAATGCACTGGGTGGCAGCCATTATTCCAATGTTGATGCTGATTACTTATCCGCTAATTTCGACAGATCCGAAAATAAAATTATGGTTTAAAAGGCTGGCCATTCCGGTAATTGTGCTGATGTTGATTTTCCGGATTTATATTGCGCTGGATTTTATACCAAACGCCGGGCACCTGAAAATTACTTTTTATAACCGTGAGGCCAGCGCCCTTGAAATCAAAAAACTGGCTGACGGTAAAAATGCGGGGTTCTTTAATAATTATGCGGCGGCCAGCAACTATGCTTTTTATACCGGTAATCCGGTGGTACATTTGTCAACACCCGGTTACCGTTTCTGCCAGTACGATTTGTGGGACGACGAGAAATTGGCAGACGGGAAGCCGCTTTTGACCGTACAGTCGAAACATTTGGATCCACCAGGGCTGCAACGCACTGTTACCGGCGAAATGAAAGGTTTTGTTCCGATTGGGAAATTTCAATCGTTAAAAGGACTACAAATACAACTGGAAAAAACTACCCTGCTGAACGACGCAACAGAATTCTGTTTTAACCTCAAAAATTCTACGGATCATACCATTTCCACAAAACACGAAGCCAATCCTTGTCTGGCTGTCAAACAAAACGACACCGAACTGATGGCAGTTTCACTTGACCTTTCCACAGAAAAAATTTCGATTGAGAAGGGAGGAGAAGCACAAATCAGGATGATTCTTCCCAAAAACCTGTTTTCCGAAAAC
>CAYWBV010000024.1:20749-22185 GCA_964455785.1 uncultured Maribellus sp.
GGGAGGAGAAGCACAAATCAGGATGATTCTTCCCAAAAACCTGTTTTCCGAAAACCACCCCCTTGTTTTTTATGCCCGCACCAAAGAAAATATCAGGGGAGAAATTTTAACTGTCCATCCGGGAAAGTTATAGCTTCAATTTTTGCCAGAATACCACCCCGTTTATCTTATTCTTCATTTTCCGGGAGTAGCCGGACAGGTGCCCGATGCCAAATGTTTTGAATCATAAAGAATATTCAATAATAGAAATATGAAATATAAAATCATAACTATTGAATATTTTGTCACTATTTAAGCCAAAATTTATCATTTTGACGAATATTCCAGTATTTGTATTAATAATTTGTTAATTGATGGCAATTCAAATTTGAAACACGACATGTGTGTTAAAAAACATACATATTTTTGAATCATGATATAAAAATAAGGGGTAATCAATAAATAAAATATAATTCTCAAAAAAAATAGTTATAAAAAATAGGGTATTGTTAAAAAAATATACTTTTTATTCAAAGATTAGACAACCATTTAAAAAGAAATCAATTAAAAACACAGTTTAACTTTTAAAGATTTACGATTATGAAAAAAACAGTTCTGATTGCTGCAAGTTTGTTATTGTTGGTTGCAATAACACCAAAGACGAAAGCGCAAGAGTGGAGTACCGGCCTTGACATTTACAGCAGCTATGTATGGCGCGGCACAAAATTTGGCACCGGCCCGGCTTTTCAGCCGTCTCTCGAGTTTAGCGCCGGAGGTTTTGCCATTGGTGCATGGGGGTCCTATTCGGCAGGAGACGTAGAATCACCGGAAGCCGACCTGTACGCAAGTTACGGGTTCGACCTGAGCGAAAGTAGTTCGTTAACCTTTACGCTGACAGACTATTATTTTCCGGGAACGTCCTGGATGGAGGGGACATCTCATTACATTGAGCCATTGGTTAATCTCGGGTTAGGTGCATTTTCGTTAACCGGTGCGTACATGATGAACGACGGCGCCGGAGATATTTATCTTGAGGCAGCAGTTGCAGCCGGACCTGTTAATTTAACGTTAGGTGGCGGGGATGGCGCTTATACAATCGATGGCGATTTTAACATCTGCAATATTGGTATAAGCACTTCCAAAGAAATTAAAATTACCGACAGTTTCTCTCTTCCTGTTTCAGGAGCAGCTATCCTGAACCCTTCATCCGAACAGTTTCACATTGTTGTAGGGATTTCTCTCTAACATTAAAATTTCAATAAAATGAAAAAGATTGAAGCTATCATACGCAAGACAAAATTTGACGACGTTAAAGAAGCCCTTCACGCAGCAGGAATTGAATTTTTCTCTTTCTGGGATGTACGGGGTGTCGGACAGGCCCGCGAAGGTCGTGTTTACCGTGGAATCGTTTACGATACAAGTACCATAGAACGGACCAAACTGGAAATCATTGTACG
>CAYWBV010000025.1:0-2338 GCA_964455785.1 uncultured Maribellus sp.
GGAGGAACTGAAAGGTGTTTTATGGTCCCGTGGGAATGGGTTATCGATGGAGTTGAAAATGTACGTATTGACGACAGCGGAGTGTACAAGCGTTTGGTTAACAGCATCGATTTAGGGTACATTCAGTTTCGCGGCGGTTACGAAGGTGTATCCATCCGCCGAAAAGTGAAGGAAGTTGTTGATGGTCGGGTAGTTTACCAGGACACAAATAATTCGACGGAAGATTTTTTAACCGACCAGGAACCACAGCCGGGTATCATTAGTGCAAATTAATCGTTATGATGAACTACCGATTCCATCTTATCCTAACGGCTTTCCTTCTTGCAGCCGGTTTTTACCGGGCTTCGGCACAGGTCGATTCCCTGGAAAACTGTAGTTCCGTTTCATCAAAAAAAATAGTATTGCTGAAAACTGCCTGGGACGAATCGGCTAATCCTGCTGCTTTGTCATATTTTAATTGCAGCCGCAACATCACTTCGGCATATCTTTGGTCGAAATGGGGAAACGGCCGTTATCATCGGTTTCAAAACGGAAATGCCCAACGGCAGACTGGTTTTTTTACCGATGGTTTTGTCAGCCTGAGCCGGTGGGATTTTTACGGGAGTTTTAATTATTTCAGTCAAAAAGATAAAAATGTAAAATGGGTTGGAGTGATGGACCCGTACGACGATAATCCTTACACAATGGGTGATTCGATTGGAGGAAATTATTCAAAAGAATATTTTAACATGGAAGGGAAGGGCGCTTATCGGCTGAATGAAAGATTTACATTGGGCTTCGGCGTGAAATACCTCGCCGGGGTTGGCGCCAAACGGAAAGATCCCCGGCCTGAAAACACCATTACTTCTTTTGAAATAGCCCCGGGGATAATTGCGGATTTTGGTAAAATAAAACTGGGCGCCAGTTTCATGTACGAGGGAAGCCGGGAGGATGTGGAAATTTCTGCCGTCACCAGCAACACGTATTATATTTTTCATTTTAAAGGGCTTGGAGTTTTTAGTTCGACACCCGGATACGACGACCTAATCCACATTTCCGATTTGCTGGGTGGAGTATTGCAGTTCAACTTCACGACAAAACAGATGGACAATCTGACGGAAATTAACTTTTATAAAAAGTCAACCGACATTAAACGCGGAGAAACCTTTCCGTTGCAGATGGTTTTGCTCGAAAAATTTAATACCGAAGCGGCGACAACCTTTCTCTTCCGGCCAGGTTCAAGCCGGGTAAACAAGCTGAAGCTGTTTTTTTCCGATAACCATTTGTATGGTCACGAGCCGGTGGTGGAACCCAAACTGGAACAGGTAAAGTACCAGTGGTCAACCGTTGCAAAATATACGTTGTACTGGCACGACGAACAGCAATTCGGGTTGAACTACTCGTATTACAGGCTGGTGGATGCCGATCATTTTAACTGGGGCGGAGCTTTTGGTGCCAGGGTAAACACCAGCAAAACCACCTACTATTTTGTGCCCGAATACAACCGGCAGAATTTATCGTTGTTGTACCTCGATGCAACACTCGAAAAGGGTTTGCAGCTTTCGTCATCCGAACTTGTTTTTACTTTGGGCGGCGGTTACCGGAAAAACCTCGGTGGTTCGCTCAGGCTGGCGGAAGATGAATCGCTTCTGCAAACCGTAAACACCGCTTTTGTTTTTCACGATTTTGATTATTTCGCGGGCACGCTATGGAATCTGGGCGCCTCGGCCAGAATCGGGAAAAAGATTTCTCTTTACAAAACGCAGGTACAGGTTTTTTGGGAAGGCGGGTATCATCTTTCAGTTTCTGATCTCCCCGGAAATCCGAAGTGGAATTCAGCAGAGATAAAATTAGGAATGAATTTTTAACGGACTAAATATATGAGTTACGCCATCGAATGTAAAAGCCTGACCCACTATTACGGGAAAAAGCTGGTTTACGAAAACCTGAACTTTAGTGTGAAGGAGGGGAGTATCCTCGGGCTGCTCGGGAAAAATGGGTCGGGAAAAACCACCACGATTAATATTTTGAACGGTTTTTTGCAGCCACGAAGCGGCGAGTGCCTGATTTACGGCGAAAACACCCAGCATCTTTCGCCGGGAAACAAGGCGCGGATTGGCTTTTTAATGGAAGGGCACATTCAGTATTCGTTTATGAATATTCACCAGATCGAAAAGTTTTACTCCGGATTTTATCCGAAATGGGATAACAAACCTTACTGGGAGTTGATGTCGAAGCTAAAAGTGACGCCCGACCAGAAAATATCGGCCATGTCGTGCGGACAGCGTTCGCAGGTGGCGCTGGGTTTAATTTTGGCGCAGGACCCCGATTTGCTTATCCTCGACGATTTTTCGATGGG
>CAYWBV010000025.1:2438-9825 GCA_964455785.1 uncultured Maribellus sp.
AACTTTCTCGCAAAAAACGGTATTGCGTACACCAACTTCAAAAAGGTGGAAATGGGACTTGAAGATGCGTTTATTGGTTTAACCGGAAAATATTAAAAAGATGTGGAAATCGTTGATATATAAAGAGTGGCTGAAAGTAAAATGGTTTGTTATCCTGTTTGCCGCCGCGGGATTGTTGACTGTGGGATACATTTTCCTGAGAGTTCAGCACGATTTTACGTTTAACGAAGCTAAAAATTACTGGTATCTGATTCTTTTTCAGAAATTTCAGTTTTTCAGTGCCCTGAAGTTTGCGCCGGTGGCCGGTGCCCTGGCAGTTGCTGTTGCGCAGTATTTTCCCGAAACAGTAAACAAACGGATAAAACTCACTTTTCATCTGCCATTAAACGAAAACAAAGTCCTTCTGATGATGATGTTTTTCGGGACCATTTGTCTTTTGGCCTGCTACGCACTCGTCGTGTTGTTGTTTCTGGCGCTGAGTATGCTGTTTTTCCCTTCCGAAACAATTTGGACAGCGCTCGTCTCCGTCACACCATGGTTTTTGGCGGGTCTAGCTGTTTATTACCTCGTGGCGCTGATTGTTTTGGAACCGGTTTGGAAATACCGTTTCCTGTACTTTGTTGTTGCTGTTGCTTTTGTACCACTCTATTTCGAACCGGCTGTTGCCGGAGGATACGCGCCTGCAATTCCGCTATTGTTTGTGCTGGCAGTTGTGTTAAGCATCGCGATTTTGTTTTCAGGGTATCGTTTTAGAAAAGGAGAAATGTAGTTATGGCAAGGCTTAGCAGATATTTTTTATTGACAGTGGCCATCGTTGCGTTTGCAGTGGTTTTGCCCGAATTGTACTGGATGGCTTTTGCAAAACCGGTAAAAAAACCGCTGGTGTTTTACAGTTGTATGGAGAACGATTTTTTAATCCAGCGTTCCGATAGCGGAATAACCCGGAAAGACACCCGCGGAAATAGTTATACCCGCGAAGAATATGAACAGCGGCTTCCGCTGATGTACGTCAGGCAGTTGCTGATGTCGAATACCATGCCCGATTCGATTTACGGAATCGAAGTGGACAACCACGCCATCACGATGAATCGTTCCACTTTCAGGGTGCAGCCCAAGGAACTTTCCATCCCCGATCCGGGATTATATCCCTTGTTTGAGTCGCAGTCGGGAAGGGCAAACCTCGTAATGCCCGATGATTTTTTTCGAATTACCTGGCGCATGGAATTTGTGGACGCCAAAACCAATAAAACGCTGGAGGAGAAAAGCCAGACGTTTTCAGCAGTACTCTACAAACGGGGATTTAAGTTTCCGGCAAAATCAATCAGCGGGCTGCCCACAACACGAAAGTCATGCGACGAGGGATATCTTGTGGTTGACGCCGAAGACCAGCTTTTTCATGTGAAAATGGTCAAAGGCGAACCTTATATAAAAATGGCTGAATTGCCCGGCGGAATCAAATTTAAGCACATCAGTTGTGTCGATTTCCGAAATGCAAAGTTTTATGCCTACCTGTTTTCGACGGACAACCATATTTATATTCTTACACAGGACGATTACGAATTGATTGAACTCCCGGTGGGCGAGATGGACCCGGAGAAACACGAAATCAGAATTTTTGGCGATTTGTTCCATTACCAGGTGAGTGTTGTTGGCGACGATTTTATCCGGACAGTTGTACTCGATACGGATTATAAAAAAGTGGACGAATACAATGAATCGTGGCCTGGAATAATGGAACGCAGCGAAGGCAGAATTTTTAAAACGATATTTCCGGGGCAAATCAGCATGACCAATCCCGATTCAAGCCTGATTCGGTTTTATACAAAAATCAATAACCCGTTTCTCTGGCTTGTTTTTAATGCGGTATTAATGGTTGTGCAGTTATTTATTTTTAAACAAAGGAAAATGGCTTTAAAAAAACAGGTTGTCGATTTGTGTGTGATTGGCGTAACCGGCATTTTTGGTTTTTTGGCGGTAAATATTTTTCAGAATAAGTTTTTTGATTGACATAATCTTGTTGAATCAAAGGAGTGAAAAAATTGGCTGCTTTTTTTTACCTTCGGCACAAATTGTTTTTTCAATGGACTATAAAAAAATTACCATTCTGATTCAACCTTTTGAAGAGTGGCTGCGCGATGTTTTAACAGCCCAACTCGGCGGGATCGGGTTCGAAAGTTTTGCTGAAACCGAAACCGGTTTCGAGGCATTTATTCCGGAGCCACAGTACGAAAGGGCCGGCCTTGACATTATTCTCGAAACTTATTACGAAGATTTTGGTTTTGAGGTAAACGAGGAGACGATAAAAAGCCAAAACTGGAACGAAGAGTGGGAAAAGAATTATTTTAAACCGCTGGTTGTGGCGGGCGAGTGTGTGGTGCGGGCCCCGTTTCATAACGACTTTCCAAAAGCGAAATACGAAATTGTGATTGAGCCGAACATGGCGTTTGGCACCGGGAACCACGAAACCACCTCGATGATGCTCGAATACATCCTTGAAGAAAATCTGGAAGGAAAAACCGTGCTCGACATGGGCTGCGGAACCGGAATACTGGGAATTTTGGCGTCGAAAAAAGATGCGGCAAAAATTACTGCTATCGATATTGACGAGTGGTCGTTTCAGGGCGCCACTGAAAATGCAGCGCAAAACAACATCCGGAACATGGAAGTAAAAATGGGCGATGTTTCGCTGCTGGGGGCTGAAAAATATGATGTGATTTTTGCCAACATCCAGAAAAATGTGCTGGTGGCCGATCTTCCGTTTTACGCTCCATGCCTGAATCCCAACGGAAAAATATTCCTGAGCGGTTTTTATCAGGAAGACATCCCCGCCATCAAAACTGTGGCCGAAAAAACCGGATTATCGGATGCCGGGTACAAAACAAAAAACAACTGGGTAGCCTACGTTTTCAAAAAAGAAATCTGATGCATACTGTTATTCGTTTTTTTGTACAACATTTTGAAGACATTCAACAGGTAAGCGCCACTCTCCAAATTAAACAGCAAATCAACCGGCTTGATCGCTCGGAGCGCAACGAATTGAGGAACGAACTTTTTGAAAGGGTCAAAATACTCGAACAAACCAAAACTGCAACGCAGATTATTGACTGGCTCCAGCGCTGTTTTCAAATCATCGATAAAAACAGTTTTCATTTTAACCGCGTGTTTTTTAGCCCCGGGAATGGGATAAAGGAGAGTATTGAAAGATTACTTCGGGAGGCCGGTTCAACGGTCGATTTGTGCGTTTTTACCATTACCGATGCTGAACTGGCGCAGCAAATTCTGGATTGCCACCGGAGAAAGGTTAGGGTTCGTATTATCACTGATGATGATAAAATTCTGGACAACGGCTCGGAAATTTACCAGTTGCAGCAAAAAGGAATCGTTGTAAAAACCGACCATTCACATTACCACATGCACAACAAATTCGGGATTATCGACAACAGAGTGGCGATTACCGGAAGTTTTAACTGGACCTATACCGCTACCAAACACAACCAGGAAAATATGCTGGCAACTTCGAAGTTCGAGATTGTAAGGCAGTACCAGACCGAATTTAACCGTCTCTGGGACGAAATGTACCAACTTCGTTAACCGAATAAAAACTTCAGATTGTGTTTTTCGGAATAGAAATTTAACCCGCTTACTACATTTTCTTTTCGCCGCTGTGTGTGCCACATTTCATTTCCCTCGTAAATCTTTTCTATATTTTCAAGATAATTTTGGGCAAACTGAAACAGCGTTTCTGGAGTGTAATTTTTGGATGTATCAATCCGGCAAATTTTAATAATTCGTTTGTCGAGATAATTGTTGAAATCTTCCTTTCCTGAAAAATCGGGGCGGTGGGTGATAAAATCGGTACACCGACCGTTTTTAAGGTGGATACAATTTTCGCAAACTGCGTCGGCGCCAGTTACCAGTTCCAGTTGGGCAGCCGGATTTTCCAGAATTTCTTTTGCTACAATATGGTACGAGTGTAAATTCGGGTGGGGGAGAATTTCTTTTCCTGTCCCGAAATCGCGGATAATGTCGAAAAGTGGTGGATTCGTATTTTCATCATCCTTTCTGTATTAGGTTTTCTCTTTCCATTTCCCATATTTCCAGATCGCGGATATTTTTTCCATCGATAACAAAACGTATCGCCGTACTAACTTTGTGAAATCCGTAGTAACCCGCTGCTCCGGGATTCATGTGCAGAAAATCGAGTTTTTTGTCGTAAATCACTTTCAGGATATGCGAGTGCCCGCTGATAAAAAGATTGGGAGGCCGGTTAAAAATTTCCGGTTTTACGTATTGCTCGTAATGTCCCGGGTAGCCGCCGATGTGCGTCATCCACACGTCCACTTCTTCGCACATAAAACGCTGGTGTTGCGGATAAACTACCCGCACATCCTGTCCGTCGATGTTTCCGTAAACGCCTTTTAACGGTTTGAAAGCTGTCAGCCGGTCGGCGGTTTCGAGGTTGCCAAAATCACCGGCATGCCAGATTTCATCTGTTTTTTCAAAAAAGGAAAATAAACGCGGGTGCAAAAATCCGTGAGTGTCCGACAAAAGTCCGATGCGTGTCATAAATAGAGAAAAATAATATATGTTGTAAGTGTAAATTAAGCTAATTTTGTTAGCAACGAGTCACAAAAAAAATAAAAAATAACAGTATGATTTCAATTGTAGCAAAGTTTATTGTAAATGAAGGGGAGGAGAAAGAGTTTCTGGATTTAGTTAACGAACTGGGGATGGCTTCGCGGGCCGAAAAGGGTTGTGTCGAATATGTTTTGCACAAAGATGTGGAAAAGCCACAAGCTTACTGTATCCTTGAAAAGTGGAAAGACCAGGCAGCAATAGATGAACACAATAATACACACCACTTTACGAGTATAGTGCCGCAAATTGTTAAAATTGCAAAAGCTGAAATCGATGTATATAAACCAGTGTAAAATGGAAACGTTATGAAACGGATTGTATTGGTTCGACATGCCAAGGCAGTCCCGTACGGTTACGACGACGATTTTTCGCGCGACCTTGCCGACCGCGGGATGAACGATGCAGAACTGGTTGCAAATGAGCTAAAAAGGCAGGGCGTTAAACCTGATGTAATGATTTCGAGTCCGGCCAACCGCGCCATTCAAACCGCGCGGATTTTTGCCGAAAATGTTGGGTTCGACAAAAAGAAAATTTTGGAGGTGGAAAACATTTACAACGGGATGACTACTTCGGAATTTCTGGATTTGATCCGGGAGTTGCCCGGTCATGCTGAGATTGTTTTCTTTTTTGGTCACAATCCCGCTTTCTTTTATTATACAGGCAATCTGCTCGAAGACTTCCGCGATGATGTGCCCACCTGTTCCGCAGTTGGTATCGATTTTTTTGTGGATTTGTGGAGAGAAGTGGAAGCGCGCTCCGGTAAAAGAGCGTTCCATCTGGTACCTAGGATGTTCAGGTAGGAGAACAGAGGTATTTGTATTTCCGATGCTGGATTTTTTAGAATATCTGGAGCTTCTTTTCTTGGTTTAGTATCCTTGAATGCTCTGCGTCCAAAGAATAAAGTATAGCCGTCATATCTAATAAAGAACTCTTAAAGGTTTTAATTGTTGTTTAGACCATCGAAATATTCTATCTTTGAAAACATGGAAAAAGATAATTTTGCGGTAATAACCGGCGATGTAGTAAATTCCTCAAAAATAGAGGGAAATTATACCAAAGTACTGAATGACATTGCAAAGGATATTATTCAACACCAGGACCCTGGATTCATTTTCGAAATATACCGGGGCGACAGTTTTCAGGGACTAGTAACAGAACCGGGTAAAGCGTTGCTTTTAAGTCTGATAATCAGGGCTGGTTTACGGAGAAATACCCGAGGGAAAAATTTGGAAAGTATCTGGGATGCCCGTATTTCCATTGGAATTGGAAAGGTGAAAAATTTGAGATTGACAGCCGAAACCAAAATTGGTACTTTGGACGGGGAAGCATTTATCTTGTCGGGCAAAGCAATGGATAAGATGAAACATGAAAACAGTTTGATTAAAATTTCAACATCCGATGACCAGTTCAATAAAGAGTTCGCCGCTGTTTGCCCGCTGCTCGATGTGATTACCGGGCGCTGGAGTACGGCGCAGGCTGAAGCGGTGTATATTTATCTGCTCAGAAACCTGACACAAAAAGAAATCGGGAACCTGCTCAACACAAGCCAACGTGCGATAAGTAAACGGCTGGAAACAAGCAGTATTGAAAAGATAAAACCGTTTCTTTTTCACTTTAACGAACTGATCTTATGGAAATACAGCAGTTAGATATATTACTTCGTTTGATCATCGCCCATCTTTTGGCCGATTTTGTTTTTCAAACCGATAAAATAGCTCAAAAAAAGAAAAACGGATTAAGGTCATGGCATTTTTATGTACACATTTTAATCGTCGGAATACTCACCTATCTGATTCTGGCAATCTGGGGCAACTGGTGGGCTCCGCTATTGATGATGCTGATGCACGGTTCTATTGACTGGCTGAAAACGAAAGCCAAATCCGATAATGTGTGGGGTTTTCTGGCGGATCAAATTCTTCACATCATCAGTGTTTTAATTTTGTGGATTATTTTATCGGAAAATACAGTGGAAACCATTTGGGTGGCGTTTGCTGAGAATATAATAAACGAAAAAACACTTCTAATCATCACAGCTTATCTGACCGTTTCTTTTCCAACCAGCGTGTTAACAGGATATCTGACAAAAAAATGGCAAAAAGAAATTCAGTCTTCGGGCAATAACGAAAGTTTAACCGATGCCGGGAAATGGATTGGTATTGTGGAACGACTACTGATTTTAACTTTTATCATCATCCATCAATGGTCGTCCATTGGATTTCTTCTGGCGGCAAAATCGGTTTTCCGGTTTGGGGATCTTCGAAAAGGTAAAGACAGAAAAAAAACGGAATATATTCTTATCGGCACATTTCTGAGTTTCGCCTTCGCTATTGCAGCCGGAATTTTTGTTAATTTCTTCTTACATTCGTCGAAATTTATTTTTTGAACTGCAAAACTTCGAACTTTGAACTCAAAACATTAAACTGAAGAGTATGCAACTGTTTTATGTTTCCACTGTTTCCGGCAGCGAAATCATTCTCGATGAGACCGAATCGAAACATGCAATCAAAGTTTTGCGGCTTTCGGTTGGCGAGTCGGTGCAGGTGATTGACGGTAAAGGCGGTTTTTACCAGGCCCGGATTTCGGATGCCAACCCAAAAAAATGCAGGATGGAAGTTGTTCAAACGGAAAAGGAATTTGGTAAAAAAGATTTCCGGTTGCACATCGCCATCGCTCCAACCAAAAATATCGATCGTTTTGAGTGGTTCCTCGAAAAAGCCACCGAAATAGGCGTTGATGAAATAACACCGCT
>CAYWBV010000025.1:9925-22107 GCA_964455785.1 uncultured Maribellus sp.
CCGAAGAAGTGGCGCTGGCAAAAGATTACGGGTTTCGCGAAGTTTCGCTCGGGACATCGAGGTTGCGTACCGAAACCGCCGGAATTGTGGCCTGTCACATCGTAAACTTAGCCAACGAATAATTTTTCTTTTCGGGAAGGAATTGTAATTTTCGCAAAATTTTTAAAATGAGATTTTTGTTTGGTATGATATTTTTTTTGTCCGTATTTGCTGGTAGCGGACAGAATTCAAACGTAAAAATTGCGTTGGCTAAATACAACGGTGGTGGCGACTGGTATTCCGATCCGACAGCATTGCCCAACCTGATTCAGTTTTGCAACCAGAACCTGAAAACCAACATTCATCCCGAACCTTCGACTGTGGAAGTGGGCAGCGCCGAAATTTTTAATTTTCCGTTTGTTCATTTAACCGGCCACGGAAATATTATTTTTTCGGAAAACGAAGCGGTGAACCTGAAAATTTACCTCGAAGGCGGTGGTTTCCTGCATTGCGACGACAATTACGGACTCGATGAATATTTCAGGCGCGAAATGAAAAAAGTTTTTCCCGACAAAGAGTTGGTCGAACTGCCTCCGTCGCACCCGGTTTTTCACCAGAAATACGATTTTAACGAAGGCGTCCCAAAAATTCATGAACACGACAACAAACAACCACAGGCGTTCGGACTGTTTATCGACGATCGGATGGTGTGTCTTTACACCTACGAATGCGACCTCGGCGATGGCTGGGAAGATCCTGCCGTTCATAACGACCCGCCCGAACTGCGCGAAAAAGCCCTGAGAATGGGGGCAAATATCATCCAGTTTGTTTTTAACCAGTAGAAATGCCGTTATTTTAATTTCTCAGATATAAATTCTTCCAGGATTTGACTGTGATCGAAAGCCAGTTTGGGTAATTTTTTAATTGAAAACCATTCGGCACGCGCGGCATCGTCGTTTCCTTTCACCGGTTGTTTTTGGATAAGCTCCGTGAAATAGACAACCGAAACGGTCCTGTGGCGCGGGTCGCGGTGAATGGCGTCGTAGGTTTTGAACTGCGTCATTTTATCCGCTTTTAGCCCGGTTTCCTCAAATAACTCCCTTTTGCAGGCTTCTTCCAACGTTTCGTCCATGTTAATAAACCCACCGGGAAGCGCCCACTGGTTTTTAAAAGGTTCGGCGCCACGTTCAATCAGTAAAACAGAAACGGATTGTTTTTCTTTTATAAAAACAATGGCATCAACGGTAAGTGCAGCACGCGGATAGTTATATGTGTACATAATATTGAATATTTAGTATTGAGCAAAGAGGAGTGGTGAGTATCGGTAAAATTCATTGTACAATGTTTAAACATGAGAACCAGGTTTGTGTTTAAATGCTACGTTAATCTTTTTTGCCAGTCTGCCAGTATTTAACCACTAAAAAAACTGCAAAAACCAAAATGACAATATAGATGAGCAACTCAACCCTTTCCATTGATTCCGATGATTTTTTTCATTACACGCATTTTGTGGGTATAACGTTTCGTATCGACGTTAAAAATTCCATACTGATCAACATTGTCGATGCGCACTTTCCCTGATGCGTGGATAATTTTGTTCCTTTTCCAGATAATACCGACATGGACAATATTTCCCTCCTCGTTGTCAAAAAATGCCAGATCTCCCGGTTCTGCCTCGTCAACAAAACTAAGTGCCCTCCCAATTTTTACCTGCTGACTGGCATCGCGCGGAATTTTAATGCCAATCATTTTATAAATAATTTGCGTAAATCCGCTGCAATCAATCCCGAACGGGGATCGCCCGCCCCATAAATAGGGGGCATTAAAATATTTCAGGGCTTGTTTAATGGCTATCGTCCGAGGGTCTTTTACCGGGCCGTAGAAAATCTCACCACTAAATTTGAATGTGTCCCTGTCAACCGAAAATTCTTTCAGATACGGTCTCCAACCTGGCAACGTACTACCGGCCACCAGCATCATGTTGGGTTCATCGTTCACCTGAACAATACTGAAAATTTCGGAAGAAACAGCACCCGGCCTTTTTTCGAGCCTGTTCCAGGTGCGGACACTAACCGGCGTTATCATTTTAGCATCAACCCAACCTTCGTATCCGTCGAACGCCAGTTTTACATTACACCAGCCAACCATTTCCTCTTTTATTTCAAAATGTTCTCCGTAGAGGATCTGGGTTACCATTTCACTTTTTTCGGAAGGCTCTTTTCTGACAGGAATAATACTAAGACTCGAAATTCCGTAGTTCATTCAAATAATTTCTTAATTTTATTTTGTGAAACAAATCTGCTTTGTTCCACTCGAACGTTCACAAAACTATGAAAAAAATTGTTGGATACTAAATGGTTAAAATGGCAATTTTTAATTTTTTCTGTTTTCAACAAAATCGCTGGTTTTGGAGAATATTTTAACTGGTTGTAATAATTGTATAAATGATGAAAAAGATACGTGAAAGACTAAAGGAATACACCCGCATATTTTACTGGTTTTTTGTTTTTCTGGTGTCCGCTGCATTACTTTTTTGGATATTACCCGGTGAACCGAAATTTAAATATGAATATCAGAAAGGATTTCCGTGGAGACATGAAAACCTTGTGGCGCCTTTCGACTTTGCTATTTTAAAATCGGGCACCGAATTGGAAGAGGAAAAAACAGAACAGGTAAAATCAGTTACACCCTATTTTATTTTCGATACGGTAGTTGTTGCTGAAAAAATAAAAATGCTGGAGAATGACCTTGGTTTCTCAGCCGGCGTGACAAGCGCAGCCAAATTAAATGTTTTCAATCAGTTAAAAGAAGAATTGACAGCTATTTACCAAAATGGAATTTTGCTCCGTTCGCCGGAAATGTACCCTGAGTTGGAAGGGAAAACTGAAATTTGGAAAAAGACAGGAACTTTGGTTTCTAAAACCACGACTGACATCATTTATTCGGAAAAGGCAGCTTACAACAGGTTTAACGAAAAACTGAGTGCGATTAAAAAGGCCAACCCTCTGTTGCAAAAATGGCTGGCAGGTATTTCTCCTGAAAAATACATTGCGTACAATTTGTTATTCGACGAAGAGACCACAGGAAAAGAAGCCGCAGAAACAATGCGAAACATCTCTGCAACACACGGAATGGTGAGGATGGGCGAACGGATTATTCTTCAGGGCGAGATGGTGGACAGCGAGAAATTCCAGATGCTCGAGTCGTTGAAAGAAAGTTACGAACAGACAAGGGGAGAAGGGATAAACCGGCATATCGTGTCCGGAGGAAAAATTATCTTGATACTTGTTTTGTTGGGGCTTGTGTTTACATTTCTGTATATCTACCGAAGGGATACGTTATACCAGTTTCCGAAACTGTTTTTTTTAATGCTGTTTATGGTTAGTATGGTTTTTATCGCCAGTTTGATAGGTTCCATTTCCAATCTCAACATTTATCTGGTTCCTCTGGCTATATTTCCCATTGTGGTGCGTTTGTTTTTCGACTCGCGTACAGCCATTTTTATGTTGTTTATTACCACGTTGCTTGTGGGATTTTATGCGCCTAACAACTATGAATTTATCCTGCTCCAGGTAACTGCGGGAATTGTTGCCGTTTTTAGCCTGAACAGAATGCACCGGAGAGTTCACCTTGTAATTGCCACAATTTATATTTTTCTTACCTATACTGTGGTTTTCTCAGCGCTTGACTTTATCCACGAGGGGTCGTTTTTTACGTACGATTTTGCGATGCTGAAATGGTTTGCACTGAGCAGCTTGCTTATCCTGTTGGTTTATCCGCTGGTTTTTATTTTCGAAAAAATTTTCGGGTTTATCTCCGATGTAACGTTAATCGAGTTGTCTGACAGTAATCAGCCGCTGTTGCGTAAACTGGCCGAGGAAGCGCCTGGTACATTTCAGCACTCGATGCAAATCGCCAACCTGGCTGAAGAAGTTATTTTACGAATCGGAGGCAACCCGTTCCTTGTCAGGGCCGGCGCTTTGTATCACGACATCGGGAAAATTGTAAAACCCAATTTTTTTATTGAAAACCAGGAAATGGGAATGAATCCGCACGATAAACTCGACCATTTTAAAAGCGCCGAAGTGATTATTGATCATGTAAAAAATGGTGTACGAATGGCAAGAAAACATAAACTCCCCGAATCGCTGATAGAATTTATTGCCACGCATCACGGAACAACCAAAGCCAAATATTTCTTTTTAAAACACCAGCAGGAAAATCCCGGGGAAAAAATAGACGAAAATTCGTTTGCTTATCCCGGTCCGCTGCCAAAATCGAAGGAAGCATCGGTAGTGATGCTCGTTGACGGCATCGAAGCGGCCTCGCGAAGTTTAAAGGAAAAAACCATGGAATCTTTGCGGGAACTGGTAACCAACATGATCGACCAGAAAATTAACGACAAACAACTCGATCAATCGAATTTAACCTTTAGCGATATTAAAATTATAAAGGAAACGTTATTGAAGAAGTTGTTGACCATTTATCATGTGCGGATTGAATATCCGAAAGAAAACAAAGCCATTGGTCAATAAACAGAGATTTTTTTTGTAGAAACAAAGTCGGAAAACAAATGAAAACAAGGGAAAAGTTAGTGTTTCTACTCTTCTTTGTGGCAGGAATGATGATGAGTTGCCAGGAAGAACCCATACGGGAAGAGGCGCCGGAACTGACACAAAAAGTCAACGAATTTATAGAGACAGCAATGAACGACGTTTATTTGTGGTATCAGGAAATTCCGGATATCGATATTCGTTACGAATTTGATTCGGAAAAATATTTTGAAAAACTTTTGTACGAGGAAGATAAGTGGTCGTTTATTACCGATGATATCGAGTCGTTGGAAAACAGCCTCGAAGGAATCGAAAAATCGTTCGGTTATTCGCTTGCATTTGGGCAATTTTCGAATACAGGGACAATTTTTGCCATTATCGAATTTGTTTACCCCAACACTCCCGCTGACGTGGCCGGGTTAAAAAGAGGTGATATTATTGTTGAGATGAACAATGCCGATATAACGGAAGATAATTATACCGACCTTTTATACGCTGAAAGTTTGACCATTACACTCGGCATTTCGTCGGGAACCTCCATTTCAGAAGGTTCCACAGTGAGTATGACAGCGCAGGTTCTGAACCTCGACCCGGTGATGATAACAAAAGTAATTGAACACGGCGGGCATAAAATTGGTTATTTGTTTTATGCCCAATACATCGACAGTTATAATACCAGTCTCGACAATGCCTTTCAGTATTTTTTTGACCAGCAAATCACTGATCTTGTTGTCGATTTACGTTACAATCCTGGAGGTTATACATCGGCGGCGCAACATTTATGCAGTTCGGTCGCCCCACTCAGTACAGTTAATGCCAACAGTACGCTGGTAACCTTTCAGTGGAACGACAAATATCAGGAGTACTGGGAACGGAAGGGGATGGACGATCAGTTGGAAATCCCGTTTGTCAACACAGTCGCTGTAAAACTTGGACTTGGTAAATTGTACTTTTTAACCGGATACGGCACCGCTTCTGCTTCCGAACTTTCAATAACCGGGCTGAAACCTTACATGGACGTTGTTACAGTTGGCGACACTACGTATGGAAAATATACAGCGTCAATAACCTTGAAACCGGAAGATCTTTATGATGACGAGGATGATTACAGTGAATTCGACAATTGGGGAATTCAACCTATTGTAATCAGGTACGCCAATTCTGAAGGGGTTACTGATTTTAAAGATGGTTTTGCCCCTGATATACCGGTTTATGACGATCTCTGGGAGGGTGTCCAGCTTGGCGAAACCCAGGAACCGCTTTTGAAAGCTGCAATCGAAGATATCACCGGCGCCGAAGTGCTCGCCTTGAAAAAGGCCAAGGTGAAAGTTCCTTTTACCCTTTTCGACCGGGGGTTCTCAAAATTCGATGACAATAAACGTGAACTTATTTTCGACGGGTTTCCTCGGGAAAAGTAGAACGTTTTGTTCTTTCATTTTGATAAAGGCACAATTTTTGTATTTTCACAACTTTAATTTGTCAGCTAAATCAGTAACACAAACCGAAAATGAGAAAAAAGATTCTTATAACTTTTGCATTGCTTTTAGTGATCTCCATTTCCGCATTCCTTGTTTTTAGCGGTTCCACAAAAGAAAATATCTATATAAACGCAGCAGTCCAGCGTGGCGAATTTGATATTTTGGTTTATTCAAGCGGACAATTGGAAGCACAAAATTCAGAGAACATTGTAGTGCCGGATAATTTGCGCGACCGCAATATTCGTATTTATGAAATTAAAATAACCGATTTGGTTGAGGAAGGTACAGTGGTCGATTCGGGCGAGTACGTTGCATCTCTTGATCATAAAGCTGTGGAAGAGGTACTTATCAGCGCGCAGGAAGAGTTGGAGCAGGCATTTAACAGTTTTGAAGATGCAAAAATGGATTCTAATCTTACATTGAGCAACAACCGGGATTTGATTACCAATGCCCGCGAAGATGTGGAAGAGATGCAGATTGTACTGGATGAATCGAAATTTGAGTCGCCGGCAGTCATCCGAAAAGCAGAGATGGATTTGGATAAAGCCAAACGCAAACTTGAACAGGAGATTAAAGGTTACGAACTAAAGGAACGTCAGGCAATTTCAAAAGTTGAACGCAGCAAAATAGAATTACGCCAGCGGCAGAACAGGGTTGACAAACTTATGGAGGTATATCAGTCGCTAAACATTCAGGCTCCAAAATCAGGGATGGTAATTTACGGGAAAGACCGGACGCGTGAAAAAATAAAGGTCGGTTCCACTGTTAGTCCCTGGAACCCGGTGATTGCAACTCTTCCCGATATGTCGTCGATGCTTTCGATAACTTATGTAAATGAAATTGATATCTCAAAAGTAAAGGTTGGGCAAAAAGTAACTTTGGGTATCGATGCCTTGCCCGAAAAAGTTTTGGAAGGCGAAGTAGTGGCCGTGGCCAATATCGGGCAGGCCATGCCCAAAAGCGATGCTAAAGTTTTTGAAGTGAAAGTAAGGGTTTTTGGTGAAGTTGATGATCTGAAACCCGCAATGACCACCAGTAACATCATTCAAACCGGAAGTTACGCCGACACCCTTTTTATTCCATCGGAAGCTGTATTTGAAAACGACAGCCTCCAGTTTGTTTATCTCTCGAATCAATCAGAAATCGTTAAAAAAGTGGTGGATTTAGGCGACGAAAATGAAAATTTTGTATTGATAAATAAAGGATTGAATGAAGGTGACGTAGTGTTGCTCACTGTTCCCGAAAATAATGAATCTTTAGCTTTTGAAGGAATGGAGCTGTATCAGGAAATAAAGGAACGTAAAATACGGGAAGAAGAAGAGGCCAAAAAAGCCATTGAAGAAGATAAAAAAGAACCTTTCAAAAATAGTCCCCAACCTGCCGCCGGACAGCAGAACATAATTATTATAGGATAGGATGAAAGGAGTATTTGAACGTTATAAGTACGATGTATCCAGCGGTGTTGAAGCTATTTTTGCCAACAGGGTAAAGTCTTTTTTAACCGCTTTGGGTATCATTTTCGGAGTGGCCGCAGTAATTAGTATGTTGGCGATTGGAAACGGAGCCGAACAGGAAATCCTGGAACAGATTAAAATGGTTGGGGTAAACAACATCATCATTTCACCCACCGAGAATATTGTCGATCCTGACGAAAAACAAGCCAGTGAAGATGAAGCTAAAATCAGTGCAAAAAAATTCTCGAAAGGATTAACCCTGCTCGATGCGGCTGCCATTGAAGAAGTAATTCCGAGTGTCGGCAAGGTTTGTCCGGTGATAACTTTTAATTATTCAGCCATATTAAACGGCAAAAGTAAACCAATCGTACTCGAAGGAATAAACAACAATTATTTTGACCTCTTCAATATTTCGTTACAAAATGGCGAAAAGTTTACCAACAGCCAGATTGAAAGTGGGTTTCCGGTATGTATTATCGGCGACAATATCAACAATGTATTTTTTAACCATGAAAATGCTGTTGGAAAATACATCAAATGCGGCCAAATTTGGTTGCAGGTGATTGGGGTGGTCGAACGACGTGATTTTACGGCTTCTGCATCCGATGAGTTGGGAATAAGCAGCACCGACAATAAAATTTTTATCCCCGCTAAAACCATGGTGATGCGGTTTAAAAACCGTTCGTTGTTGCGGGCCGATGAAATCGAATCTCTGGCGGCATCCAACCGTAATGACAATCAAAAGGAGAATCTGAACCAGCTCGACAAAATTATTGTCCAGGTGGATGAAACCGAATATTTAAATTCAACAGCCGATATCATCAACCGGATGTTGTTACGGAGACATAATGAACTTTACGATTTCGAGGTCACTATCCCGGAACTTCTGCTAAAGCAGCAACAACGGACAAAAAATATTTTTAATATCGTACTTGGTGTAATCGCCGGTATTTCACTCATTGTTGGCGGGATCGGAATCATGAATATAATGCTTGCTTCAGTCATGGAACGTATTCGTGAGATAGGTGTACGCCAGGCAATTGGAGCTTCACGAAAAGATATTGTTGTACAGTTTTTATCTGAATCGACATTAATCAGTGTTACCGGCGGGATACTCGGAATCATTCTCGGAGTGGCATTGTCAAAAATAATTATGGCAGTGTTCGATATCAAAACTGTAATATCCGTTTTTTCCATTGTCGTATCGTTTGGCGTTTCGGTAATTATTGGGGTCACTTTTGGGTACCTGCCGGCAAAACGTGCTTCCGACCAGGATCCAGTTAATTCATTACGCTATTAATTCAAACCAAAAAAACTATGAAGTTTACCTGTTTATTCACCGTACTTTTTTGGATTACATCTGTGTTTTCATCAGCTCAGGAAAAAAAATTGCTTACCCTGGAAGATGTAATTGATGTTGCGTCGCAACAATCACTCGACGCTTTTCGAAATCAAAACATGTACCTGTCAAGTTACTGGGAGTTCCGGTATTTTAAAGCCGACCGGTTACCATCGCTGAACATCGAGGCAACTCCGTTGGATTACAACCGCTCGATGCAGAAGGTCTATAATTACGACGAAAACCGTGATGAATACAAATCGCGCGAAGATTTTAGCTCCGAAATAGCCGTTCTTCTCAACCAAAATGTCGGGTTAACCGGCGGCCGGATTTTTGCCCGTTCAGAGTTAAATTTGACCGAAAAACTGGGAGACGACAGAATTTCGTCTTATTCGTCAACTCCGTTTAGTATCGGATATACACAGTCGTTAAACGGGTACAACAGCCTGAAATGGACAGCCAAAATTGAACCACTGAAATTTGAACAGGCAAAAAAAGATTTTATTCAATCCAAAGAGCAGTTGGCCATAAAGGCGAACCGGTTGTTTTTCGATTTGGTGGATGCGCAAATTGAAGTGAATATCGCCGAAACCAATTTGGCCAATGCCGATACGTTATACAAAATTGGTACCGGTCGGTTTCAGGTGGGCACGGTAACCCAGGACGAACTATTGAACCTGGAACTGAGTTTTATGAATGCAAAACTTGCGTTAACCCGGGCAAACCTCGGATTGGAACGTGCCCGCGCCGAATTAAATTCTTTTCTTGGTTACGACAAAAATACCCGGATTGAATGTGTTGTCCCAACCGACCTTCCCGATTTATTTATCGAATCGGATAAAGCCATCACTGCCGCCCTCGAAAACAACCCTGAAATTTTAAATCAGCAACAACGTTTGATCGAGGAAGATAGAAAGGTGAAACAGGCAAAAGCGCAAAACGGGGTAAGCGGAGATTTATATGCACTTTACGGGTTAAACCAAAATGCCCAGTCATTGGATTTGGTATATCAGGATCCGCTCGACCGGCAACGGTTACAAGTGGGAATTAATGTTCCGGTACTGGATTGGGGAAGAAGAAAAGGAAGGCTTGCCATGGCCGAATCGAACCGCGAAGTGGTCCGAATCAGCGTAAACCAGGAAAAAATGGACTTCGAGCAAAACGTTATTATGAACGTCATGGAATTTAACCTTCAGGCCGACCAGGTATTAAATACGGCAAAAGCTGACACCATTGCCCAAATGGGGTACGACGTTACCCAACAACGATTTTTGATTGGGAAAGTGGATGTAACGAAACTGAACCTTGCCCGTAACGACCAGGAGAAAGCACGCCGTGCATACATAGCCGCGCTACGCATGTATTGGAACTATTATTACACTATCAGGCAGCTTACGCTTTTCGATTTCGAAAGTGATATAACGCTGTCGGAAGACTTTGATCGAATAGTAAACAATTTTTAGAGAACAAAAATGTCAATCAAGAAAAAAGGCATAATCGGAATAGTTACTGCAATTTTAATCATTATCATTCTTGTTATTGTAGGGAAAGAGGAGTTGTCCGGGAATAAAATCTACACCGTTAAAAACAATATTTTTGAGTTGGGTATTACAGCCAAGGGCGAAATCCAGGGGAAAAATGCAATTCTTATATCGCTGCCCGACGATTTAAAACACAGAGACTTACGAATTCATGAATTCCAGATAAAAGATTTGATTGAGGAAGGACGAAAGGTGAAAAAGGGCGACTGGATTGCCACCCTCGATATTGCAAGTATCACCCAGCAGGCCCAGGAAAACAATGATGATCTGGAACGTCGGCGGGCAGAATTTAACGACGCCAAAATTGATTCAGCGATTACACTAACCAGTCTCAGAGAAGAACTAAAAGAATTTAAATACGATTTGGAATACAAAGAACTGGAACTGGAACAGGCAAAATATGAATCGCCGGCATACCAGCGGAAGACAAAAGTGGCGTACGACAAAACTCTGCGGCAGATGGCCAAAAAAAGGCGCGACTACGAACTCAGAAAGTTGGACTTAAAAGTTCGGACAAAACGTATTGAAGACCGGTACACCTATCATTTGCGCCGCGATTCGTTGTTAAAGAGGGCAGTGGTAGCAGCCCGTATTACAGCTCCGCAGGACGGAATGGTGATGTATGCCAGACTTTGGGGCGGGCGAAAACTTAAAATTGGAGACTATATCAGCCAGTGGAACCCGGCCATTGCAAATCTGCCTGATATGTCGCAACTGGTGTCAGAAACCTATGTGGAAGAAATCCATATTACGAAGGTAGAAACAGGCGACAGCGTGAAGGTCAATATCGATGCAATTCCAGGGAAAGTCTTTCCCGGAGTTATTTCGAAGATTGCCAACATAGGGCAGGAACTTTCAGGTTTCGAGTCGAAAGTTTTTAAGGTTATTATCGATTTAAAAGATGCGGATCCCAACTTAAAACCGGGGATGACTTCGAATAACAACATCATAATCAACCATATTTCTGATGTGTTGACCATACCGAGAGAGTGTTTGTTTACCGAAAATAAACAAGCTTTTGTATATCTCAGAAAATCGGGAAAGGTTTGGAAAAAGGAAGTAACTCCCGGAATAGAGAACGACAAGGAAGTTATTATTCAATCGGGCCTCGAAAAAAATGATAAAATATTTTACTCGCCGCCCGACAATTTGGAGAAAATAGAATATTTCAAAAGCCTTGCTCAGAATTAAAAAGGCGGCTCAACAGCCGCCTTTTTTAAATCTAAACCAAACCAAACTAAACCAACTATTTGCCGCGAAAGAATTTCGGGCAGAGAATATTACTTTAAAAATTCAAAAATTATTCACTTGAAACTGAGCCAACTCCTTCAATATTTTTGGTGACTTCGGGATCTCCACGGTATTTTATTTTTCCAACACCTTCAATTTGTGCAAACAATTTTTCCGTAGCATAAACACTTCCTGTTCCAACACCTTCAACCTTAAATGTAACGTCTTTGGTTTTTAACTCACTGGCATCCACATGTCCTGCGCCCGAAACTTTTACATCAAGGCGGTCGGCAACTCCGTCCAGTTCGAACAAAACTCCCCCTTCGCTGATAACGTCCACATTTTTTGCCTTTATGTCCAGCTCTATTTTTGCACCTCCTTCAACTCGAATCCCAAAATCGTTCAAATCGAGATACCCTTTTGTTTTTAGTTTTACACCGCCTTCGATATTGATTTTTTCCAGGTTTTTGAATGTGATGTACAAACTTATCCTGTCGAAATTAAAATGTTCACGGTCAATTTTTAGCCGGAGCGATTCACTGTCATTTTTTACTTTCAGGTAGTCGAACACTTCCCGGTCGGAAGCCCTGACCGTGAGCGAGTTTTCC
>CAYWBV010000026.1:0-2450 GCA_964455785.1 uncultured Maribellus sp.
TGTCGCTTACAACGGACCCATAGGAAACCGGCATGGTTCTTTGGGATATGAGGGAGAACCCCGCATGAGTTACGATTACTGGAACACCCTTGATCATCTGGCTGCCGTTTGCGCAGCCTATCATTCGTTTTTAAAACCTTATCTTTCAGAAGAAAAATACCAGGCTTACCGAAAAGTTTGTCTCGACAACTGGGAAAAATACGACCGCCACAAAGTGGTGCGCTACTGGACCTACAGTTTAAAATGGGTCGATGCCGGATTTCAGGAGTTTAATGAAATGGGCAACGCCTTCGGGCAGTCGGTATTCAGTAATCTGATGATGTATCTGTGCGAAAAAAATGAGAAGGATGGTAATCCCGAACAATTTCTGAAATGGGCGCAGGAAAGCGCAAAAGATATCATCGCCAACTGGGATTTTAATAATCCGCGGCACATGTGGTGGATTCGGAATGCCGAACACATCACGCCGCAGGCGCTGGCTTTCTTTTTAATGGTTGCGCCGGACGAAGCGCCCGAAGGCACACGCGAAAAGCTGGCGGCATGGTCGGTGCACATGAAACAAAAGACCAATAATTTCTGGAAATACCGCGTACACAGCGAAACCGAATGGGCGCATCCAAAAACCAAGGAACTGGGCGGCGCGCCCGCTCTCGGAGGTTCTATGTTTGCGGTTGCCTACCTGTTGAACGACCCCGTTTTGAGAAACATCGGCTGGGCGCAGGTTGACTTTGTTTTTGGCGTAAACCCGGTTGGAGCCCACCTGAGCAACAAAAGCGACGAACGGGTAAACATCGGAGGGTTTTGGGAAGGCGTAGAAGTGGGGTGGCCGCAGTCGCATCCGAACGGGTACGGAAGACTCGGGCTGGTGCGTGGCACGTTGGACGGATCGCCTCTCGATAGCCAGTTCCCCATTGCCCCCGAAGTGGAAAAGATTGCCGGTGACAACGAGGGCAAAGCTTTTGGACTGAATGCCTACGCCACCGAAGGCTGGAACGTTTCGAACCGCGGCTGGCTGGCTACACTTACATTTTCGACGCTGGGAAGTCAGCATCTAAAGATATTCGATGCCTCTTACCGTCAGGAAATAACAAACGCGAAAGCCGGACAAACCGTTACCATTGAGTTAAAGGCAGCCCTCAACCAGGACTGGAACAAAGAAGATAAAGGCTGGGTTGAAATCGTCGCCGGAAATGAACCCGCCACCCGGCTGGAGGTTACCGAAACAGGTCTTAATACCGGGATTTTTACGGCAAAGTACGTCGTCCCCGAAAATAAAAACAAGGTTGAAGTGTCGTACGGATATCTCGGCTTTTCGAAAAAAGCGGGTTTGGCGATTCGATATGGTTAATCTGAGACAAAGAATGAAAAATCACAAAAGAGACAGTGGTGTACAATTCGTTTTAAACGATTTCAGTAGAACTTATAAACCTATGCCGATGAAAAATATATTATATATGGTAGTGATGATGGTTTGTTTTTATCCATCCGCAAACGGGCAAAATTCAAACCGTAAACAGACTGATTTTCGTCCTGCCCAAGTCTGGTGCGATAACAACGGAAATGCCATCAATGCACATGGCGGCGGAGTCATTTTTTTTGAAGGAAAATATTACTGGTATGGCGAACACAAACTGCCGGGCAAGTCGGAAGCTACATTTGCCGACGGAGGTATTCATTGCTATTCGTCTGACGATTTACTCAACTGGAACGACGAGGGTATTGTTTTGAGTGTCGATTATAAAAATGAAAATAGTGATCTGGCCTACGGCTGTATCCTCGAAAGACCCAAAGTGGTTTACAATGAAAAGAACAAACAGTTTGTCGTTTATTTCAAACTCTATCTGAAAGGTGTCGGGTACGAAAAGAGCAACGTTGGAGTTGCTGTTGCTGATAAACCAACAGGTCCTTTCCGGTATCACCACAGGTTTCACGGCGGCGGATCTCCTTACGGTTCCGGCGACTTTTCCATGTTCAAAGACGAAAGCGGCGCTTTGTATCATTTAACCGTCAGAAAACCTGATAAAGCCTTTGTTATCGGTAAAATGGATGAAGATTATTATTATCCGGACGGAGATTATCAGATCTGCGATGGAATAGAACTGCATACCGAAGCGCCCGCGGTGATAAAACGGGGCGGAGTATATCATCTGCTGGGATCCGGTTCAAGCGGATGGAAACCCAATGCAGCCCGGTACTATACAACAGATAATTTGCTGGGCAAATGGACGTATCACGGAAACCCCTGTCACGGAATAAACAAGGTCGATGACGTCGGGATTGAGAAAACGTTTGGCGGTCAATCGTCATATGTGGTGCAGGTGCAGGGTAAAAATGATGCGTACATTGTTATGTTCGATATCTGGAAACCTGAAAATCCGGTTACGGGAAGATACATTTGGCTGCCTGCCGGTTTTGAAAACGGAAATCTGACGGTTACCTGGCGGGATACC
>CAYWBV010000026.1:2460-17937 GCA_964455785.1 uncultured Maribellus sp.
TGAATCATTTTATCAAAAAAGAAAATTAAAACAAAAAATCATGAGAAGCTTACCGTTTTATTTTATACTGCTCGTCGTGTCAGGATTTGCGGGCTGCAACAGCAGCACGAAAACGTACGTGCCTTACGAGGGTTTTGAAGAAAGCGATGTCTATCGCATCACGGTAAACGGCGATAAAGTGTTTACCGCAAAGGAATATTGTTTTGGCGACAGCATTTATCACACTTCGCAGTTTACCGTTGAGGGCGAGACTGAAATCGTAATTACCTGCGCCGATTCCATCGAAAGATTTGAAATCAGGCCCTTCAATAAAAATATCGAAGGAGTGGCGAAAGGAAACCAGCTAACGTTTAAGGTCGCTCGGCCCGAAATGCTGATGGTTACGGTTAACCATCTGAAATCGCTTTGCCTGTTTCAGACTCCGCCCGAAACGGATGTGCCCGATCCAAACGACCCGAATGTTGTCTATTTTGGTAAAGGCGTCCACGAAGTGGGTGTGCTGACACCGCAAAGCGGGCAGACCATTTATCTCGAACAGGGCGCTGTTGTAAAAGGCAGGGTTTTTGCCGACGGCGTAACCAACGTGACCGTGAAGGGAAGGGGGATTATCGACGCCCGCGGTTTTACCAGTAAGCCCGAAAAGATTTGTGGTTTCGAATTCAAAAACAGCAACAACATCACCGTCGAAGGAATCGGGCTGCGGACCGGCGAATGGTGGCAGAGCCTTTTCCTTTTATGCCACGACGTGGATGTCAGCTACATAAACCTGATGAGTTTTGGTGTCAACAACGACGGAATCGACATCGACGGAGTTACCAATTTCAGGGCAAGCCACTGTTTTATCGGGTGCGGCGACGACGGCTTCGGCTGGCATGCAGTCAGTGCCGAGGCTAACGGCGAACCTCCCACTCAAAACTGTATCGGGGAGGAATGTGTCATCCTGAATACCCACGCCGGAAACGGGTTAAGGGTCGGCGCTTCCATGGAAACCGGGCTCTTTAAAGACATTACTTTCCGCAACATTACCGTACTGGAGCACGCCAACTTCGGGATACGGAGCGACCACAGCGACTGGGCCAAATGTGAAAACATTACCTTCGAAAACTTCTTCATCGAAAAGCCCGGAAACGCCATCAACATAAAAATTGAAAAAACACGGTACAGCAACGACACCGGATACCGCGACGAAAGAGGAAGTATCAGCGGATTGAATTTTATAAACGTTCAGACGGCCGGCGGACAGATGGTTTTATATGGCTTTGACGAAAATTATGCTATCCGCGACGTACTTTTCAAAAACTGCCGGGTGAACGGGCAACCGCTTCAAAAAGAGGATGTGGAAGTGAATGAATTTGTCTATGATGTGAAGGTGGAATAAACCGTGTGGAGCAAGGTGGCAGTAACCGGAGGAAAGATAAGGTTTATCTCTGACCCGTTCCGGAAGAGGGAAAACTACTCGGAGGTGAATACAAATCACTTCGGAGTTAAAACAAACTACTCCGGGGTCAGTGCAAACCACTTCGAGGTGAATGCAAACTACTCCGGGGTCAGTGCAAACTACTCCGGGGTCAGTGCAAACTACTCCGAGGTGAATGCAAACTACTCCGAGGTCAGTGCAAACTACTTCGACGTGAATGCAAACCATTTCGAGGTGAATGCAAACCACTTCGAGGAGAATGCAAACCACTCGGAGATCAGTGCAAACCACTTCGAGGTCAAAACAAACCACTTCGAGGTGAGCGAAAACCACTTCGAGGTGAGCGAAAACTACTTCGAGGTGAGCGAAAACCACTTCGAGGTGAGCGAAAACCACTCCGAGGTCAGAGAAAACCACTCCGGGGTGAGCGAAAACCACTTCGAGGTGAAAGAAAACCACTCCGAGGTCGAAGAAAACTACTTCGAGGTCAGAGAAAACCACTCCGGGGTTAGTGAAATGGCAAAAACGAGTATAAAGTTGGCAACGGGCTGTCAACATTTGTTTTAACAGGTTAAAAAAATCAACTAAAAAATCATACAGATGAAAATAATCATATCATTTCTGCTGTTGGGGTTAACGCTTTTGTCGTGCCAGCGCCGGGAACAGCCCAATGTGCTTTGGATTATATCCGACGATTTGGGAGTGGAGCTGGGCTGTTACGGAAATACCGACGTAAAAACGCCGTTTATCGATAAGCTGGCCACCGAAGGAATCCGTTACGAACGTGCCTTTGCCACCGCGCCCATCTGTTCGCCCAGCCGTTCGTCGCTGATTACGGGGATGTACCCGCCGTCGGTGAACAGCCAGGACCACCGGACCATCGCCAAAACCCATCCTGCAGATGGAATCAGGCCTGTGACCGACTATTTCAGGGAGGCGGGCTACTTCTGCACCAACGGGAACGCCAGAGAGATGTCGAAACCGGGGAAAGAGGACTATAATTTCCTCACCGGAGACCTTTACGATGCCACCGACTGGTCGCAGCGTCGGCCCGGACAGCCTTTTTTTGCGCAGATACAAATTTTTCAGCCGCACCGCCCTTTTACCGATGACCCGGAGAACCCGGTTTGCCCCGACAGCATCCATCTCCCGGCCTGTTACCCCGATGTGCCTTTGCTTCGGGCCGACTGGGCAAAGTATCTTGAAAGTGTGCAGACCGCCGACAAACAGGTGGGGGACATACTGGAGAGGCTCGATGCCGAAGGGCTGGCCGACAATACCATTGTGTTCTTTTTTGGCGATAACGGACGGCCTCACCTTCGCGATAAACAGTTTTTGTACGAGAGCGGGCTGAAAGTGCCGCTGATGATTCGCTGGCCCGGCAAACTGCCGAAAGGTAAGGTGTACGATCATCTCGTTAGCCTGGTCGATGTTACCGCTACTTCGCTGGCCGCAGCCGGTATTCCTCTCCCCGGATACATGCAGGGAAGGGATTTGTTCGGGGAGAATGCCAGCCCGCGCCAATACATCTTCGGGTTTCGCCAGCGCAGCGGCGAGGCCGACGAAGACATACGCAGCGTCACCGACGGAAAATTCAAATTGATTTGGAACCGTATGCCCGAAACCCCCTGGATGCAGATGAGCGGGTACAAAAAGTCGGCGTATCCGGCCTATACGCTTTATTTTCAAATGTATCACGAAGGGAAACTGGAACAGCCTTATGCGCAGTTTATGGCTTCGCAGAAACCGGAAGTCGAGTTGTATGACCTGGAAAATGATCCGGATGAATTTCGGAACCTGGCCGGAGATATCGCCTTTGAAAAGATAAAACAGCAGCTTTTTACAACATTAAAAGACAGCCTGGCCGTTTTCGAAAAGAATATGATCGTTGAACAACCGGAGATTTTTGAGAAGGCTAAGGAAAGCGCGGCTGTCAACTTTCAGAAGGGAATGGATAAATGGGGTTTAAACACGGCCTCGTCGGATGAAGAAATTATAAAAAAGTGGGAGTCAATCTTGTTCAATCATAACCAATGAAAAAACACGGACTAATATTTACGGTTATCCTGCTGGTATTTGCAGCGTGGGGAAGTCACACCGGCGCGCAAACACCGGCCAAACCCAATATCGTTCTGATCCTGGCCGACGACATGGGCTACTCCGATCTGAGTTGTATGGGCAGCGAAATACCCACGCCCAATCTCGATGGGCTGGCCCGCAACGGCGTGCTGTTCACCCGTTTTTACAATGCTTCCCGGTGCTGCCCGTCGCGGGCCAGTCTTCTCACCGGGCTTTACCAGACCCGCGCCGGGATGGGCCACATGAACACCACTCAACTGAATGTCGCCGAATACCAGGGGTATCTCAGCCGTAATGCCGTGACCGTCGCCGAGGCGCTAAACGAAAGCGGATACGCCACCATCATGACCGGGAAGTGGCACGTGGGCGACGAACCCGAACAATGGCCTGCCCGCAGGGGGTTTCAGAAGTTTTATGGTATTCCGGCCGGGGGAGGGCTTTATTTTTATCCTTCTGAATTTATCAATCGCCCGGTTTATTATAACGATAAACAGGTTGTCCCCGACACCGGATGGTATTCCACCGACGCTTTTACCGATTATGCCATCAATTTTATCGAAGAAACGGTTCGGGAAGAGAAACCTTTCTTTTTGTACCAGGCTTATATTGCCCCGCACTGGCCTTTACAGGCAAAAGAGGAGGATATCGAAAAATTTAAAGGAAAGTACAATAACGGTTACGATACGATACGGCAGCAACGGTTCAAACGTCAGAAAGAACTGGGCATTGTTTCGGAAAATACCCGGCTTACCCCGGCCGGTTACTCTGCCTGGGCCGATATTGAGAATAAGGAACGCGAAGCCAGAAAAATGGAAGTTTACGCTGCCCAGGTGGTTTGTCTCGACAGGAATATCGGCCGGCTGATACAAAGCCTGAAAGATTTGGGCGTGTATGACAATACGGTGATTATCTTCCTGTCGGACAACGGAGCCTGTGCCGAGGAAGTTAACCGATCGGGAAATACGCAGATTGGCGGGGCGGCGTCTTTTGTTTCCTATGGCGAAAACTGGGCCAACGTGAGCAACACACCGTACCGGCTTTACAAAAGTTTTGTTCACGAAGGCGGAATCCTGACACCCATGATCGTCTCGTGGCCGGCCGGGATTCCCAGGACCGGAATCGTTACGAACGAACCCGCTCACATCAACGATGTGATGCCAACCTGTCTGGAATTGGCCGGAGCGGTTTATCCGGCCGCGTACAACGGGAACAAAACTGCTCCTTTGGATGGTAACAATTTTTGGCCGCTGGTTTACGGCGAAAAACAGTTCCCCGACCGTACGTTTTATTTTCAGCACCAGGGAAACCTGGCGGTCCGTTCGGGTAACTGGAAACTGGTAAAACAACATAACCGCAACTGGGAACTGTACAACCTGGAAAACGACCCCGTGGAAATGCAGGACAGAAGCGAAACAGACTCTCTAAAACGAGACCAGTTGATTGGGCAATACCAATCCTGGAGTAAGGAATATGGCGTACTCACATGGCCGCTTAAACCGAAAACAGAATAAACCGATGAAACAAAGAGTACAGTTTTCGTTATTTGTTTTTCTTATATGTGTTACGCAAACATATGCTTCGGCGAAAGATTATGACTATGACCTCATCGTATATGGTGCAACTCCGTCGGGGATTATGGCCGCAACAGCAGCAAAAAAAGAAGGCGTTTCGGTATTGATAGTTGAACCGGGAAAGTACCTGGGAGGAATGGTTGCCGGCGGGCTTGGAAGAACCGATGTAGCAGGCCGAGAATTTGTGGGAGGCCTTACAAAAGAATATTTTGACGAAGTCGCTTCATACACAAAATCGGAGAAACAGACCCCCGGCCGCCCGTGGGATCTGGAGTCGCACATTGCGGAAAAGGTATTTAAAGACTGGATACAAAAGGCTGAAACTGATGTCGTCTTTGGCCGGCGGTTAGTCCGGGTGGTAAAGGACGGTAATGTTATCCGGGAATTGGTATTCAGCAATGGAAAAAGGTATTCCGCCAAAATTTTTATTGATGCCTCATACGAAGGCGACCTAATGGCTTTGGCGGGAGTATCATACACGTGCGGACGGGAATGTACGGATGAATATAATGAACCGGCGGCGGGTGTACATTTTAACAACACTGTAAAATATACTAAAGCAGAATATACTGAACCCTGTATTTGTGTCGATGGTAAAAGTAATGTACACTACCTCCACAATTCAAATCTCGATGATGTCAGTCCGTTTGACCCGGATAACAAAATCTGTCACGGAATTGTCCAATCAAATGATGTTGAAGAAGGTAGCGGCGACAATTTAACCCAGGCCTATACCTACCGTGTCACCGCTACCAGGCGGGCCGATATTAAGGTGCCATGGCCAAAACCGGAAAAATACCAAGTTGAAAAATACCAACTGCTGTTAAAATATATTCAGGCCCGCCCGGGAATTTGCTTTTCAAAGCTGGTTCACATCGGGCGTATCCCCAACGGAAAATTCGACATTAATTCCAATGGTCCGTTTTCAACCGATTATGTAGGCGGTAACTTTGCTTACCCGGAGGGCAACGATTCGGTAAGAGAAGTGATAAGGAAAGATCATGAAAACTATGTAAAAGGATTTTTCTGGTTTCTCGCAAATGATGTGAATGTACCGAAAAAGCTGAGAAACGAGGTTCGCCAGTGGGGGCTTTGCAAAGATGAATATGTTGACAACGGTCATTGGCCTTACCAGTTGTATGTGAGGGAGGCCCGCCGGATGAAAGGTTCCTTTGTTATGACTCAAAAAGACATTACAACCGATAGGTATAAACCCGACGCTGTTGCAATGGGTTCCTTCAGCGCCGATTCGCACCCGGTGCGGCGGATACTTACGGCGCAAAACCAAATCAGGGAAGAAGGGCATCTTTTATTGCCGGTAAAACCTTACCAGATACCGTTTCGCAGTATGATATCTCTTGAGAAAGAATGTAACAACCTGTTGGTTCCGGTGTGTCTTTCGGCAAGTCATGTTGCCTGTTGCTCCATCCGGATGGAACCGGTGTATATGATAATGGGGCATTCGGCCGGCGTTGCCGCTGCACTTACCATTCAATCCAAAAGTCATTCGCTTTTTGCTGTTGATTATCAAAAACTAAAAGAAATATTAATTGCCCAAGGTCAGGTGCTGGGTAAAAACTAAGGAGATGTGACAATGAAAAAACAGGTTTGGGTATTTTTTACCATGATTTGTATTCTTTTCTGCAGTTGTTCGGAAAAACGAAAGGATGCAGGCAAGCAGGAGAAGGCGCTTGTTATATTCGACACCGACATGGGCCCGGATTACGATGATGTGGGAGCGCTGGCAATCTTACATGCGATGGCCGATTCAGGAGAAGTCGAAATACTGGCCTGCGGTTCTTCCAATCTTTACGGGAAATCCGTTCAGTTGATTGAAATTGTGAATACCTATTTCGGGAGGGCCGAAATCCCGATCGGGGCGGTAAAGGGAAAAGCGCGGTCGATTGGCCCGTGGCATAAAATCACTAAGTGGACCGAAGAACTGCCTTCCCGGTATCCGCATACCCTGCCCCTGACACCCGAAGCGCCGGATGCGGTACCCATTTACCGGAAAGTATTAGCCCAACAGCCCGATAACAGCGTAACGATTGTAACCGTCGGTTTTATGACCAATATGAAAAACCTGCTGAATTCGCCCGCCGACAGTATCAGTTCGTTACCAGGCAAAGAACTGGTCAAAAGAAAAGTGAAAAAGCTGGTTTCGATGGGAGGCGACTTTGTGGAGAAACGAGACGTTTGTAATTATCTGTGTGATGTTGAAAGTGCGCAAACCGTTTTTCAAAACTGGCCGGGTCCTGTAATTATCAGCGGAGGCGAGATTGGCCGCCCCATCCGCACAGGCGATCGTCTGATAACGCTGAACACAACAAACAGCCCGGTAGTGGATGCCTATAAAATATCGATTGCAGAAGACAGAATGGACACCGTTTCTACCATTCGTTACCGAAAGGGAGGACGATCGAGCTACGATCAAACGGCAGTTTTGGTGGCGGTAAGGGATACCTCCAGCTATTTTGGCCTGGAAAGGGGAATCATGACGGTTAATCACGACACCTCGATTGAATGGGCCCCCGGGGATTCGGGAAACCATTACCGGCTGCTGGCCAAAATGTCAAAAGAGGAGCTGACAGTTGTGATTGAAAATTTGATGATGCACCAACCCAAAAACTTATCTGAAAAAGATACCGAAACACTGAATTTTGCCGAACTGCTTCCGGAACGACCTGAGAAAAAATTGTTTTTTATGGATGGCTATTTTGTGTGGTGTAATGGCGCTGTAAAGGGAGACGACGGCAAATACCACCTGTTTTTTTCACGATGGCCTGAATCGAGAGGTTTTGATGCCTGGGTTACCCATTCCGAAATAGCCCATGCCGTATCCGATAGCCTTTTCGGGCCCTACCGGTTCTCCGATGTTTGTTTGCCCGCGCGGGGAAACCAGTACTGGGACGGAGCGATGACCCATAATCCGCACGTTATACATTACGACGGCAAATACTACCTGTATTACACCGGAAACCGGGGTAGCGGTTACTGGGAAACAACCGGCGATACCGTAAAACCCCGCACCGGCGATCCCGAATGGTGGATAAACCGGAACAACCAGCGGGTGGGAGTTGCCGTTGCTGATTCGCCCTACGGACCGTGGCAGAGATTGGACAAACCACTCATCGACATAGGAGAGGGGAGAAGGATGACGGCCACCCCGACCGTATTTGAACGCCCCGACGGCAAGTTTTCGATGGTGTATAAGTCGGTTGCTGAAAAAGATGGATACAGGGGCGGAGCGGTAAAACACAGTATTGCCCTTGCCGATACCCCGCTTGGCCCGTTCCGTGATTACGAAAAGCCGTTTATTACTTCGCCCAAATCCGATTTTCCTATCGACGACCACGTGGAATGGTACCAGGATGGAAAGTATTACTGTATTGCAAAAGATCACGGCGACAAGATTACAGAACATGGAATTGCTTTGCTTCTTTTTGAATCGATGAACGGGCTCGACTGGCAACTGGCCCCAAACCCGCTGGTGCACAAATTCGAAATAACGTTTGCCGATGGCGAACATTTTGAATTCGAACGGTTCGAAATGCCTAAGGTTTTTATGGATAACGGCAGGATAACTGCCCTGTTTCTGGCCGCAAAACCCCTGAATGGGGAACATTCTTTTTCGGTTATTCTACCGGTTATTTACAAACCATCTTAAAGTATATCATTTTATTCCGTTGATAATTAGATTGAGGAACAAAAGTAGTTACGGGAACGATACAGAAAAATTTGTACAGATGAGATTATACTTGATTTTATGCCTTTTCTTCTCCGGTATTCTGACGGCAACAGTTGCCCAGGATTATGTCGAAAGCTTGAATGAATTGCATCTGAGTTGGAAAGCCGAATACAATCATTATCGGATAAAAAAGGGAAGGGTATTTCAATATCAAAACCCGATTGTTTCAGGTATTGATACGAATGGGGTACGGGACTGTCAGGTTTTTTGGGACAGAAACAGCTGGTATATGACGGTAACATCGTTTCCGCACTGGGAAAGCCAGGAAACAAACGGGCAACTTAATAAAGGAGTTGTTTTATACCGTTCCAAAGATCTTAAAAAATGGAAATTTATAAAGTATATTGTACCCCGTCCCGAAAAAGATAAATGGTATTATCATCGTTTCTGGGCTCCCGAAATTCACAAAATAAAAGGGAAATACTACGCGCTTTTTAGTTGCCGGAACGACAGTTTGGGATATAAAGGTCAATACGGCGGATATGCTGTTTCCGACCGGATTAGTGGCCCTTATCGTGTGGTTACAGACACTGCCCCCCTGGTGGAGGGAAACGATCTGACTTTTTTTGAAGACACCGACGGACAGGTTTGGACCTTTTGGAGGTATGGCCGCGGAGCCGGAATCTGTTTTGCGAAAGTTAATTTAGAGAAAGGGGAATTGGTATCTGATCCTAAGACTGCAATTACTTCGGGCGCCATAGAATATGCTCCGGACAGCGAAGCAAAAACACAAAAAGATTCTGGCTATATCGCCAGACTCGATCCTGCGGTAGCTATTTATCATTCATGGGATGCTATCGGAATCGAAGGACCGTATGTGATAAAAGTAAGAGACACGTATTATTTGTTTTACTCCAGTTGGACGCGTGGTTATGAAGTGGGCTACGCAACTGCTCCGAAAATAACGGGGCCCTGGACAAAAAACGGGGAACCCTTTTATGGAATGAAAAACAAAGAGCTTTGTTTGAAGCGGGGCTTTACATGGGATGAAAACCCGGAAAATCCTTTTATTCATGTTGGGCACAATCAGGTTTTTTTAGGCGCTGATGGTCATTTATGGCTTTCGTGTCACGGTATTATTGCTGGCAAAAAACCTATGCTTGTAATCGATCCGATTCAATTTGAACAGGATGGAACGATTCAGAAACGAGAGCCAAGTTACACCCTGCAAGCAGTTCCAATTGTAAATAGATAACTATCGGCCAAACCAAAGGCATTGGCCATTTGCCGTTTTTCATGACCCGGATTCAGATTGCAGAACATAACAGAAAGCAAATCAAAAGATGCAAATGCAAATAAATACTCAGAGCGGCGCACAACGCCCAGTCCCGCCTGAGATTGAACTACTCCGGCCGGGCTCAGGGCTATGTACTTAATGACGGTTTTTAGAGGTGCCCTTAATAATAAAGCTTCCGTTTCTTCTTGAAAACTCAGAACGAAAATAGAAAAATGTTTAACTGGTTGCACAAAAGAAAAACGAACACCAGCTAAGATGTTCGTTTTCAATGTTTTGTTTTTGTTTCGGTGGAGAATATCGGAATCGAACCGATGACCTTTTGACTGCCAGTCAAACGCTCTAGCCAACTGAGCTAATCCCCCGTTTGAGTGTGCAAATATAAAATATTTTTCTTTTCTCCTCCATAAAAAATTGTGGTAAAGTTTTTGTTGTAAATCGTTTTATCCATGGAAACAAAAAAAGCTGATAATCTCAGCCTTTTCTGATAAATAAAGTCGGCGTTCTTTGCTTCATGTTTCACCTTTTAAAAAAAATTACCATGAAAACTAAAAAGAGCGATAAAGCGAATCTCGAAAACAAACGGGGAATTTTCTTTATAGTTGGGTTGATTATTTCTGCAGGAATGGTATTTCTGGCCTTTGAATGGGAATCGGAATATCAACCGGTTCTTGTGAAGAAAAATGTGATTACAGACATTATCGAATACGATTATGTCCCGCTGGTTGTCGAAAAGAAACCGGAAATTCACAAGAGAATGGTAGAGCCTCCGATTATTGAAATCGTTGGGAATGAGGTTGAGGTTCCTGATAATGTTGAGTTTGCTCCATCGGAAATTGGTGAAGAACCTATTGATTTTAACCTGCCGCTATTAACGCTGCCCGATGAACCAGACCACTCGAATGAAGTTTTAATTACCGCAGAACAGATGCCGGAATTTCCCGGGGGAGAACTGGCTCTTCGGAAATATCTCGCCGACGCTGTAAACTATCCGGTGATTGCGCAGGAAAACGGAATTCAGGGGAAAGTATATATAAGTTTTGTAATTAATGAGAAAGGAGGAATTGAAGATGTTGCCCTTCTTCGCGGAGTTGACATCTCGCTCGACAATGAAGCTCTGCGTGTAGTCCGGTCGCTTCCCCGCTGGAAACCCGGGAAACAGGGAGGGAAAACGGTAAAGGTCAGGTACAGTGTACCTATTCTGTTTGAATTGAGATAGAATTATATTTAAAATTAGATCATTTGCATTTACCAATTATTTTCTATCTTTAAAGCCCGATATTTCGGGACTAAAATCGTAATAAAACAAATAAAAAATAAGAAGTATGGAATCAAAAAAATCACCAAAAGCTGATCTCGAAAGCAAAAAGAATGTTCTCTTTATGTTGGGATTAGTGGTAGCATTGGGGGTTACTCTTGTTGCATTTGAATGGACTTCGAAAGCCAACAAAGCAGATTCGTTAGGTTCGGTTCAGGCACAGGAAGTGGAAGAAGAAATTATTCCCATCACCCGTGAACAGGAAGTAAAACCACCACCACCACCGCCGCCACCAAAGGTTGTTGAAGTTTTAAACATTGTAGATGACGATGTTAAAATTGAAGACGAATTGGAAATTGAAGATACAGAAGCAGACAAAGCAACCATTGTTGATGTTGCACCTGTTATTCAGGCACAGGAAGAAGAGGAAGAAGAAGAAGCCCAGGTATTTTTTATTGTTGAAGATATGCCGGAATTCCCGGGTGGTGAGCTTGCTCTCCGCAAATATATTGCAAACGCTATCAAATATCCGGTAATTGCTCAGGAAAACGGTATTCAGGGAAAAGTTTACGTTACCTTCGTGGTTGACAAGGATGGTGGAATTTCAGACGCCCGTATTGCCAGGGGCGTTGACCCCTCGCTTGACAAGGAAGCGCTTCGCGTTGTAAATACCCTTCCAAAATGGAAAGCCGGTAAACAACGTGGCAAACCAGTACGTGTATCCTATACCGTACCTATCAATTTTGTATTGCAGTAATCTTTAAAAAAGATACTTTTGTACTCCTGATCCATTTTTTGGGTCGGGAGTTTTTTATGCTATAAATTATATTGTATGATTGAAACTGCACCAATTACTGAAAAGGCAGTACTTGTTGGATTAATGAACCAAAACCAGGGCGAGCGACAGGTAATGGAGTACCTGGATGAACTGGAGTTTCTGGCTGATACTGCCGGCGCTGTGGTTCTGAAAAAATTTACCCAGAAACTCGATGTCCCCAATACTGCAACCTTTGTCGGGCCCGGAAAGCTCGAAGAAATTGGCAATTATATAAAAGTTGTCGAGGCAGACACCATCATTTTTGACGATGAACTTACCCCGACGCAATTACGGAATATTGAACGGCAGCTGGAATGTAAAGTACTGGATCGCACCAACCTGATTCTCGACATTTTTGCCAAAAGGGCGAAAACTGCCCATGCCAAAACCCAGGTTGAACTGGCACAATATCAATATTTGCTGCCCCGGCTTACCCGGATGTGGACCCACCTCGAACGCCAGCGTGGGGGAATTGGCATGCGCGGACCCGGAGAAGCACAGATTGAAACCGACCGCCGAATTATCCTCGACAAAATTGCGCGACTAAAAGCAGAATTGATCAAAATCGACAAGCAAAAGGCAACCCAGCGGAAAAACCGTGGCAAGCTGGTAAGGGTAGCGCTTGTGGGTTATACCAATGTCGGGAAATCGACCATCATGAACATGATGGCTAAAACTGAAGTTTTTGCTGAAAATAAATTGTTTGCCACTCTCGATACCACCGTTCGAAAAGTAGTGATCGAGAATATTCCGTTTTTACTGACCGACACCGTTGGGTTTATCCGGAAACTTCCCCACGGGCTGGTGGAGTCGTTCAAATCGACTCTCGATGAAGTGCGCGAAGCCGATATTTTGCTCCACATTGTAGATATTTCTCACCCTGGGTTCGAGGAACAGATTGAAACCGTGAATAATACATTAAAGGAAATTGGTGCAGGCGACAAACCTACCATCTACATCTTCAATAAAATAGACGCATTTACCTATCTGAAAAAAGAGGACGACGATTTGACCGAGCGGACCAAAGATAATTTTTCGCTTCAGGAATGGGAAAACTCCTGGATGGCAAAAAATAATGCTATTTCCATTTTTATATCGGCCATACAAAAAGAGAACATCGACGAGTTTAAGGAAAAGTTATATGACGAAGTAAAAAAGATCCACGCGCAACGGTTTCCTTTCAACGACTATCTGTATGAAGTCAACATCGACGAAGAGGAATAGGAAAACTGAAAAGCGGATTCTGGTATTTGTCCACTAAAAACCGATGGTCCCCAAGCTTCCGGCCCGGGATAAAACCTGATTTATAAAAATTATTTTCCTTTTGCAATATCGATTCCTACCCGCTGACCTTTGTAGTTGGCATTTTTAAAGGCTTTCAGCACCTCGTTTTCATACTTTTTGTCCACTTCGAAAAATGAAAAGCTTTTTAATACTTCGATACTTCCGATTTCCACGTTTTTATTCGGAAGGTTTTGGTTTATCAAATCGATGATGGTACGTTTTCCAACGCCGTTCTTTTTGCCCAGGTTGAAAAAGAACCTCGAGAATTCGTAGTTACCGCCTCTTCTTTTTTCGCTGCGATCTCCCCGGTCAGTGCGTCCACCTCTTTCAGCCCTGTCGCTTCTTTCGCCACGTCCTCTTTTCGAACGCGCGCTTCTGCCTTCTTCGTCCGAATATTTTTCGAAACTCCGTGATTCATCAACGTTGATGTCAGGCGCATTTTCGTAATAGGTCAGGAAACGGTTAAATTCGACCGATACAAAATGTTTGATGAGTTCTTCGCGATCGAGCCAGGCCAGTTTTTTATAAATAGCAGGCATAAATTCACCAATTTGCCCTTCGTTGACTTCGGTATTTTCCATTTTGTCAATCAGGCTGAACAACTGTTTTTCGCAGATTTCCTTTCCTGACGGTACGTTTTTCTGAACAAACGGTTTATTCAGAATTTTCTCTACCATACGCAGTTTGCTTTTTTCGCGCAGGTGGATTAGCGTAACTGAAATCCCTTTTTTACCAGCGCGCCCGGTTCTTCCGCTGCGGTGAATATAAATTTCAGGATCGTCGGGCAAATTATAATTGATAACATGGGTGAGATCGGTTACGTCCAACCCGCGTGCGGCCACATCGGTAGCCACCAGCATTTGCAGGTGTTTCCCACGGAAACGGGCCATCACATGGTCACGCTGCGCCTGCGAAAGGTCGCCGTGCAACGCATCGGCGTTGTACCCGTCCTGCATCAGTTTGTCGGCCACTTCCTTGGTTTCCATACGGGTGCGGCAAAAAATAATCCCGTAAATGTTCGGGTTAATATCGGCTACCCGTTTTAATGCCAGGTATCGGTCTTTTGCGTGAATCAGGTAATAATGGTGTTCCACATTTTCCGCTCCGGTGTTTTTCTTCCCAACCGAGATTTCAAACGGGTTGTTCATGTACTTCCTGGCAATGCCCACAATTTCGTTGGGCATGGTTGCCGAAAACAAAAGGGTTTGTTTTCCTTTTGGCGAGTTTTCAAGGATGGCATCCAAATCGTCTTTGAAACCCATCGACAACATTTCGTCGGCTTCGTCGAGTACCAGCCACCTGATTTCTTCTACTTTTAGTTTTTTGCGCTTGATTAAATCGAGCGTCCGGCCAGGTGTACCGACTACAATCTGGGCGCCACGGTCCAAATCGTTGATTTGTTTTTTAATATCCGAACCGCCATAAACTACGGCAATATTTATGTTCGGGATATGTTTTGAAAAACTGTTTAAATCGCTGGCGATTTGTAAGGCCAACTCGCGTGTCGGGCTTAGTACCAGTGCCTGAGTGGCACGTTTTGCGGTTTCGGTCTGCTGTATAATCGGCAACCCGAATGCGGCTGTTTTTCCGGTCCCTGTCTGGGCCAAAGCAACCATGTCTTGTTTGTCGTTCAATAAAAAAGGAACTACTTTTTCCTGAATCGGTGTAGGCTGCTCAAATCCCAAATCTTCAACGGCTTGTTGAATTTCGGCGCTGAGGCCCATTTCGTTAAATAATGTCATTCAAAAATCTTCTAAAAAAATAATGGGCGCAAAGGTATGCTTTTAAAATGAATTCCAGTGATTTATATGATGTTTCTTTCTGTAAATGAATTCTGTATTAATCCGGCGGGATTTTTTAAGGCAAAAATCAAAACCATTTTTAAGGTGTACCGTAATTTTAACCTGATATTTTGATTTCAGAAATGAAAATTCAGGAAAGATAAACCCGAATCGATTACCTTTGTTTCATTAAATATTCGCTTCAAAATCTGAACAGATGAATATGAAATGGCCATTGAAACCCAAAATAGTTTACAGGATTTTGTTTTTTCTGTTGGTTGGAGTTTC
>CAYWBV010000026.1:18037-21987 GCA_964455785.1 uncultured Maribellus sp.
ACCAATCAACCATTACGAGAACAGGCTCTATTTTTCGGCGGGCGTTTACGGAAGTTACCGCTTGAGCAGCCACACCAAAATCAAATACCGCATTGAACGGGAGAAACAAAAACTGAAGACCCCTGATTTTTTGTCGCTCCAAGATTTTAAAACCGGTGTGATGGTGAGGGCCGGCTACCGTTGGATCAATGTTTTTGCCTGTTACGATCTGGTCCCGCTTTTCCGCGCAAACAAAGGTCCCGAACTTACTCCATTTACATTCGGCTTTACGGTGATGAGTTTTTAAATTTTAAAAATGATACGATTAACAGTTTGATGATGAAACCATATATTTTAGAAGAGACCAACTGGAAACAGATAAAAAATCAAAAATACGAAGTGGCTGTTTTGCCGTGGGGCGCTACCGAACCGCACAACTATCATTTGCCGTATGGTACCGATTCGCTGGAAACGGCAAAAATTGCGGAGGATTCAGCCCGAAAAGCATGGGAAAAAGGAACGAAGGTAATGGTGCTTCCTACCATTCCGCTGGGAATCCAAAACATGGGGCAGATTCAACTGCCGTTTTGTTTGCACACCCGGCTTTCCACCCAGTTAATGATTTTGGAAGATATTTTATCGGCTTTGTATTTTCAGGGTATCCGAAAGTTTGTTTTAATGAATGGTCACGGAGGGAATGATTTCAGACAACTGGTGCGCGACCTTCAACCCAAATTTCCTGAAATGTTTATTTCGGTTGTTGAATGGTTTAAGCTGTTCCCCAATTCAGAACATTTTGAAGCCGATGGCGACCATGCCAACGAAATGGAAACCAGCGTTATAATGTACTATTTCCCCGAACTGGTGTTACCACTGGAAGAAGCCGGTGACGGAAATGCGAAAAAATTTAAGCTGGAAAATCTGAATAACAAAACCGCCTGGACACCCCGCCGCTGGGATAAAGTTTCGGATGATACCGGAGTTGGAAACCCAAAAAAAGCTACTGCCGAAAAAGGCCGGATATTTTTAGAGGATGTTACCACAAAAATCGCTGGTTACTTTGTTGAGCTGGCGGGATGCGATACAGATGATTTGTATAACTGATCGATAGTTTGTCCCAATTGTACATTCCTCTTTTAAAAATTTTATTAATTCGGCATGTAAGTGCCTAAACTTGCTTTGAGATAGCCGGGATTTCTGTATTTTCGCCGAAAAATTACCATTAAATCATGAGACTTCTTTTAATTAGCAACTCAACCATGCCAGGCAAACCTTACTTGGATTATCCAAAGTATGAAATTCAGAAGTTTCTGGGCGAAAAACCGATCACTGCTGTGTTTGTTCCATATGCCGCCGTTACTTTTTCGTTTGATGAATATGTTGAAAAAGTAGAAACCCGTTTTAATGAAATAGGGCACCATGTAGTTGGAATTCACACGTTTGACGATCCGGTGAAAGCCATTCAGGAGGCCGAGGCGATTATTGTGGGAGGTGGAAATACCTGGCAACTGGTACGAATGATGCATGAACATAACCTGATGGGGGCAATCCGGGAAAAAGTGTTGACAGGGACACCTTACATTGGCTGGAGCGCAGGTTCGAATGTGGCCTGCCCGACCTTGCGTACAACCAACGACATGCCAGTTATCGACCCCATTGGTTTTGATTGTATGGGATTAATCCCTTTTCAGATTAATCCTCATTATCTGGATGCCAACCCTGAAGGACATGGAGGAGAAACCCGCGAACAACGGATTGAAGAATTTCTCGTGATTAATCCTGGAATTTATGTGGCAGGCTTACGTGAAGGAACAATGTTTAAACTGGAAAACAACCATCTTCAACTGGTTGGTAACCGTTTGTGCCGGATTTTCAGGAAAGGGCAAGAGCCATTGGAACTTGCAGCAGGCGATGATTTTAGTTTCTTGTTAAAATGACTTTTTTGATACGTATTTTCTGGAAATTTTAGCCCAAACGTTAATTCATGCTGAAATAGTTTCTGTAAATGATTAACTTTCATGCGATAAACAACATTTCGCTACATTTGCGCAATTAATAGAAATGTAAAATGGGACTTCTTGAAAACAGTTATCTGGCACTATTTGTAATTGTCGCTCTGGGATTTATATTAGGCAGAATTAAAATATTCGGACTTTCGTTCGATGTGTCGGCAGTTATTTTTGTGGCGCTTGTTTTTGGGCATTTTGGTGTTATTATTCCGAAAGATTTTCAGAATCTGGGGCTGGTGCTGTTTATTTTTACTATCGGAATTCAGGCCGGGCCCGGATTTTTCGAGTCTTTCAAAAAGGAGGGGAGACAACTGGCCACGTTTGCCACTTTGTTAATTCTGGTTGCCGGAATAACCACGTTGGCGATTGTTTCTTTTTTTGAAATCGATAAAAATATTGCTATCGGTTTGTTTACGGGGGCGCTGACCAGTACTCCCGGATTAGCTGCTGCCATTGATTATACAAATTCGCCATTGGCTTCTATCGGTTATGGGGTAGGTTATCCTTTCGGAGTGATTGGCGTTATCCTTTTTATTCGTTTCCTGCCCAAAATTTTAAGGTCTTCGCTCAAAAATGCCGAAGAAGACTATAATTCAAAGATGAAAGAGGAATTTCCGGTTGTTTTGCGAAGAAATTTTGTGGTTGAAAATGAAAATGTTGTTGGCAAAAGTATAGGTGAATTGCGGCTTAGGCGTTTAACCAAGGCCGTGGTGTCCCGAGTTGTTCATGAAGGGATTGCAATTACTCCTTCGCCCGGGACAATCCTTTTTAAAGGCGATTTGATTAAAGCGGTGGGGACTGAGGAAGCGCTGAAGAGCATCGAAATTTTGATCGGAAAGGTTACCGAAGAAGAAATTCCGCTTGACCCCAGATACGACGTACGTACGGTGTTGGTAACCAATAAAGAAGTTGTCAATAAAACCATTGGGCAAATTAACCTTTTAAATACCTACAGTGCAACCATTACCCGAATTCGTCGGTCAGGTATCGACATTTCGCCGACGCCGAATTCGAAACTTCAGTTTGGCGACAAATTGATAATAGCCAGCAGTAAGACCAACATGGAAATTGTTGCCAACATTTTTGGAAACGACCAGAAACGACTTTCCGACACTGATATTTTGCCGGTTGCGCTGGGTATCATCTTTGGAGTTTTGGTCGGAAAAATAAATATTGCACTGGGCTCATTCTCGTTTAGTCCCGGACTTACCGGAGGGGTTTTAATTGTTGCACTGATCCTGAGCAGAATCGGAAAGACAGGGCCGGTTTTGTGGACAATGACCGGGGCTGCCAACCAGTTACTTCGCCAGTTCGGATTGATACTTTTTCTTGCCGCGGTAGGTTCCGATGCCGGCGCTGACATTGTAAAAACCTTTGAACAATACGGCATCCGGTTGTTTTTGTTTGGGGCAATTATTACCTTGCTACCCATGATTCTCTCTGCATTTATTGGAAAATGGTTTTTTAAAATGAACATTTTAAGTTTGCTCGGTGCTATCAGCGGAAGTATGACAAGTACACCGGGCCTTGCCGCTGCCGATTCAATGACCGATACCAATGCCCATTCCATTGCATATGCAACAGTTTATCCGGTGGCATTGGTGCTTTTAATTGTTGTTGTACAGTTGATTTCTGTTTTTCTGTAAAAGTATGATGACTGAGTTTTAGGTATTATTCCACGTTTTTTTTCAATTTCTGGACCCAAGCCGATTCAATGGTGAAAATATCGAGTTTAACGATACCCAACTCGCCACCCGACGAGAACAACGTATATTCGTTGGCATCCTCAACTGGTGTGAAACAATTGGAGATGACTGTTTGTCCGCCATTGGCATAGATCTCGATGGAAGCCCGATCAACCAGAATCTCCAATGAAATTTTATTGTCAACTGGCATTAACGGAACGGTGACTCCCAACACCGAAATCGTTCCGCGTTTAACATTGTACATGATTTCTGTTCC
>CAYWBV010000027.1:0-3297 GCA_964455785.1 uncultured Maribellus sp.
CGGCATTCGTTCCAACAACAGTTATATCGTAAACAAATATATTGAATTTGGTTTCGATTTGTCGATTCGTAATACTTCCTCTCAGGACGCAGCACAAAAAGCTTCCAGTTTTGGTCTCGATCAACTGATGAGGCTTCCTGCCATTTACCAAACACGTTATTCGAACGGAGTTTGGGGAGGAAATTATTCAGGGACTCCTCACATGATGATGTACATTGAAGAAGGGTTAAAAATGAGATATGATGATTATCAGGAATCATTGGTTAAAATTCTGACAACTATCAAACCATTCGAAGGAATGAGAATTGATTTGTCGTATGTGCCGAAACTGCAAAACAACACGGTAAAACTTGTCAATAAAGAAATACCGTTGTACGATTATCAGACCCTGGAAGTAAGCTGGAAACCGACTAATCCGGCAAATATGTCCGAGATCAGACAAATCACCAGGGAAGATGACATTAACATCCTTGCCAATTATAACAAATCATTGGGCAATCACGACATAGCTGTTTTAGGTGGATTTCAGTATCTGACCAACACCTTTAATGAGCTGAGAGCTTACCGTCAGGGGAACAATTTTCTGCAGTTTGAAGAGCTTAATGCCTACGATCCTACAGGGATGACCAACAGTGGTTATACCAACGAGTGGGCTTTGATGTCGTACTTTGGCCGTTTAAACTATGGGTACGCTGGAAAATATTTATTGGAAGCCAACATCCGTTACGACGGTTCGTCGCGTTTTGCCAATGGCTACAAATGGGGTATTTTCCCATCTTTCTCGGCTGCATGGCGTTTTTCGTCTGAAAGTTTTATGGAAAAATATGATTGGTTAACCAATGGTAAGTTGCGCGCTTCGTGGGGAGAATTGGGGAACCAATCAGGTTTGGGTTCCAACTATCCTTTTGCACTGAATGTGGCAACCAACCAATACACTGTTTTTGGCGGCGTATTGAATCCGGGTTATGCGCCTGTCGATTTCGCTCTGAACGATATTACCTGGGAAACCACCCGTATGATAGATTTTGGTATTGATCTGGCTTTTTTCGATGGGAAATTGGATGCCACATTTGACTGGTATAAAAAAGACACCCGCGATATTTTGCTCAACATGGCCATTCCCGGAATTATGGGTTATGCCAATTCGCCCAAACAGAATGCCGGCGCAGTTGAAAACAAAGGTTGGGATTTATCTATTTCGCACAACAATACCGTTGGAAAATTCCAGTACATGATCAAAGGTGTTTTGTCGGATGTACACAACAAAATAACCGACTTGGGAGGTTTGGCACCGCAGGTGAGTGGGGTACATGTTAAACAGGTTGGCGATCCGATTGATGCTTTGTACGGTTACGTTGCCAACGGTCTTTTTAGTTCATTTACCGAAGCGCGCGCGTACCCGGTTGCCCAATGGGGAAAATTGCAGGGAGGCGATATTCGCTATATCGATCAGTTGACCGTTGATACTGACGGAGACGGAATATTTGATGCAGGCGATAATAAAATGACCGGCGATGACCGTCTTGTGCTTGGGAATCCAATTCCACGTTGGACATATTCACTTGAATTATACGGTGCATATAAAGGGTTAGATCTTTCCTTGTTTTTCCAGGGTGTAGCAAAACGTGATGGTTATGTATCGGGTTGGCTGGCTTATCCTTTTGCCAATGCCTCAACCGTTCTTTCACAACATTTGGATCGTTGGAGTGAAGCGAATCCAAACCCGGATGCAGCTTATCCGCGTTTATCCATCAACCAGCACTCGAACAACACACAACCATCTACTTTTTGGCAGGTTAGCGCCGCGTACTTCCGTTTGAAGAATGTTCAACTGGGTTATACTTTGCCAGAGAAGTTGTTGAAAACCAAGGCTATCTCGGATATACGTCTTTTTGCAAGTGGAACAAATATATTTACCGCAAGTAAAATGCCACTCGGTATGGACCCGGAATCACCTGAAAGTGTTCAGGACAGTTATCCGCTGATCTCCACTTACACGTTTGGAGTGGAAGTTAAATTTTAGTATTTTAATCATTAAAAATAAATTGATAACAATATGAACAAGAATTTATTATATATGGTCCTGACGGTGTTGCTGCTGGCAACTGGTTGCGACTCTGCATTGGAACGTTATCCTTTGGATGTGCCTTCAGCAGGAACGTTTTATACCAACGAAACTGAAATACAGGGTGGGGTAAATGCCTGTTACTCTTTTATTGTTGCACAAAATAACAGTTATTTATCGTTTGAATATAGCTGGGATGCATTAGCAGAAACCATGTTTATCCGCGGTGGCGGTTTTGCACAAAATATGTTGCAGTCTGTTTTAGATTATAAAGAAGGGTACTTCAGAACCCTGTGGCTCAAAATGTATCAGGGTATTGGCCGTTGCAACCTGATGCTTGAAAAGATTGAAGAAAACAAGGAGAATTTGTCGGCAGAAAAGGTAAAACAGTTTCAGGGTGAAGTTTATTTCCTGCGAGCCTACTATTATCTGCGTTTGACAAATATGTTTGGAGATGTGGTTTATCTTGACAAACCTGTTACAACAGTAGCAGAAGGAAAAGAAGCGACGCGTACAGCGAAGTCGGAAGTGCTTCAGAAAATTTATGCTGACTTTGACAAAGCAGCGGAGTTACTGGCAGATTCGTCAGAAAAAACATTAGGCCGCGCAACAGCAGGCGCAGCTATGGCTTTTAAAGCGCGGGCCGCTTTGCAAAACAACGACTGGACAACGGCAGCGGCAGCAGCCAGGTCGGTAATCGATTCGGAAAAATACAGTTTGATGCCCAGTTACGAGACTTTATTTACAGAGTCTGTGATTAACAGCAGTTCAAACACAGAACAGATATTTACGCAAGGCCATCTTTATACAGCAGGTAACCAAACCGCATTTGTTCAACATGCAGGCTCCCGCGCAGCAGGCGGTTATTCAACTGTGGTGCCTACGCAAAATATGGTGGATTCATATCACTGTATTGATGGAAAAAATATTAGCGAATCTGATTTGTATGATAAAACAAAACCCTATGATAACCGCGATCCACGCTTACGTTACTCCATGGTGTTACCTGGCGACATGTGGGGTGGTTTTATTTTCGAAACCCGGAAAGACAAACCGCAGACTTTGGATGCAGCCGGTGAATTGGTGAAAAACAAAGACAGTTACGCTTCTACCGAGTTTACAACTTTTACAGGGTATCTTTTGCGGAAGTATTACGATTTCAAATACGTTACAAAAAGTACTCAATGTGAAAACCCGTTTATGCTTTGTCGTTATGCGGAAGTATTGCTGAC
>CAYWBV010000027.1:3397-21983 GCA_964455785.1 uncultured Maribellus sp.
GATTACCGTGTGTTAATACGGACGAACTTCAATAAAAACCGCGATTATTTGTGGCCGGTTCCTGAAGTTGAATTGAGTTTGAATCCAAACTTAGGACAAAATTCAGGTTGGTAAACCCGCTGAATAATTGAATTACTATAAGTATAGTTTAGTATAGTTTAGTTAGTTGATTGAAAGGCTGGTTTTTTAAAGCCAGCCTTTCCTGATTCTTTAGGGATACTTTTGTGTATGAAATTTGGATTGTAACATTTCTGAAAAATAGATTAAAATGAAAATATTGATTTCCATCCTGTTGCTATGTATTGCAGTTTCAGGTTATTCCCAGCAAAGTATGGTTTTGAAAAACGATAATCTTGTGATAGAGTTTACAAAATTGGCGGATGGATGGCATGTTACCAAATGTGAAGCTGCCGATGCTGGCGGCAAATTTATCCCTTTTGGCCAAGCCAGCGGAGAATATGCGCTTTTATTCTCAGCAACCAAACCTTCGGGAGAAGAGGTGAAGTTGATAGAAACCGGAGATACCATCAACTATCTGGAGGATTTGTACAAAACTACGATTATGCGTTTTTACCAAAAAAGTATGGCGGCGGTTCCCCTCAATATTGCGGGAGAGGTAACCTGTTTTTATCCTGCCGGCGCAAAAAAGACGGGTAACGCCATCGTTTTTGAAAAAGCGACAAAGTACGGCAAATACACAACCACCTGGGAACTCGACAAAAATTTTGTTAATGATGTACGGGTGAATATAAAATTTACTGCATCTGAAAACGGGTATTACTCTTTGCCAACACCCACTCTGGCAACCGTCCGGGAGAAGGATCTTCTATGGGGTGCAGTACCCGGCGTATTTTGGGGTGATGGCATACAAAAAGATTTTAAACTTGCCTATAACTATGCACAGGGATTACCGGCTTACCCTGTTCAGTGTAATGAAAATACCGTCACAACGATGGCTTCAATTCTTAGTGCAAATAATGGTTTAACTCTTGCAACTATTCCAGGCCCCGGTCAGGACAGAAATCCTTATGAAAAAGATAGCGTAACACACAGCAAGATTTGGAAAGTTTCACTCTCTCATAAAAACCGAAAGTCGGAATTGTCTCCAACCGCTTATCATCCGGTATTGGGTGAACAAGGTTCTGAACTCAAAGCCGGGGAAAGTATATCTTTTGACTTTCGCTACAGTTTGCAGCAGGCCGATTGGTATTCTGTGTACAAACATGTAATCTATGATATTTATGACTTTAAAAAAAGTCTGAGTTATAAGAAAACAGATCAGTCGCTTACAGAACGTGTTCTGTCGATGTACGACTATGTGCTCGATGATGAAAATTCGATGTGGCATGTCGAGGATTATCACGGTTTGAAAATAGGCGCCCAGTCTTATAACAGTATTGTTGTCGGTTCGGACAACGATGCGATGAAAAATGCGGATTACGGTGCAGTGTGGATGCTTGCAAAAGCCACAAAAGACAAACGATTGATAGATGACAGGTTGCCGTACCTTCGCAATTTTAAGATAGCTCAGCAACAGACTGAGCCTGGTTTTACCCGGGGCGCCACCAAAGGACAGTATTATCTGGCCAAAAAGAAGGATTTTGTGGAAGAATTTGGGGATCATGTTGAACCTGTTGCGTTAACTTATTATACGCTCATGGATATGGGGAATATTCTTTTATTCGAACCCCATGATTTGGAACTAAAAAATGCCCTCCGGTTGGGGGCCGACCGGCTCCTCGAGTGGCAGCATTCCGATGGTGGGTTCGATGTCGGATATCAAAGATCGACCATGAAACCCATTCATACCGATTTGAAGGATTTACGCCCGACGTTTTATGGTTTTGTGATTGCTTATCGTTTGCTGGGAGACAAAAAATACCTTGACGCCGCCCAAAAAGGCGCTGACTGGATTGTTGAGAATGCTGTAAATAAAGGGCATTTCCTGGGGGTGTGCGGTGACGTCCGGTTTGTAAACGATTTCGCTACCGGTCAGTGCGCACAGGCATTACTCGACATATACGATATTACAAAGAATAAAAAATATTTGGATGCCGCTGTAGCTACAGCCAGAATTTATACCATGTCGGTTTATACTCATCCTGTACCTACAGATGAAGAGAGAACTGTGAAAGGCAAAATATGGAAAGACTGGCAGTTAAGCCAGGTAGGCCTGAATTTCGAACACGGCGGAACTATGGGGTCGGCAAATGGCGGCGGGCCTATTTTGCTGGTAAGCCATACCGGGATGTTTGTCAGGTTTTACGAATTAACCAACGACCCTCTCTTTTTAGATATGGCCCGGGCGGGCGCGCTCGGCCGCGACGCACATGTTAATCCGCAAAACAGGGTGGCAACTTACTATTGGTCAAACATGGACAAAGGGCCTGGTCCGTGGCCGCATCATGCCTGGTGGCAAATTGGCTGGATTATGGATTACCTTGTTGCAGAGGCCGAGCTGAGAACCGAAGGAAAAGTTCAGTTCGAACGTGGTTTTATGACGCCCAAAGTCGGACCGAATAAACCTGTTGGGTTTAAACAGGGAACCATCAATGGTGAAAATGCTGACCTTGTGATTCGTAAGGATTTGGTGAAATTCGATAATCCTAATATTGACTACATCTCAGCTCAAAATCCTGATAACAAAAAATTATTTGTGATAGTTCTTAATAGCCAGGACAGAGAATGTAATGTAAACGCAACAATCGATATGTCGCGCCTAAATGGTAAGAATAAAAAGGTGGAAACAAAAACAGTTCAGCTTTCTCCTTTTGGAGTCAAAATCCTTGAAATAAGTACAAAATTGTAGTATGAAAAATTTAAGTTTATTTTTTATAATCATCTTCCTGCTATTTTCATGTTCTCCCGGGGAGAAAAAAACCGAAAAACAGGTTGATTTGAATATCAGTTTTGGAAAAGTTCCGCAAAGCGCCCGGTTTATCAACGAAAGTTTGAGTATTTGGGGCGCATCTTTGGTAAAAGGAGATGACGGGCTTATCCACATGTATTATTCCATCTGGCCGAAAGAGCTGGGCTGGTCGTGGGTCACTCATTCGGTTATTGCCCATGCCGTTTCAGAAAGTCAGTACGGGCCTTTTGAATTTAAAGATATTGCACTCCCTGTCAGAGGCGCTGAATATTGGGACGGGCTTTGTACTCACAATCCCACGGTTCATAAATTCGAAAATAAATACTACCTCTATTATATGGGAAACACTGGTGACGGTGTTGTGCCGATTGGAGAAGATAAATCAAAGGAGCAGTTAAACTGGGTACACCGGAATAATCAACGAATTGGTGTGGCGGTTGCTGATAACCCGAACGGCCCCTGGGAAAGGTTTGACAAGCCAGTGATTGATGTAAGTGAAGACAGCCTGGCGATGGACGCTTTAATGACGTCGAACCCGGCGGTAACACAACGCCCCGACGGCGGGTTTTTGATAGTTTACAAAGCTGTTGGCAAAAAGCGCAAAATGCCTTTTGGAGGCCCGGTAGTTCATCTTGCCGCTACCTCAGATAGCCCGGCAGGCCCTTTTGTAAAATACGATAAACCCATTTTTGTGGTCGATGGAGTTGACTTTCCGGCGGAAGACTCATATATCTGGTACCAGGAAGGAAAGTATCGTGCGATTGTCAAAAACATCGAGACAACAGCCGACGGAAAACCTATATTCTCGCTTGTTCATTACGATTCAGGAGATGGAATTGACTGGAAACCTGCCAAAAACTATTTTATATCCGACAGGACAATTGAATGGGAAAGCGGGCGAAAGCAACAGTTGTTACATTTGGAAAGGCCGCAACTCTATTTCGAAAACGGGGTGCCGGTAACCCTACTTTGTGCTGCCGACACGCTCGATGAAAGGGGAGTACGGCAAACTTTTAATGTGCAAATACCAATTACTGTGGAATCTCAGCAATAAAAATAAACATGAAAAATTCTTTAGGTCGTCGTACATTTTTTAAAACAACAGGAGCTGCTATCGCCGGATTAGGATTACCTGTCAGTGGATTGGCAGAACCGGACAATACCAGAAGAAAAGAGAAACCTGCTTCAGGCTCTGAGTTGCCCGATATAAAATATCAAGCCGATTATGTGGTAGTTGGAGGAGGTATAGCCGGGGTTTGTTCGGCAATTACGGCTGCCCGCACCGGACTGAAAGTGGTACTTATCCAGGATCGTCCGGTTTTGGGCGGCAATGCATCGAGTGAAGTCCGTCTTTGGATACTTGGCGCTACCAGCCACATGGGGAACAATAATCGCTGGGCCCGCGAAGGTGGGGTACATGAAGAGATTCTCGTTGAAAATATGTACCGGAACAAAGAAGGAAATCCTGTTTTTTTTGACGCTCTTTTAATCGATAAGGTTTGGGCTGAACCCAATATTACTTTGCTTTTGAACACTGCTGTTTACCAGGTTGAAATGTACAAACACAACCAGATAGGAAAAGTATTGGCATTTTGCAGTCAGAACTCAACTTTTTATGAAATTAGCGCCCCCTATTTTTGCGATGCTTCCGGAGATGGAATCCTTGGTTTTCTTTCCGGAGCCCGGTTCCGTTTTGGCGCTGAAAAAAGTGAAGAGTTTGGAGAAAGGTTTATGATGCCCGATGATTTTGGCGAACAGCTCGGACATTCCATGTATTTTTACAGCAAGGATGCCGGAATACCCGTAAAATACGTACCTCCCTCGTTTGCGCTAAAAGATATTCCCAAAAACATTCCCCGCTACAAGGATATTCAGCGTGATTCGAGCGGGTGCCGTCTTTGGTGGCTCGAATGGGGCGGCGATTTGGATCGCGTGTTTGAATCGGAAAAGATAAAAGATGAACTATGGAAAGTGGTTTACGGAGTCTGGGATTATATCAAAAACTCCGGGACTTTTGAAGATGTTGACAACCTCACGCTGGAATGGGTAAGTACTGTTCCCGGTAAACGCGAAAGCCGTCGGTTTACAGGTGATTATACGTTAATTCAGCAGGACATTATTAATCAAACTCATTTTGACGATGCCATCGCTTACGGCGGCTGGTCGATCGATCTTCATCCGTCCAACGGAGTATTCAGCAGTTATCCCGGGTGTATCCAGTATCATTCGAAAGGTGTTTATACTATTCCGTACCGGTGTATCTACAGCGAGAATATTACCAATCTTTTTTTTGCCGGAAGGTTGATTAGTGTTTCTCACGTAGCCTTTGGTTCCACACGGGTAATCTCGACCGGAACTTTGTGCGGGCAAGCGGCGGCGCTTGCAGCCCGCATCTGTATTAAATATAATATTACTCCGGGCGAAGTTTATTATAATAACTACATTGGCGAATTACAAAAAGACCTCATTCAAACAGGGCAGTATATTCCACAGGTAATATCGAAACAGGATAGTGATTTGGTAAGTAACGCCAGAATAGTTCCTTCATCGACTTTCGAATCGTTGGAATTCCCTCACGATGGTACCTGGTTAAAACTGGAAAGGGAGTCGGGAATGCTGCTTCCTTTTACTCGCGGAAAAGTCCCTGCTTTCACCTTCCTTTTTAAAGCGGACGAATCGACAAACATCGATATCCGGTTTTGTATCAGTCAGCGTTTGGGAAATTATACACCAGATTCCTGTTTGGCTCTGAAAAAATACCAACTGCCATTTGGAGTTTCAGAAGTAACGATCGATTTTGACCTGTCGTTAAAGGAGGACAGATATGGATTTATTTTGATTGAAAAGAACGATAAAGTATCTGTTGCCCAGTCTGATGTGAGAGTGACCGGGATTCTTGCTGTTTTTAACCGCAGAACTCAAAAACAGAACGATATGCTCGGAGTTGAAGAAATTTCGTTCTATCCTCCTGAGCGCCGTCCGGGAGGAAAAAATTTTGTATTAAAAACAGGATCAGCGTTAAAAACATTTGATGCAGAACAATTAAAAACATTTGTTTTCAGGCCCGACGGAATCAAAACTAATGCCTGGGTTGCCGCTTTAACGGAAAAAAATCCTTCTCTCAAAATTGAATGGGAAGAACGGCAATCGATTGGTTCTGTGGTCTTATGGTTTGATACCGATTTTGATCATGCCATGGAATCATGCCTGATGGGACATCCGGAAAACACAATGCCATTTTGTGTTCAGGAATACAAAATTTTGGATGATAGGGGGCAGGTTGTTTATGAGACGACCGAGAATCATCATTCCCGTCCAGAAATTAAGTTTGAAAAACCTGTGCAAACCTCAACTTTAACCGTTCAGTTATACCGCAAACATGAGAATGTGCCGGTGTCGCTTTTCGGAATCCAGGCATTTGGTGCAAGTACGTAATGTTTAATTGTTTTTTAAGATGAATCAAAAAAAGCTTTCTAAAAATAAGTTGTTTTTATCTTCAACCGGTTGTATTTTTTTCTTGTTTTTGTTTGAACTTCTATTGAATGGATGTAATGAAAACAAAGGAAATACCGCTCCTCCCAATTTTGTTTTTATCATCGCCGACGATGTTTCGGCAGAAGACCTCGGAATATATGGCAACGAGGCTATCCGAACTCCCAATCTCGATAATATTGCCCGGCAGGGGTTAATTTTTGATAATGCCTGCCTGACCATCAGTTCCTGTTCACCCAGCCGGAATTCCATCATCACGGGGAGGTATCCACACAACACAGGAGCTCCTGAAATTCATGTCGAACTGCCGGAAAATCAGCATACTTTTATTTATGATTTGCAACAGGCCGGTTATCATACTGTATTATCGGGAAAAAACCACATGGCGCCACCGGAACAACTTGGATTCAACGAATTTTCGGACAGCCAACCCGCAGGGAGTGAAAACTGGGTAAAACATTTGAGGGAGCGGCCAAAGGATAAACCTTTCTTTTTCTGGTTTGCCTCGCACGACGCTCATCGCGAATGGCAGGTGAACGACCGGGGCGAAACTTACAGCCCCGGAGAAGTGCGGGTGCCTCCGTATATGTACGACGGGCCGCGTACCCGCAATGACCTGACCGGTTATTACCACGAAATCAGCCGGAGCGACTATTATGCGGGACTAATAAGCGACGAACTTAAGGAACAAGGTATTTTGGACAATACCTATTTTATCTATCTGTCGGACAATGGACGCCCGTTTCCGAGAAGCAAAACTTACATGTACCAGAGCGGTATCCGCACTCCGTTGATCATCACCGGGCCGGGAGTAGAGCCCGGGCGTACGAATTCTCTGGTTAGTTCCATTGATTTGTCGGCTACAATTTTAGAACTCGCGGGAATTGAAAAACCGGAAACGGTTCAGGGCGTGAGCTTCCGGCGTTTGCTGCGCGACCACAATGCGGTAGTGCGCGAAGTGGCTTTCGCCGAGCGGAACTGGCACCGTTACAGTATGCACCAACGGATGGTCAGAATGGGGGATTGGTTGTATATTCGTAACAACTGGCCTAATAAATACAACCTCTGTGGCGAATCCGATTCCTCCCGTTATCCGGCTGCTGTGGAATTGTGGGATATGCTTGAAAAAGGCGAACTTTCACCGGAACAGGAGATGATTACACGCCTGCCTCAGCCCGCCGAAGAACTTTATAATGTTCAAAACGATCCGCATAACCTCGCGAATGTGGTGTATAAACCGGAAAACCGTGAGGTGTTATACCAGATGCGTACACTGCTTACTCAATGGACCAATCAAACCGATGATAATATTCCTGACGCTCCAACGCCAACTATTGGAAAAAATCCATCGGAATGGAAACGGGGAGAAATGCCCGGAGAAGCGACAAATGCGCCGCAGAATAATCATCAGGGACCTGTATTTATTGATAAATTAATAAAATAGAAAAAAGAAATGCGAATGAGAATAATCCATTTTTTAGCCATTTTAGTTTTACTGACAGTAACCTTTTCATGCAACCTGAAGTCTCGAAAGAAGGACTTTGTTTTAACGTCTCCAGACAGTTTTATTCAACTAAAAATCGATAAAGCGGGAGATTCTGCCTGTTACAACGTTATTTACGATGACCGGTTAGTTGTCGCAAACGGTATCTGGGGAATACAAATGAATGATACACTATTGTTTGGCAATAACCAATTCCAAATTAGCGGACCAAAATTGATCACCGATACTTTTACGCTGCGAACCGGAAAAACTGTTGTCGAAAATTATCATGAATATGATTTGCAGTTTTCAGAACAACAGAAAATTCAGATACGTCTTTTTAACAACGCTTTCGCTTTTCGATATCTGATTCAGAAGAAAAACCAGTGGCACGTTTTAAACGAAATGTCGTCGTGGACAGTTCCGGATTCCATTCAAACCTGGTTCTTTGAACGCGAAAATCATTGGAAGCTAAAATCCTATGCCGGAGAATGGAAATCATGCCGGGCAGACTCGTTGTATTCCATTTCATCAGTTGGTCCGGTGCAGGGGCCGCCGCTGGTTTTTGAATATGGTAAGGAGATATATGGAATGCTGACCGAAGCTGCGTTGTACAATTACAGCGGGATGCGTTTGCGGGCTGAAGAAAACGGAAAGCTCAGCGTCGATTTTACTGAAAAGGAGGGTTTTTCTGTCGATGGAGAATTGGTGTCTCCGTGGCGTGTTTTCTATATCGGAAAAGGATTGACTCAATTGGTGAACCAGCAAATAATAAATGCGTTAAATCCTGAACCCGATCCTGTGTTATTTTCAGACAGGAGTTTTATCAAACCCGGAAAATCAGCCTGGCGATGGTGGTCGAAACGGACAGGGACCCCCGCAGAAGAATTGGAAATAACCGATTTTGCCGTGGCTTTGGGTTTTGAGTACAGTCTTATCGATGAAGGTTGGGAGCGCTGGGACAATGTATGGGATAAAATCCAAAAAATAACCAGTCATGCAAAAAACAATCATGTGAATATTATTCTGTGGAAACACTCCAATGAATTGAATCTGCCTGAAAACGATTATCAGGTAATGAGGGATTGGTTGGATAAAATAAAAACTTCCGGGGCGGCTGGGGCCAAGGTTGATTTTATGAACAGCGAGTCAAAACCGACTATCGATTTTGATATTCGTCTGCTGCAGGAAGCTGCAAAACGGAAACTGCTCATCGTTTTTCACGGCTGCCAGAAACCTGCTGGTGAGAGTTTTACTTATCCCAACGAGTTAACCCGCGAAGGAATCCGCGGACTGGAACTCAATGGCCACGCCGAAGGTCCGATTACGGCAAGCCACAACACAGTGCTCCCGTTCACCCGCTTTGTTGTGGGAGATGGCGATTACACACCGCTTGGGTTCACCAATCCGGCCAATACCACCTGGACGCACCAGCTTGCCACACTCGTTTGTTTTACCAGTTACCTCCAGGTAATTGCCGAAGATCCGGAGTTTTTACTGACCAGTCCGAAAGTGAAACCGGTATTGGATTTTATTAAAAATATACCAACAGTTTGGGATGAGACTATTGTTTTGAATGGCAGCCGGATTGGCAACGTCGCAGCCATGGCGAGAAGAGCGGGTAATGACTGGTATATCGGAATCTTAAATACAGCCGGGAAACAGTTTGAAGTTGATTTTTCTTTTTTGGGCGAAGGCAGTTTTAAAGCGGAAGTAGTGGAAGACATTCCCGCAAAAAACGAAACGGACGAAATGTTTTTGGTGAGTCGGTTGGATGTTTCTGCCGAAACAAAAAGAGAATATAATTTATCCGAAAACGGTGGTCTCGTAATTAAATTAACGAAAGAATAAACAAAATATTAATCGATACAGAATTTTTAATTTTTGGAAAAGCAATGGTTATGAAGAAACAAATTGTACCATTTTTATTTTTTATTGCGGCAGCATTTAATTCCTGGTCCCAATCTGTTTTAATCGAAACGGAAAGTTTTGAAAACAAAGGTGGCTGGGTAGTTGATCAGCAATTTATTCCCTCCATGGGATCTCCGTATTTGTTGGCTCACGGAATGGGCGAACCCGTTGAAAATGCGTCAACTACCGTTGCTTTTCCCGAAAGCGGAAGATATTGGTTTTGGGTGCGTACCAAAGACTGGGTGCCCGATCGTCCGGAAACTCCCGGAACTTTTAAACTCGTTTTTGATGGGGAGGAATATCCTGAAACATTCGGTGTTAACGAAGGCTGGCAGTGGGTTCAGTCGGGCAGGGTAAAAGTTGGAAATTCAAACCGGTTAAAAATTGAATTAAAAGATTTGACCGGTTTTGAAGGCAGATGCGATGCCGTTTATTTTTCAAAAGACAAAAATGATTTTCCGCCGGTGGAATTGGAGGAAATGTCGGTGTGGCGAAAAGAGAAGCTGGGTATTCCGCCTCCTGAAAATGCCGGGGATTTCGATTTGGTGGTCGTTGGCGGCGGATTTGCCGGTTGTGGCGCTGCCGTAGCAGCAGCCCGTCAGGGGCTGAAAGTGGCGCTTATCAACGATCGACCGGTTTTGGGAGGAAATGCAAGTAAAGAAATCAGGGTTCACACGTTGGGATTAAAAATCTACGACATTGTTGACGAATTGAGTACACTGCATTATCCCAACGGTGATGAAGGCGCTGTTGCAGCCACCGATACGATTGAAATGGTGGTGAGAGGAGAAAAAAATATTAAAGTTTTTCCAGATACCCGCGCCTACACGGTTCATAAAGAAGGAAATAAAATAACCGGCATTGATTGTTTTAATACACATTCACATAAGGAAACCCGTTTTGAAGCGCCCCTGTTTGTCGATGCCACTGGCGATGGCTGGATTGGTTACTGGGCTGGATGCGAAATTCGAATGGGCCGCGAATCGCAGGATGATTTTAATGAATCGTTGGCGCCGGAATTGGCTGACGGAATGACCATGGGAAATTCACTTCTTTGGAATTCAGTGAAGGTGGAATCTCAGGCCAGTCCTGATCCCGAAAATAAACTGACGATAGGTTTTCAGGAAGTGCCGTGGGCGATGGAAGTGGCGAAAAATTATAATGCTACCCGTGGAGAATGGTTTTGGGAATACGGACTGCTGATGAATACCATTTACGATGCCGAAGAAATCCGCGATCACCTGTTCAGGGCTATATACGGGAACTGGTACAATGTAAAACAGGATCCGAAAAATGCGGATTTAAAAATGAAGTGGATGGCCTATGTTGCCGGCAAACGCGAATCGCGCCGTATCATGGGCGATTATATTTTAACCGAAAACGATGTTGTCAATCGTCCTGATTTTGAAGATGGATTTGTGGAAGAAGTCAGGGAAATCGACATTCATTATCCCAAAGGCGGCGAATATGATTTTCTTACGGTGGCAGAATTTACAAAAATTAAACAGTACAAAATTCCGTACCGGTGTTTATACTCGAAAGACATTGACAATCTTTTTATGGCAGGGCGGTGTTTTTCGGCTACACATGTCGGGCTGGGTAGTCCGCGGGTAATGCACACCATGGCCCAGATGGGGGTTGTGGTTGGAACTGCTGCCGCCGTTTGTACCGAAAATTTGTGTACGCCGCGCGATGTGTATAAAGAACATTTGGATTCCATGCGCGAACGTTTGGACAAAATGAAACTAAAATAGAAGCAAAAAAAACATGATCAAACTTTTCCTTGTTCTGCTGGTGGGTTTGTCTTCAGTTATATTATTCGCTCATGATAAACTTCCTGCCGATGTATCGCATCCGGTGGTTCGTTTGTCATCAGGTAAATTTAATGATTACGAAAATAGATTGAAGCTTCCTCCATTGGTAATGGGACCGGCATCTCCGGGTAAACGGGTTAAAATTATTCCGCCTGAATATGAGGGAACTGAAGTTCATCATATCCTTTACCTGCCGGTTGATTGGGACGAGAACTGGAAAAAGAAAGGAAGATCATGGCCTGTCATTGTTGAATACACAGGGAATAAATACCCAACCTCCGGCTCCACTGGTAAGGTGGAAGATGCCGCTTTAGGTTACGGATTAAGCGGAGGTAAATTCATTTGGGTGGTTTTGCCCTTTGTTGCAACCGATTACAAACATAACGAAGTTACCTGGTGGGGAGATGAAAAAGCAACTGTCGATTATGCAAAGATTAATGTTCCCCGGATATGTGCAAATTTTGGAGGTGATTCAGGCAAGGTTTTTATCTGCGGCTTTTCAAGAGGGGCAATTGCTGTGAACTATATCGGACTGTACGACGATGAAATTGCTAAACTATGGTGCGGTTTTATTACCCACGACCACTATGATGGTGTTAGGGAGTGGAAGAATACGGTCTGGGGATCTCCGCTGTCCCGTTATCGTGAGTCTGCATTTAATCGGCTGAAACGTTTAGCGAACAAACCAGTCTTGATTTGTCAGAATGAAAGTACACTGGAAATTCAGAGTTATCTGAAAGACTTTAAAAATTTTGCTGATTTTACATTTTTTGATATTCCTGTCAACAAAATTTTCCCCGAAATTCCCAATCCACTGATGATACATCCGCATACCGATCGCTGGCTCTTTGTCAATTCGGATTCACGCCGGAAGGTGTGGCAATGGATGAACTCTGTTTTAAGTACGTTAGAAACCAATAATTTTAAAAACAAATGATAAAAACCATATTCATTGAAACGAGACCGGCAAGATATCTCTTAATGCTGTTTTTGATTGCTGTTGCCGAACATTTTGCGACCGCTTCAGGCTATGGCGGATTAAAAGGGGAGGGAAATCTGAACATTACCCAGACAGGTTATTCTGACTCCCTGGCCCTTGAATTTATCACCCCCCCCGGTTCTGCCCGGCCGCAAACATGGTGGCACTGGATAAATGGTCATGTTACACGCGAGGGTATTACTCGTGATCTGGAAGCAATGAAAAATGCCGGGTTGGGAGGTTTTACTCTTTTTAATACCAGCGAGGGAACACCCGCAGCCGGGCCGGTAAAATATATGAGCGAAGAGTGGTTGGCGCTGGTTGGGCATACCATTCGCGAGGCAAAACGTCTGGGTCTTGAAATGGGTATTCATAACGGAGCCGGTTGGTCTGCAAGCGGAGGCCCGTGGGTTACCCCCGATCTGGCGATGCAAGAGGTTGTGTGGACTGAAAAGCAGGTATCAGGGCCGCAACACTTTAACGGTTTCCTTGAAATACCGGAACCGGCGCTGGGAATAGAACGTGACATGAAACGAGATCCGGAAATAAATAAAAGGTATTACGTGGCGCGAGAAAAGGTGCGTGGATATTATCATGATATTGTTCTTCTGGCATTTCCAACACTCAAATCAGATAATGAGACAAAACCTTTCCGCCTTGAGGGATGGTGGGAAAAGGCAGGTTTTGCCAAACTGAAAGGCGGTTATTCTCCCGATTTGCGGGATACACCGGTTTCCGATGTAATTGACCCCAACCAAATACTCATTTTAAGTTCGCGGCTCGACAGCGACGGCCGGCTTACCTGGGAAATACCTCCGGGAGACTGGACAATTCTCAGGATTGGATACCAGCCCACCGGCCGTCAAAATCATCCCGCTCCGCCGGAAGGCAGAGGACTGGAAATTGATAAACTTTCAGCCGCTGCTGTCGATTTTTACTGGAAAAACTCAATTGCCAAAATTATTCACGCCGCGGGCGACCTGACCGGAACAACATTCAAAAGAATCCTTATCGACAGCTATGAGGTAGGGCACCAGAACTGGAATGTTTCATTTGCCCAGGATTTTCAGTTGCTTCGCGGTTACGATTTAACGAAGTTTTTACCGGCACTGACCGGCCGGGTTGTAGGCGATATAAAAACAACCGAACAATTTCTCTGGGACTTCCGCAAAACAATTAGCGACCTGATTATAAAAAATTATTACGGACGTTTTGCCGAACTGAGCCGGCAAAGCGGATTGACTTTTGCAACCGAGGCCTACGGCGCCTATGGTAATACTGATGATTTTCTTGCTTCAGGCGTTCCCGATATTCCAATGGCAGAATGGTGGGCATTTAACAACAATCATGCGGTAACGGCCAAATTAGCTGCATCGGCTGCTCATACATATGGAAGAAAAATAGTTGATTCCGAAGCCTTTACCGGACCGCCAAACAGAATTTTCGAGGAGCATCCCAACAGCCTGAAAGCACAGGGAGATTATTTTTTTACGCAGGGTATCAATCGTTACTCTTTTCATGCTTTTGTACATGATCCGTATAATAAACCTCCCGGACTCGGTCTTGGAACTTATGGTTCACGTTTCGATTCGCGCAACACATGGTGGCCTTTTGCCGGGGCGTGGCTGGATTATGTCGCCCGCTGCCAGTACCTGCTGCAGCAAGGAAGTTTTGTTGCCGACCTGCTTTATTATACCGGCGAAGATGCACCGCAGGAAGCAAAATCCCGCGAGGAGCTTTTCCCGCAACCACTCCATGGTTTTCAATACGATTTTTGCACCCGTGAAATTCTGGAACAAATTACAGTGCACGACGGTCGTCTGGTTCTTCCGGGAGGAATGAGCTATCGGGTGCTGGTTCTTCCAAATGTAAAACATATGCTCCCGGAAGCCCTTGTTATAATTGAACAGCTTGTAGCCAAAGGTGCTGTGGTGGTTGGCCCGAAACCGGCACTTGTGTCAGGTCAAGTCACCGCCGGGGACCAGGAGCCTGGTTTAAAAGAACTGGCGGCCCGCGTTTGGGGAAATTGCGACGGTGAATCTGTAACCAGCCATTCGTATGGGAAAGGAAAGGTTTACTGGGGAGAGTCGCTGGAATCTGTTTTTTCGGAAATGCAGCTTCCGGCCGATTTCTCATTTTATGTTTCTGAAAATAAAGACTTCGGAACAACACAATATCCGGGCAACGGAGTAGAGTTTATCCATCGTAAGGTTGGAGAAACGGATTTGTATTTTATCAGTAACCAGCACCATCAACCCAAAACGGTGGAAGCAACGTTCAGAATCGAAAACCAGTTACCTGAATTATGGAATCCGGAAACCGGTGAGATTGAAGTGGCGCCTGAATTTAAGCAAACTTCTGACGGCAGAATGGTTGTAACATTAAAACTGGACCAGTCAGGTTCTGTTTTTGTTGTTTTCCGGCAGCCGTTAAACGGTGAAACCGGTATCGTTTCCGTCGAGCAGAATGGAAATCCGGCAGATGTCATATTAAAACGTAAAGGCGACAGGATTTTTTTGAAAAGTGCGGAAGCAGGAGAGTTTGTAATAAAAACTTCCGACGGGAAATCTCAAAAAGTAATTATTCCGTCGGTGCCTGAACCTCTTGAATTAAGCGGCCCCTGGCAGGTTTCTTTTCCCGCCGGATGGGGAGCGCCTGAACAAATCCAGTTGCCAAAGCTGATTTCGTGGTCAGAACATAACGATCCGGGCGTAAAATACTTTTCGGGGACGGCTGTATATCGTATTCAAATTGATGTGCCGGCAAAAAATATATCGAAAGATTATAAACATATCCTCGACTTGGGTGATGTACAGGTTATCGCAGAGGTGTTGGTAAACGGTAAATCACAGGGTTTACTTTGGAAGGCTCCCTACAAAATGGATGTTACGAATGCGCTTAAACCCGGAAAAAATGAACTGGAAATCAAAGTCGCCAATCTTTGGGTAAACCGGTTGATTGGCGATAATCAGTACCCCGACGATTGCGAGTGGACTTCCAATACAGGCTCTACCGCAGAAGGACTCGGATTGGCAAAAATGCCCGAGTGGGTGGTTAACAACACCCCAAGGCCAACTCAACGTAAGGCGTTTGTTGCGTGGAAATGGCCGCATTTGGCCAAAAAGGAACTTCTTCCTTCGGGTTTGCTGGGACCGGTCCGGTTAATTACAGAAGTCAACAAGGAAATAAAATAAAGAATTTACCACATCGAAATGGTTTGCCAAGACAATAATTGAAAAAGAACTAAATGATAAAACGAATCAGATATTTAACAACAGCAGTTGTTTTTACCTTTTGTTTTTTCGGAGGATATTCACAAAAGAATGAAACGGTACGGGCCGGATTGGAGAAGCATTCGAAAGCGGTTTTTGTGTTGGATGAATGGATGCGCGACCCGTTTGTTACGCTGGCGCCCGACGGGTATTACTATCTTTCGTGTACCCGGCAGAATTCTGATTTTCCGGATGGACTTCCTGCCTTGCAGTTTTGGCGGAGCAAGGATTTGGTGGAATGGGAAGACCTTGGCATTCGCTGGGAAGCCAAAAAGTCGTCTTTTGGAGACGAGTTAATTACATCGGCTGAAAAACGGAATAAAAAGGCCATGATTTGGGCGCCTGAAGTTCATTTTGTGAACGGGCATTGGGTAGTTCTGCATACTTCCAATCTGCGGATGGCCAATCTAATGGTAACCCGCGACAAAAACCTTCAGGAACCTTTCGATGAACCGTTTGGTCTGGAGTTCGGTTTCCACCGCGACCCTTCTCTTTTTGTTGACGACGACGGTACTCCATGGCTGCTGTCAAACTGTGTGGAGATAATCAAAATAAAAAAAGATTTTTCGGGATTTGACGGCGTACACAAACTAATCAATCCTGCCAATCGCCTGTTGGGGCACGAAGGGGCCTGTGTAATTAAATTTGAAGGGAAATATGTTTTGTTTGGAACGGGTTGGAGTACTGACATCATGCGTCATGGTTCCTATAATCTTTACTATTGTACATCTGATCATATTTTGGGGCCCTACGGTCCGCGGAAATTTGCCGGACGTTTTTTAGGTCACGGAACTCCCTTTCAGGATAAAAACGGGCGCTGGTGGTGTACTGCATTTTATAACGCCAACAAACCGCCACTCGACCCGTCAGCGATGAACAATATGGATTTGAGCGACGATGCTTACACCATTAACCGGCAGGGATTGACGCTTGTCCCCCTGGACATAAAGATGGTTAACGGCGATGTGGAAGTGACCGCGATAGATGAACACTACCGTTACCCGGGATCGGAAGAAAATCAAAAATTTTAATAAGGAGGAAGCAGTATGTTACCAATTCGTTTGTTTGTATCACACCAGAGGGAATGTGTATTTTTTCTGAGTGTAATAATCTTTTTCGGCGTATCCTGTACTCAAAAGAGCAAGACGGTTCCACCGGGAGAGCTGGATATAAATTCATCCATTCAACCCGTCCCCGAATCTGCAAAGTTTATCGACGATAGTCTTTATATATGGGGCGGGAGCCTTGTTCAGTCGCATAAAGACAAAAAATATCACCTGTTTTATTCGCGCTGGCCCAGAGAATATGGTTTTTCAGCATGGGTAACTCATTCCGAAATAGCACACGCAGTTTCCGACTCGCCATTCGGACCGTACGAGTTTAAAAATGTTGCATTACCTCCGCGGGGAAAAGAATACTGGGATGGAATGGTAACGCATAATCCAACCGTTCATTATTTTAACGGAAAATACTACCTGTACTACATGGGTAATATTGGCGATGGAGTCATAACAGGCAGCGGATTAAACTGGGTTCATCGGAACAACCAGCGGATCGGGGTTGCAGTGGCCGACGATCCCAGCGGCCCGTGGCAACGGACAGATACACCGTTAATGGATGTATCTCCCGACTCCACAGCCCTGGATGCGTTGATGACATCCAATCCTTCGGTAACTCAAATGCCGGACGGACGTTTTCTGATGATTTACAAGGGGGTAGCCAAACAGCGGGAAATGCCGTTTGGCGGACCGGTTATGCTTCTGACGGCAATCGCTGATTCTCCGACAGGGCCCTTTATTAAACAACTGAAACCTGTTTTTACAGCGCCCGGGTTTGATTTCCCGGCAGAAGATCCTTATGTATGGCACGACGGTACCTGTTATTATGCCATTTTATCAAAGAAAAAGGGAGCGTTTACCGAAGCCGGCAGGAGTATGATTCTTTTTTATTCGCTTGACGGAGCAGAATGGAAATTAGCCAAAAATCCGTTGGTATCTAACCTCGAAATTAAATGGGAAAACGGAACTGTACAAAAACTAATTGCCCTCGAACGTCCGCAGCTTTTGTTTCAGGACGGAAAACCGATAGCTCTGCTTTGTGCAGCCAATGAAACCCCGGAACACTCTTTTAATGTTCAGATTCCGTTAAATATAAATCAATAACTGATGAAAAAAAGAATAGAATATACTGTGTTGGTTTTGCTCGTTCTGATTCTCCGGGCGACAGCACAAACGGGTGAGAATCCCGTTCGTTACAAACCCTATGTCAACCAGGCAGGGTATAACCTGAATGAATCCAAACGATTTGTTTGTTATGGCGCAAAAGACGGGACAACGTTTAAAATTATCAATTCCCGCACTTCGCAGCAGGTATTTGAGGGGAAAATACTGAATAACGAAGGATGGTTTACCACATTCAACCCGGTTGGTTCGACCGATGAATATGTGGTGGACGTGGAAGGTCACGGACGTTCGGTTCCCTTTTATGTTGCCGACCATCTGATGGAAAAAGTGTCGTCGAAGCTGGCTTACGACTTTTTTGTCGATGTCAGGGGATACGAAAACCTGGATGAGTACGACATGTCGAAGGTTTATGGCGGCGGCCCTTCACGAGATGGCGGCGCTTACGGACTGGAAACCGTGTTCGAGGTATTGTTGTATGCCAGCAACCCGGCTTTGTTCGGCAACTGGAAAACCGAAATGGGAGACAGCAATACGCCCGATCTGATTGATTTGATTTTATGGCACGCCGAATATGCTTACAAAT
>CAYWBV010000028.1:0-3029 GCA_964455785.1 uncultured Maribellus sp.
GCCATGATGTTTATACAAAAAGCGATGGTTCCCGTGCGAATTGCCGTGATGACCGGACAACATGCCCTGATGTTTTTTCGAATGATGAGCTGGTTAAAAAAAACGGCTTCCTGACGGGTCTATTTTTACGACTGTTTTTCTTCGTCGTCCTCCGTTTTTATTTTCATTTTGCTGTCGGAAACCGAAGCGGCAAATAGGATAACAAAAACAAGGACCACGGCAACATAAACGCCGGCCGGTATGGGGGCGGGCTCGCCCTGCGCGTACGAATGTAACCCCGACAAGTAGTAGTTTACCCCGAAATAGGTCATGAGCACCGAGCCAAATCCCAGCAACGAAGCCGCGCTAATGGCATAACTTCCTTTAAACCCCGGTATTTTGTGCATGTGCCCGATAAACGTGTAAACCAGTATCGTTACCAGCGCCCAGGTTTCTTTGGGGTCCCACCCCCAGTAACGGCCCCACGACTCGTTGGCCCAAACCCCGCCGATAAACGACCCGATGGTGAGCATCAGCAATCCAATCATCAACGCAATCCGGATAATATTCGACAGCTCCCGTATGGTGAAGTTGATACGAACCTGGTTTTGCCGGCTTCTGAAAATCATCAGCACCAGGTTCAACAACCCTAATAAGGCGCCGATTCCCAAAAAGCCGTAACTGGCCGTAATAATGGCCACATGTACAATCAGCCAGTACGATTTTAACACCGGGACAAGGTTGGTGATTTCGGGGCTCATCCAACTCATTCCGGCAACCATTAACGTTAAGCCGGCCAGAACGGTGGTGAGCGAAAGGGTGATTTCGGAGCGGTTGGCAAACAACAACCCGCCCAGGCACGTCGCCCAACTGATAAAAATCATCGACTCGTACCCGTTGCTCCACGGCGCGTGGCCCGATATGTACCACCGGATGGCAAGCCCGGCCGTCTCCACAAGAAACAAAAGAAGGATAAAAACAAAAGCCGCCTTTTTCAGCCCCGTGAGTTTAATGGCTGGGTTAAAAAGAGTGAGCAACTGTACGAACAGCAGAATCAGCCCGGTAAACATCAGAATTTTGCTGAGTTTTCCGAAGATGTTGAGGTTGTTGTACAGCACTTCGAGCCCTGTTTTTGTTTCCGAAGGGATAATTTTTGACCCGTATTTTTGCTGATTATTTTTGAGCGTTTCCAGCAATTGGTTGGCAGTTGCCCAATCACGCAGGTTTACCGAATTCAGATACGAGGAAATAGTTTGACGGGCAAAACCGGCAGTTGCAGAATCCAGTTCACCGGCGCCGGTTACCGAAACCCATTTGTGGTTTTCATCTCCGGGGACAGGAAAAATGGTGAGATAACTCCCGGTAAATACATTCATTAGAATGTTTACCCGTTCGTCAACATTGATAATTTCCTTGTCGAGTTTGTTCCGTTCGCTGCTGCTTTTCTCATAGGCTGCCGAAACCATCGCACTCAGCCGGTAACCGCCCATTTCGCGGGGGGCCACAATGGTATTGAAGGCAACATATTTATCAGTTGTTCCGAGCATTTTCCGAAGTTCGGGATTGGCGACTTTTATGAAGGGTATGTTCTTCCATTTTTCGGGGTTGGCCTGCATATCCAGAAAAACTTCGGCAGGTGATTTCCCATCCCAACTGTTTTTCTTCGCTACCTTCCGCATAATTTCGGAAGCAAGCGTGGAGACCGGTTCAACACGCCCCTTGTAACTCTGAATGATCAGCTCCTCAAACTCAGACACATGGTTTTTATCCAAAGGCGAGCTGTTTTGTGCATGAGTATAAAAGGTAAAAACGAACCCCAAAACCAGTACGACAAACAGTTTTTTGCGTTCTTCGCGTAGTTTGGCCGAAACACGCAGCAGTGTTTTAAAACGGCTGTTTTTGTTGAACAGTGTCAGCACCATGCCGATAACCATAATCAGGTAACCGAAATAAGTAATGGAAGTACCGGCCGAATCGTGGTTAACAGAGAGGATAGTGCCCCGTTCGTCGGTGTCATACGACGACTGGAAAAAACGGTATCCCTGGTATTTCAGAATGTTGTTCATATAAATGCGGAAAGGTTTTTCGAAGGCGCCGTCTTTTACCACCACTTCGCTGGCATACGACGACGGACTGTTGGAGCCGGGATACCGCTCTAACTGAAAATCGGCCAGGTGGATGGAGAAGGGTAGTCCGATTACTTTCGAACCATAGGAAACCGAAACATTAATCCCGTTGATAACCGCAGAAACCGGTTCGCCCACTATACCTTTCTGCCCGTAAACAATTATCTCTTTCGATTCATTTCCAACAGTGACCAGCATCTGTAAAGCATCGGCCGTTTGTCTCCCTTCCTGTGGCTGGGAATAGATCAGTTGCGACTTTCCCCTTTGTAAAAACTGCCGCACTGCGAACGTCAGTCCTTTTGATGAATATACTTTTTGAGTGCTGATTTCGGTTGTGGTCCGGGCCGGGATTACTTCGGCGTTGTTTTGTCCCATCGACGAAATGGTTATGGAGTCAACCGACGATACCATTAATACTCCGTTCATCAGGGTAAAATGGATGTCGGCTTTTGCCGTGCCGGAGTTTAATCCAAGCGTAACGCCGTCTGTTTGTTTTATATCGCCTTCACTGAGGTTAAAATCGCGGCGCTGGCTGTCGGCGCCCACCGCTATCAGCGAAACAATGGGGCTGCCTGTGGGGTCGGCCACCACAGTTTCGGTAGCCGACGGCATAAACTGCAGGTTTTTAATGTGGATGGTCTGCCCGTTGACCGATAAACTTTTGGAAAAACGGTTGGCTGTGTAAGGTGAGAACTTTACCTCTTTTTCTTCCGAAACGGTTTGTCCGCCGCTGGTTGCCTCCGTTGTTACAACGGTAAAATCAGAAACTATTATTGCCGACGATTCGCCTTCGCGGATGTGCATCGTTCCTTCGTAACCGTAATAGCGTGTTACCGCAGCGCCAATGATGATAAAAATGAAGGCAACGTGAAACAAAAAGATGGTCCATTTTTTTCGGCTGATGAGTTTGTTTACAAAAATACT
>CAYWBV010000028.1:3129-21903 GCA_964455785.1 uncultured Maribellus sp.
CGCCAGGCATCGTTGATTTCAACCGGATGGGTGAATGCCAGTGGCGCCGATTCGTTCGATATTTCCATGGTGTCGGCTGTACCCTGTGCGGTAATCAGGTGGCAGAGGTTACAATCGCGCGAAATTACCTTTCCCTGTGCCGAAGTATGCCTGTCGTTGTGGCAACGGTAACAGCCTTCCGATTCCAAATGCCCGAGGTGGTTGGGATATTCGCTCCACTTAACTCCCATTCCGGGGAAAATATTTTTGGAGTAGCCGGATTGGATGCCGGAGATGGCATTTTCAATGTCTTGTTTCTTCGACTCCAGCAATTCGGGGTACATCATTTCGTAATATTCGTTGACCTGGGTTTTGATCGCGGTAAACGCACTGTCGGTGGTTGGATAATCTTCCGCAAAGATACCCATGGCAACGGTTTTAATGTCGGGTAAATCTTTTGAGATTGTTCCGGCAGCAAGATATTCGTCGATAAAATTCTGGGGCGCTTTGTAATCGTGCGATGGCCGGTTATGGCAATCAAGGCAATCCATCGTGCGTATTTCCAGTGAATCAAGCTGGTTTTGGGTGAGTCTGTTTTCGGCATCTTCGTAAATGGCCGACTCCCCGGTTTTCAGGTTGGTGTATTTTACCCAGGGGATACTTCCTCTTTTGATGTCGGTTGCTACATATTCGATTTTAACGTTGGGGTTGATGTGCCAGTGGATACCTTCTGCAATTCCCTGTGCAGCATGGTCGGCGCTGGTTTTCATTTGCATGTGGATGTTCCATTCGGTATTCGGTTCGTCAGCGAGGTACGAACGTTTTATGCGGAGTTTGCGGTCGTAAAATTTTTCAGGCCAGTGGCATTGTTCGCATGTTTCCCGGGCCGGGCGAAGACTGTGTACCGGGGTGGGGATGGGGCGGGGAAAGTTATCGGTCAGAACTGCGTAAACCTGGTACAGACCCGAAAGTTTACTTTTTACATACCAGTCGGCGCCGGACCCCACATGACATTCCACACACGAAACCCGTTCGTGCGACGATTCGTGATAGGCCGCATATTCCGGTTCCATCACTTCGTGGCACAGTTTTCCACAAAATTCAACCGATTCAGTGTAATGAAAAGCTTCGTAACTGCCAACCGCCGACAGTATCAACAACACAACCGTCCCTACGGAAAAAATAAGGGTAGCATTGCGGGTTGCCGGATTATTAAAATCGATAACCGGCCAGCCGGGCCCTTCTGGAGCAGTCATTTGTTTTTTTTGCCGCCGTTTGGTAACATACATTCCAACCGGGATTAAAATCAACCCTGCAATCAAAAAAACAGGGAGAATAATATAAATGAACAGTCCGACGTATGAACTGCCAACGTCGAATATCAAGGCGATGATAAACAGGATAAATATAAAAAGTATATTGAGGGAAGCAATTGATGCCCCGATGATGGATATCCAGTTTTGCAGGGAACGTGGTAATTTCATAAGACTGCGTTTTATAGTTTATGGATAAATCTATCCCTTTTATTCAACTTCAGAGAACGGAAAATAACCAGAACCCAACCCCGGAGTTCAGGCTTTGGAATGCCAGCCTGTTATGATTCCTTTAAAATTGTCTTTTGGCGATTTCCCAATCGAGGCAACATACAAATGAATCAAAAGGAAAATAAACACCAAAAAGCCGGCGATACCGTGAAGTATGGCGGTTAGCATTACCCCGCTCAGACTGTAAACTTCATCAATAATTAATTCAGGGAACAAGAGCGCAATCCCTGTGATAATAATTACCGGCACAAAAACGTACATAACAACCACGTAGGAATACTTCTGAAGCGGATTGAATTTGCGTTTTTCAGAAACGGGAAAAGGGCAGGTTTCTCCTTTAAACATACCGTAGGTATAATAACGGGCCTGCTTCATCAGCCTTTCGCCAAAACCTTTTGATTTTATGCGGTAGAATTTTTTATTATTGGTGAATAAATTCCCGAGGAAGAACAACAGGTAAAAAACAGATACCGTAATTCCGGCCACATTGTGTAAATTAACTGCCACATCGAACCGTAATATACTGAATTGGTCGGAGGCATATTGCATATTTATCCCGGTAACAATCAGGGTAATAATTCCCAGCGCATTAATACCGTGCCACACACGTAACCACAAAGGATATAAATAAAGTTTTTCTTCAGTAGCCATAATGTCTATTTCTTAATGATCCGGAAAATGGAATGGATGATAATTCCGGAAAGAGTTGCAACAAGAACAATCAGTAAAATAAAGTTCAGGGTCCGGCTTTGATACGCACCGATTACGTAGTGCTGGTTGGACAGAATATCGGTTATTTTTCCGTCTTCCGTTCTGGAACTTAAATTTTGATATTTGTAAAGTGATGCCTGCAACAACGAATTGGATGAATGGCATTCGACACAATTTTTTGTGGCATTTTCCTTATGCATTACGTTATGCGAAACCATCAGCGAATCCTGTACGACAGTATGGCATTCGATACACCTCACACTTGCAAAATGGAGTTCCTGGTTGGGCAGCCACTCATGAATCTTTACCAACTGCGGGTTTATGCTGTCAGACAGCAGTTGATATTCAATCATATTATTGTGGCACGACAAACACATGTTGTTGCTGTATTCTACAATTTCTTTCAGATTGTCGCTGGTGCGGGCGGTTGCTTTGTAGTAGTGCTGCGAATGGCATTTTGAACAACTGAAGTTGTCCTGATAAATTTCGTAATGGACACTCTTTTTAAATTCTTCCTCTATCCTGTCGAACTGGAATGAAGCATACGTTTCGTCGCCGCCATGGCAGTCGATGCAGGTGCTTAACGGTTCGAGTTTAAGTTCCCCGTTGTGCGGATAGGTTTCATAATCCATGGAATGGCAGTCGGTACACTTAAAGTTGTGATGAACACCCGAGGCAAGCTGAATCGTATCGATAATATAAAATGGATTCATCAGCCGCTTTTCGTCCATTCCGGTCCACTCGTTATGAATGGTAAAACTTTGTGATGTGTGGCAACGTAAACACTGCCTGTTTTCTTCAGGAATGGATTGACCAGTTACCGGTAAATACATTATACCGGTTAAAACAACAAATAAAAGGTTCCGAAATAGGGAAGACATGTTCGTTTCAGGTTTAGGCCGGAGACAGATGCTGCCTCCGGCTGTTTATCAGTTTATTTTAGTGTACGCAGGTAATTTACGATAGCCCAGCGATCTTCTTCTTCAATAATTTTTTTCTCGAAATTGGGCATTTCATCTCTGCCAATAAACGACTGGTAATAAATTACGCCGTCGCTTTGTTTCTGAAATTCAGCATCGGCAAATGATTTGATGGCTACTTTCATGCTGGCTGCTTTTGGTCCGTCGCCGGCAACGTTCCCGTGACACGATTTACAGTGTTTGGTATAAAGCATTTTTCCAACTTTTACCAATTCGGCATCACCGGCGTTTGGATTTTTCATCGCCTTGTAATTGGCCGGAATTTCCCAGGGGCCGCCGAATTTTTTGTCCTGAGGAGCTGCAAAGGCCACCAGTAGTAATCCTGTAAAAAGGATTGCCAATGGATATGTCAAAAAACGAAAATTACTTTTTTTCATGATTGTTCTATTTTAAATTAAACATTAAAAGTTCCATAATCTTGTTATCGTAAAACCGATAGCCAACCCTTTGTTTTTCCAGTCATTCAGGTTCCACATCACCATATCCTGCGGGATAATGCCATCAGCGGTCCCCATGTAAATCTGGAATGCGTGGGTACTGGTCGATATTTCTACGCCAAAAGCGAGATTGGGTTTCGGATGATCGGTCCATTCCCACTGTTCTGATATTTTTTTGATTTTTAACGGCACGTCGTAGTTGAAAATAAACGACGATTGCGGTGAGAATTTAATACGGCCATTAAAGTGGGCGCCAATTTTATCGTGGTCGTAATCCCAGCCAACCATGTTGTAATGGGTAAAGCTGGCTCCTGCCTGGAGTGACAGCCAATCGGTAAATTTTCGTCCGACAATCAGTTGGGAAAAGTACGAAAGCCGATCGTCGAACTTTACGCTTTCGGGTAATGTCGGTCCTTTGGTGTTAACCACTTTGCCTGTTTCAAATGCAGAAACATTCCGTCCGTCAACAGCGACCATTCCGTACAATGCAACCGCTACCGGAATTGTATTTTCACGTGTTTGTTCAAAAATGGTCCACTTGGCATTCAAATCGGTGTACATATTCTTTTTGGTTTGACCGATGCCGATCTGAAAGTTTTTAACAGGTACATAATTAATTCCCAGCCTGACATTTGCACCTGGAGAATATATCCCGTAGAAATCAGAGATTCCTTTATCCATTTTTCCGAATTTGTGCTGGATGACATATTCAAGAGTTCCCTTTATTGGAATTAAAGTGGTTTGATTATCGATTAAATATCCGCTTTCAAACGGGGCTCTTACTGGCTTGTCTTTTTCCTTTACTTCGGCCTCCTGCGCCGAAACGCCGGTAAAAGCTGCCCACAAAATAATGAGAAACCATATGTATTTTTTCATACTTGCCATTTTTGAAAAGTTAATTGTTCTTTGCCCCCTGTTGTATCCATCCCAGAATTAAAGCAGCTTCAACTGCCGAGTATTTAGGATGGGTGTCGGTATTGTCAGGATGAGGCCTTGTATAAATTTTACTTTCAGCAGGTGTACCAGAATTAATATACCTGGTACTGTTCAACGAAGAAAAAGCTTTGTTGGCAGACAAATCGGGAAGCTGTTTTCCGGTGGTATGACATGAAGTACATTTTGCCGAAAAAATAGGAACAATTGCAGTAGAAAAGGAAATTTGTTCTGCATTAGGATCTTCGGGATCGATTATTGGCACCTCTTCGGGAACAATAAAATCGTATTTACATCCACCCCAAAGCAGTGCTACTGTAATTATCGCGAATAAAAATTTAAATATTTTCATTTTGTATTCAATTTTATAAAAAAAGACTTCTTTTGAGCGGAAGTCTTTTTTTTACCTAATATCCACTAATTATTCGAATGCAGCCAGTGCTTCAATTGAATTGGCAATGAGTGCTTTAACATATTTTGGGTTGTGGGCGCCCAAACTGCGGTCTTCTTCCAGTCCGGTCCAGTTAAAAAATGCCTGAACCTGAGTCATCGGGTAAGTACCCACCACCGGATGGAATCCTTCTTCTTCATTTCCTGCAACAACACCCAAATCAATAAGTTTATCCCTCAGAACTATCAGTTGTTCGTGTATAATTTCCTGGGTATTCCCATAATTGAAATCTTCCATTTCTGTTCCATGACATTCAATACATGCATCGAGATTTGGTTTCCAGGAATGGCCACCTCCGTTTGCGTAAGTTCCCATGTGGCATCCAACACAAGATGCTTCTGCGTGATATGAACTGCCGGGTTCAGGATAAGCTACCGAACCGGTAATTTCGGCAAAGCCCATTCCCGCAACTACGTTTGCCTGAGCTCCATGGTGAGGCCCGTAATGGGTACTTGAAATACGGAAGGTTTCTCCAGGAGTTGCAATGTTAGGCTCCGGTACCCTCGATTGATGACAATTGGCACAGAGATTACTGTTTCCTCCCAAATCCATTGTGATAGATGGGTTGAAAAGAGGATGGATCGGCGCGTTCAATCTAAGAGCATAATCTGTTGATTCAAAGGTTTTGTGTAACCCGTGACATGTGTTACATTTCCATGCAGATGGCGCGGTAATGTCGCCCAAAACGGAACCAAACTCTGCATACTGGACAAATCCTTCATGTGAGTGGCACTGTGCACATGCCTGGCGTCCTCCTGCATAATCAACAGCGATAGCGCCTACATTATGTGCCGACATTGCAAACTGGGCTTTTATCGATTCCATGTTGTCGCTGGCATGACATACAAGGCAGGTTACGTTTCCGTCAACACCATTCATGCCATCCTGCCCGTCAACACCGTCTTTACCATCGGTACCGGCAGGACCCATCGGTCCCTCTTTTACACATGAAACTGCTAAAAATGCACAAAAACAGCTAAATAGAATCAGTTTTAAAGTTGAAGTGTATTTCATAATTAGAAAGATTAGATTTTTATTCAATTCTCTTTTTATTCTATAGCGTAAAAATAGCTGGGAACCATGTCGGAATCACATAGCCTCTGGTGATATTTAAAATCGTTGGGGTTGATTTAAAATCAGCGGGAGATTGATTTTAATACTGGTTAGTATTGATAGATATCAATATCAGCCATTTCTACTTATGGAGATAAGTGCTTTCTCATCAGTAATTTCAAAGGAGTTGCCTTTGGTTTTAATTAACCCCGATGCTTTAAACTCCTGCAGAATTCTTACAAAACTTTCCTTGGTCATGTTCGACATATCGGCCAGGTCTTGCCGTGTCAGCGGGATGGAAAACGGGTTGCTGTAACAAATTTCATTTTTCAGGTAGAGCAAAGTATCGGCAACTCTTCCTGGCATATATTTTTGGGTAAGGTTTACCAGTTTGTTTACCAGGTTACTGTTTTGTTTGATGTGGTGGCGTAAAAGCTCTACTGCAAAATCATTATTTTCCGAAAATAATTTGACCAGTTTAGCAGAATCAATAAGGCAACATATCACCGGGGTTATGGCCGAAATGGTAAACTGTTGTATATTGCCGTTGAACAAACCTCCGCCGGTAATAAAATCACTTTTTTTAATAAGCCTTACGACTGAGTTTTTTCCTTTAACACCTTCCACATAAACTTTGGCCAACCCTTCTCTAACACAAACTACATAAGTTGACGAAGTATTCTGTTTGATAATGGTTTCGCCAGGTTTGTACTGAATTTGCTGTTTGCCTTCAACCAGATAATCGAGTTCAATATTGGTAAGGTGTTTGAAAATATAAGAATCTTCAAGCCTGAAACAGTTTTTACAGCAGCAATCCAAATGTTTGCCGCATTCATCCTTTCCCTTTACACAATTGACGCATATTTCCGGTATGTTTCCCACTTATTCTGTTCGTTTTAAATTTTGTCTGAATATAATTTTAAATCCAATGATTTGCTCGAACTTATTAAATAATTCGGAAATAATAAAGAAAAATACATTTTTATATTTTATCGAATTTGGAAGATTTTCCAAAACCGGCATTATATAAGGGATACAAGAGATATGTTGTAGAATATATTTTTGATTTTAAAGCAGTCGCGTACCTCTTCCGGTAGCAATATTTTCAACGTTGGTTATCAAGACTTCTTTTACCCCGTTTCGTTTGGCCCTGAATCCGGTTTCTAGCTTTGGGATCATTCCCTCACTGATGATCCCTTCTTCTTTGTACTGGTTAAAAAGTTGCACATTTAACTCGAAAATAACACTGTTTTCATCTTCCGGATTTAACAGGACACCTTTCTTTTCAAAACAATAAAACAGGTATGTACCAAAATAATTACACAGCTCGGTTGCAATTCGCGAGGCAATGGTATCGGCGTTGGTATTCAAAAGGTTTCCTTTTCCGTCGTGCGTCAGTGGCGCCAGCACAGGCACCACGTTTTCGTTGATGAGCACCCTTAATTCGCGGGAGTTGATATCGTCAATATCGCCCACAAATCCGTAATCGATATCGCCCACAGGTCTTTTAACAGCCCTGATTAAATCCAAATCGGCGCCGGTGAGCCCAATTGCATTACATCCGCGGGCCTGCAATCCTGCCACAATTTTTTTGTTGACCAGTCCACCATAAACCATCGTAACCACCTCGAGCATCGCAGCATCTGTAATCCGTCGGCCTTCTATCATTTGGGTTTCCAGTCCGAGCCGGGTTGCCATATCGGTTGCGGCACGTCCTCCTCCGTGAACCAGAATTTTATATCCCGATATTTTGATAAATTTATCGAGCAGGGCATTTAACGACTCCGGTTCTTCCACTACTTTCCCTCCAACCTTGATGATGGTTAATCTGTCCATGATAATAATCTGTTTAAAGTTTTAAAAAGTTTTCCAGGATTTTTGCCCCAACGGTTCCGCTTTTTTCGGGGTGAAATTGTGTTGCATAAAAGTTGTCCTTTTGTAAAGCCGCGCTGAAAGGAACAATGTAATTACACGTAGCCGCGGTATGTTCGCCTACGCTTGCATAATACGAATGCACAAAATAGACATATTGGTTTTCTATCTCTTCATTAAAAAGCGAACATTTCAGATCCGAAATCCGGTTCCAGCCCATGTGCGGTACTTTGGTTATAAATTCTTCTCCCGGATTAGGGATAAAACGTTTTACCTTTTCATCAAAAATGCCGAGACAGGGAGTGTCGTTTTCTTCGGAATGGGAACACATCAGTTGCAGGCCGAGACAAATTCCCAGTACCGGTTGTTGTAACGAAACAATCAGGTTATCTAACTGGTGTTTGCGAAGGTATTCCATGGTTGTACTGGCCTCACCAACTCCCGGAAAAATGACCTTGTCAGCATTCCTGATTTTTACCGGATCGGCAGTAATTTCAGCATTTACGCCCAGCCGGTTCAGTGCGTTGTTCACCGATTCGATATTTCCGGCGTTGTATTTTATGATGACGATAGAACTCAAATTTTTAATATTTATGTTTCAGGTTTCCGTTTACAAATAAATTCCAATAACCAATTAATAGTGAACAGTAACGAATGACTATTGTTCCAGCAGCAGCTCAATTACCTCTTTCATTTCATTAAATTCTTCCTCGTTAAAGAGACGGGTAAGATAAACAATTTTGCCGTTTTTATCGATAATAACATTTCGGGTAACACCGGCGCCTTTGGCAGCAAATGTGTAAAATATCCTGGCGCCTGGGTCCAACGCCAGCGGGTAGTTAATTTTCATATCTGCGGCGAACTTTTTTACCTTGCCGGGCGGCTCGTCCATATCCACACCGATAAGTACAAAATCGGGATTGTTTTTGTGCTTTTGCCAGATTTCGTTTTCAATGTGCGGCATCTCTTTCCGGCAGACTGAACACCAGCTTGCCGTAAACTGCAGCATCACTACCTTACCTTTTAATTGGTTGGTTTTGACGGTTTTTCCATCGGTAAGGGTAAATTCAACTTCGGGCATTTGCTGGCCCGGTTTTACAATATAACCATACTCCTCGGGGATTCTTTGTTCCGGAATTTTGGTCAACTGCGCGTAACCTTCTAAAAAAAGGATTGACAGTAAAAGTACAGATACCAGATATTTCATTGTTGTCAGTTTTAAAACGTTCTAAATTCAGGAAAAAACATTAACAAAAATTCATCCAAATCCGAATTAACCAGGCCTATTTTTTCTAATTAAACACAACTGTTCTGTTGTGATAAACGAGGATTTTACGTTGTAAGTGTTTATAGACGGCTTGCGAAAGCACAATTTTTTCGAGATCTCGCCCTTTGCGAATAAGTTTTTGCACCGTGTCAACATGACTGCACCGCGTAACGTCCTGTTCAATGATTGGACCTGCATCCAAATCGGAAGTTACATAATGGCTGGTTGCGCCAATAATTTTTACTCCCCGTTCGTGGGCTGCGTGGTACGGTTTGGCGCCGGCAAACGCGGGTAAAAACGAGTGATGGATGTTGATGATTTTATTTGGGAACTGCTGTACAAAATCTTCAGAAATAATTTGCATGTACCGGGCCAGAACCACAAAATCGATTTTCTCTTTTTTGAGCAGTTCAATTTCCTTTTTTTCCTGTTCTGCCTTGTTTTCGCTGTCAATGGGAAAATAGTGGAAGTCGATGCCAAAACGGTCGGCCACCGGTTTTAAAGTTTCGTGGTTGCTGATGATCAGCGGTATTTCGACATCCCACTCGCCTGCGGTGTAACGGGCCAGGATATCGAACAAACAGTGTGGCATTTTGGAAACAAACAGCGCCATTCGCGGGATCTCATCAGTAAAATAGAGCCGCCAAAACATGGATAACGGGTGCGCAATCAGTGTTTCAAAATATTCCCCGATTTTATCCACAGGGATGGCAAAACCATCCAGTTCCCATTCAACCCGCATATAAAAGATTCCTTCCTGCCGGTTAACGTGCTGGTCGAGATAAATAATGTTCCCGTTGTTTTTGTTCAGAAATTCGGTCACGGTAGCCAAAATACCCTGCTTGTCGGGGCAGTGGATCAGCAAAATGGCCGAATTCTTTTTTTCACGAAGTGGTTTTATGGTTTTCATAACAGGAGCCCCCTAAATCCCCCGGAGGGGGACAAAAACCGAGAGGGTAACGGCTTAAGTATATATTTTGTATTTCATTTTATATTTTATTCAACCCCATCTTTTTATTCCTCCCCTCCGGAAAGATTAGGAGGGGCTCTCTAAAGTTTCCCTTTTGTGGATGGCAGTTCAAAATTAAACAAATCCCTCTCGATTGCCATCTTTATGGCCTTTGCCATCGCTTTAAAAACAGCTTCAATTTTATGATGTTCGTTTGTTCCTTCTGCTTTGATGTTCAGGTTGCACTGGGCGGCATCGGAAAACGACTTAAAAAAGTGCATAAACATTTCGGTAGGCATGTCGCCCACTTTTTCGCGGGTGAATTCGGTGTCCCAAACTAACCACGGACGTCCGCCAAAATCGATGGCAACCATTGCGAGGCAGTCGTCCATCGGGAGACAGAACCCATACCGCTGGATTCCCTTTTTGTTTCCCAGCGCAACACGGAAAACTTCGCCAAGGGCAAGCGCCGTATCTTCGATAGTGTGGTGTTCGTCCACCTCCAAATCGCCTTTGACATTAATCTCAAGGTCAACTCCTGCATGCCGGCCAATCTGGTTCAGCATGTGATCAAAAAAATGGAGGCCGGTGGAAATGCTGCAAACGCCGGTGCCGTCGAGGTTCAGCTTTACCGCAATATCGGTCTCTTTAGTGGTGCGTTTTACTTTGGCCGTTCGCTGCGGCGCGGCAACACAAGCGTAAATATCGTCCCAGTCGTCGGAAACTAAAACGCAGTGTTCAGCCAAACCCTTTTTCTCCAGTTCTTCTGAAAGATTTCCGTTGTTGAGGAGGATTCCTTTGGCGCCAAGGTTTTTGGCCAGCTCGATATCGGTCAGACGGTCGCCGATAACAAAGCTGTTTTGTAAATCGTAATCGCCTCCCATATATTTTGTCAGCAGCCCGGTTCCAGGTTTTCGGGTCGGCAGGTTTTCTGACGGGAAACTTTTGTCAATCAAAATGTTTTCGAAAAGAATACCTTCGTTTTCAAAAGCGCGGAGCATTTTATTTTGGGCCGGCCAGAATGTTTCTTCAGGATACGACGCGGTACCCAACCCGTCCTGGTTACTAACGATGACTAATTCATAATCCAGATTTTTCCGAATAAAAAATAGATTCCGGAAAACTTTCGGAATAAATTCGAGTTTTTCGAGGGAGTCAATCTGCTCGTCATTTGGTTCATCAATTAAAGTCCCGTCGCGATCGATAAACAATACCTTCTTTTTCATTTTTTGAATATTTTTTTTTCCCCTGTCTGGTACCATTTTAAATTCTACTGATTTATTCTCTTACTTTGTCCGGCAATCTGTAAATTAAAAACAAAATTAATTCAATCCTGCTATATCAGTTCATTCAGTGCGTGGAGCAGCGTCTCGTTTTCGGATGACGAACCGATGGTAATCCGCAGGCTGTTTTCGCACAAATCTATTTTTGAACGGTCGCGAACGATAATTCCGCTTTCTACGAGGTATTCATAAATCCCGCGGGCATCATACATTTTTACCAGCAGAAAATTGGCATCCGACGGGAATATTTCAACCACAAACGGAAAATCTCTGAGCAGATCCGACATTTTTTTCCGCTCGGCAATCAGCAGTTTTACCCATTTTTTTACCTCTTCATTTTTTTTGACAAGTTCCAGCGCCTTTTGCTGAGTTAAAATATTGAGGTTATAAGGATATTTTATTTTATTCAGGATTTGGATAATTTCTATGGAGGCGAATGCCATTCCCAACCGAATGCCGGCCATTCCCCAGGCTTTTGAAAAGGTCTGCAAAATTACCAGGTTCGGGAAATTTTCGATCTGCGGCAAGAGCGATTTTCCCGGGGCAAAATCGATGTACGCTTCATCAAGAATAACCAGCCCGGTGAAATTGTTCAATACCTCCAGTATCCGGTCTGTTTCGAGGCAATTCCCGGTTGGATTGTTGGGCGAACATAAAAAAATCAGTTTTGTTTTTTCGGTTACCGTTTTGAGTAGTTTTTCGCTGTCCAGTTCGTAGCGGTCAGTTAACGATACTTTTTTGACTTCCACATTATGAATGTCGGCGGCCACCTGGTACATTCCGTAAGTGGGATGGATGGTGACGATGTTGTCGATCTCCGGTTCACAAAAGGCGCGGATCAAAAGATCGATGGGTTCGTCGCTGCCGTTGCCGAGAAATATTTTGTCAGCCTCGACATCTTTGAGAGCGGCAATTTTTTCTTTGAGCTCTTTTTGAAGAGGATCAGGATACCGGTTGTAAGGCTGGTTAAAGGGATTTTCGTTGGCATCGAGAAAAACCATGGCCTCGCCCGTATATTCGTCGCGAGCCGAAGAATAAGGTTTTAATGAGGCAATATTTTTCCGAAGTAAATTTTCCAGATTCATTATTGGTTGTTTTTTATGTCTGTTAATCGAAGTGTTACCGCATTTTTGTGTGCGTCCAAATGTTCGGCAACCGCCATTTTTTCGATGGCCGGCCCGATACTTTTTAACCCTTCCGGCGAAATTTCCTGAAAAGTAATTTTTTTCATAAAGCTTTCTAAATTAACTCCGCTGTACGACCGGGCCCAGCCATTGGTTGGCAGGGTGTGGTTGGTCCCCGACGCATAATCTCCGGCGCTTTCCGGGGTATAATTTCCGAGGAAAACCGAACCGGCATTCGTAATTTTTTCAGCGACTTCAAAATAATTGTTGGTTGAAATAATCAAGTGTTCCGGCGCATACCGGTTAATAAAATCAATCTGCTCGGCCTTATTTTCAAGAACGATTAAATTGCTGTTCGAAAGCGCTTTCCGGGCGATATTTTTCCGGGGCAGATTTTCAAGCTGGATTTCGATTTCCGCTTTTACTTTTTCAATAACCGAAGCGGTGTCGGCGACCAGGACCACCTGGCTGTCGGGTCCGTGTTCTGCCTGCGAAAGCAGGTCGGAAGCGACAAAAGCAGGTTTGGAAGTGTTATCGGCCACAACCAGCACTTCCGACGGTCCGGCGGGCATATCGATGGCCACATCGTTCATACTTACCAACTGTTTGGCAGCCATCACATACTGGTTTCCGGGACCGAATATTTTGTAGGTTTTCGGAACGGTGTCCGTCCCCAAAGCCATGGCGGCAATCGCCTGAACGCCGCCGAGTTTGAAAATTTTTGAAACGCCCGAAACTTTTGCTGCATATAAAATAGCCGGGTGGATTTCCCCTGATCTATCAGGCGGAGAACACAGCACAATTTCTTTACAGCCTGCAATTTGCGCAGGAATGGCCAGCATTAAAACGGTCGAGAAAAGCGGCGCCAGCCCTCCGGGAATGTACAAACCCACTTTTTCGATGGGAACTGCTTTTTGCCAGCAAACCACCCCGGATGTCGTTTCGGTTTTTTTTATCCCGGGTATTTGTATTGAATGAAATTTGCGAATATTTTCAGAGGCCAGTGAAATCGCTTCTTTTAATTCGTTGTCCACCCGGGTTTCAGCACTGTCAATCTCTTCTGCCGAAACCAAAAAAGAATCCAGTTGTACCCCGTCAAATTTCAGCGTAAAATCCTGTAACGCTTCGTCGCCACGTTGCCGGATGTCGTCCAGAATAAACTGTACCCGGTCGTACAATTCTGAAACATCAAAAAGCGGACGCGCCAGAAGTTCGGGCCAGATTTCCTTTCCAGGATTGATGTAAGTTTTCATAAAACCGATATTCTTGTTAAACCTGTCATTTGTTTTTTTTCTTCCGTCTTCCGACTTCCAGTTTCCGACTTTCTAAAAAATCATTTTTTCGATAGGAATCACCAAAATGCCTTCGGCGCCGGCTTTTTTTAATTTGCCAATCACTTCCCAGAAATCATTTTCTTCGATAACCGAGTGCATCGAACTCCAGCCTTCTGTTGCCAGCGGAACAACGGTCGGGCTTTTCATTCCCGGCAGGAGCGCCGCAATTTCCTGAATTTTTTCGTTGGGCGAATTTAATAATATATATTTTTTTCCCACCGCCCGCTGTACCGATTCCATCCGGAAAATAAATTCATCGAGAATTTCCTTTTTTTCAGACGGCAGATTGGGATTGGCAATTAAAACGGCTTCGGAATGAATGACCACTTCAACCTCTTTTAACCGGTTGCTTACCAGGGTAGAACCCGAACTTACGATATCAAAAATGGCGTCGGCCAAACCGATTCCCGGTGCAATTTCTACCGATCCGGTAATCACATGGATGTCGGCACTGATATTTTTTTCAATTAAAAACTTCCGTAAAATTACGGGGTAAGAAGTGGCAATTTTTTTGCCGTTAAAAAATTCCACGCCCGGGTAATCCATCGATTTTGGAATGGCCAGCGAAAGCCTGCATTTACTAAAACCGAGGCGTTTTGCGATGACCACATTTTCCTGTTTTTCCAGCATTTCGTTTTCGCCCACAATACCGATGTCGGCTACTCCGTCGGCTACGGTTTGCGGGATGTCGTCGTCGCGCAGAAACAATGCGTCCATCGGAAAATTCCGTGAGGTGGCGATTAATGTCCGCCGCCCGATAGTCAGGTCGATTCCGGTTTCCTGAATTAGCTGCATCGAATCTTCGTTTAACCGTCCTTTGGTTTGAATTGCAATTTTAAGCCTGTTTTCCATGATGTAAATTTTATTTCACCTTTTATTTTCAATTTTTTACTTTTCCAGCGGTGGATTTAAAACAAAAAGGCCCGCCTCCCTGGCAAGCCTTTTCAAAATATCTTTTTAACGATTTGAACAATACAGTTACAGCCTACCGGTTTATCTGGTTTCTTGCATGATGGCCGTGATGTCCTAGTCCGTTTTTCATTTTTGTTGAATTTGTGGCAATATTAACGATTAATTCGAATTCGTGCAACGTGTTGCACCACAAAAATAAAAAGATAAGGATAAATTCATTTTATATTTATTTTGAAAGATGCAATCGATTGCATAAGTTTGCAAAAACTTAAATTAAATCATGAAAAAGCTACTTTCAACTTTTATTGCGGTTGTTATTCTTGCGGGAAGTTCAATGGCACAAAAAACAGGGAATGAGAAACTGTTTAAAGATTCGTACATTAAAAAGTCGATGAAAAAAGCCCTCGACTGGCAGTTGAAAAATCCGAAACATAAATTGTACGACTGGACCAACGGCGCTTTTTATGCCGGTGTTTTTGCGGCCTGGGAAACAACGGGGTCAAAAAAAATCTGGAAGGCGATGGTTGAAATGGGCGAAGCCAACGAGTGGAAAGCAGGTCCGCGTTTACACCATGCCGACGATCATGCGATTTGCCAGACGTATATCGACATGTACCGCGTGTCGGGCGATAAAAAAATGATCGATCCGTTTATGAAAACGATGGATGAATTTATGGCAACACCTTATCAAACAGGCGACATCCGTAAATGTACATGGTGGTGGTGCGATGCCCTTTTTATGGGCCCGGCTGCGTTTGTGAAACTGGGCGTCACACTCGGCGAAAACAAATATCTGGAGTTGAACGACCAGCTTTTTAGAGAATGTTATGATTTGCTGTACGATAAGGAAGAACATTTATATGCCCGCGATATCCGCTACAAATGGGATGAACCCGGAATTGAGGTGATAAAGGAAGCCAACGGCAAAAAAATATTCTGGTCGCGCGGGAACGGCTGGGTGATGGGAGGATTGGTGCGCGTATTACAGGAATTGCCCAAAGATCATCCAACCCGCGATTTTTATGTTCAGAATTATAAGGAGATGGTTGACCGGATTGTTTCACTTCAGCAGGAAGATGGGTTATGGCGCGCCAGTTTGCTCGATCCCGAATCGTATCCCGGAGGTGAAGCCAGCGGTTCTGGTTTTTATACCTATGCGCTGGCCTGGGGAATTAATAATGATATCCTGGACAAAACCCAGTATTTACCGGTTGTTGAAAAGGCCTGGGTGGGAATGAATTCACTCATCCAACCTGACGGACATGTGGGATGGTGCCAGCCGATTGGCGCTGACCCGAAGAAAAATTTCTCGGCCGAAAGCTGGGAAGTTTACGGTACCGGCGCATTTTTGCTGGCCGGAAGCGAGGTCATTAAACTGGACAGGTAGCTGACAGAATTGAAATGGAATTAAACACGGGGAGGCTGTCGCAAATGACAGCCTCCCCGTGTTTTTGGCGCCTGCCTTACAATTTTTTACATACGATTTACAACAGTTCTTTTTTAACCTTGAAACCGGATTATTTGATTTTTTCTGCTGTTAATTTCATTTCCCCATCCGGGGTTTTTACGGCGCCTGTCATTTTTTTGCCCTCAATTTTTGAGGTTACACTGATGTATTCATAATCGATGTACAGACCGAATTTGAAAACACCTTCAGCAAATTCGATGTTTTTCAACTCGATTTTGTAACCGTCGGCTAATTTTACTTCACCGGCCAGTTTTCCTTCTTTTTCAGAGAAAACCATAACTCCTTTTTCATATCCGTAAGGAGCGGTCGGCACTTCGTATTTCCATTCGCCGGTTATTTGTTTGTTACCGGCAGCTACCGAGGTATTTACCGAACCTGCTATCAGCGTAATAAAAAAAACAAAAAACATTACTTTTTTCATCTTGTTTCAATTTTAGAATTTAACCGGGAACAAATTTGGAAGGGTTCTTTTACATTTCCAAAATTATGGGGTAAGATGGATTATTTTGGGTTGAACGATTTTGGGTCAGGATAAAAACCTCAAAAACAGGGATGAATATTTTTCAGAAACAGGAATGACCTTGTCAAACTGGTTGAGCCGGATGACCATCTTTTTCCCTTCCTTCTGGACAAACGAAATGTTTTGGGTATTCACCATAAAAGAACGGTGACAGCGGATAAAACCATTTTTCGACATTGTATCTTCTATGTTTTTCAGGGTGTTCCGCAGAAGTTTACGATGTACTCTCCCTCCAAAAAGATAGTGAACGGTGATATAGTTGTCGGTTGATTCCAGTAGCAACACATCAGCCGGTTGCGCCGAAAACCTGATCTTTCCTGATTCGTCTTTAAACGAAATCAGACTTTTTTCCAATGGTTGATTCAGATTGACCTGTTGCGGAGAAATTTTATTCTGCCGGTTTTTGTAATGAATAATGACAAGTACAAAAGAGTAGGGGAGAACTATCCCGAGAAAAGTGTATCTCAGCGAGAAGATAAAGTCGTTGACAAAGTTGCCCATCGGATTTCCGTACAAAAAAATATAAACCAGGCTGGTGAGTATCGTTTCGAGCAAGAACCAAAGCGAAAAACTTTTGATGGTAAACGAATGGATTTTAAAAAACGCCCGCAACGGAAACTGGGTGAACCAAAGCACGAGCGACACAATAAGACCAAAACTCGAAAGACGGAGGAACTGGATAAATGCCGAATCGGAAAACCACCGGTTGATGTTAAACGGGACAAAAATGTTGATAAAAAGGATGCCGAAAACCAGGCAAAAGAGGATAAGAAAATAGCGGTCCTGTTTTTTGTCAAGCAGCGGAAATGGTCGATTGGAAAAAGAAAGGTTCATTCAGGTCAAATTCGTTTGGTTTATATTAATCAAAATAGGGTTCATTTCGTTCTCCGCGATAAAACCCAAACATCATTTTCAGGATGGTTGCGTTGTTTCGGGGGGTAGAAAGTTCGGGCAGGTTATTTTCGTCGAACCAACCCACGTCGAGGGTTTCGGAGCCGGTTGAAATGGTGTCGCCCAGTTTTTCGCAAAGCAGGAATATTTTGTAAACATATTCGAAAGCCGGCGGCATATTTTGTTTTTGTTTGTCGATAACTGCCAGTAATTTAGTGGCTTTTACTTTTAGCCCGGCTTCCTCGAAACACTCTTTTTCAGCTACTTCTTTCGGGCTGTACGAAATATCGGACCAGCCGCCGGGCATCGACCAGCAGTTATCTGCTTTTTCCTGTACCAGGAGAATCTGCCCCTCTTCATTAAAAACCACCGCGCGGACATCCACTTTTGGCGTTTTGTACCCGTTGTTTTCCTGGATAACAGGAATAATTTTTTCAACGGGCATTTCTGTTATTTTCTCCAACAGTTGCAGGCTGATTTCCTGTAACTCTTCGTAACGTTCACGGTCGTAACTGCTCTCGGTATATTCCAGCCCGATTTCGGACAGCGCCTGTATCCGTTTTATTTTTTCGAAATAGAAGTTGTTTTTCATCTGTACCAAATTTCAAAGTTGCTGACTCGTTGGTGGTTATAATTTCTCTTACTATTGAATTCTCTCACCCGATGGAACTCATCCCGATTTAATCGGGATTCGTTTCATAAAATTCATTAAAGGTGTTATAACCCCAAACGCCGAATTTAGTTTAATCTTCTTTTTTCACCAGTAAATATTTGTGATTTTCCAGTTCCGAATATCCCTGATCGTAACAAAAATAATAGGCCCGTCCGTTTTGGGTGGTGTAAATGTGGGTATAAAAATTAAAATTGAACCCCTGTTTTTCAAGGATACTTTTTATTGTGGTGGTTTTTCCGTCCGGGTTTAATTCAACCAGAATGGCACGGTTGTTTTTAAGGATGCGGTTTATTTTGCGCATGTAGTTGGTTGTGGCCCCGGCTTTTTTGTTGTTCCATGCGTTGCGGCACAGGTCGTTGCAGAATTTCTGGTCGGCTCTTCCGCGTAAAGGTT
>CAYWBV010000029.1:0-21903 GCA_964455785.1 uncultured Maribellus sp.
TCACCCAAGCGGGGATTTTGTCAGTTTTGATAAAATCCCCTTTTTTGTTTACTGTCAAACCCCTTACCAATTGTGGGATTGGGGAGAAAAATGAGTTTACCCTGGGGGTTCGATAATGGTCCAAATCACGGTTATAGATAATTCCTTCAGGAAACAGTAGATTCTGGAATACCCTCTTTCCTGTCAAATTTGATTTCTCCCACACTATCAATGGATTAAGACACACTTTCGCAGCAAAACTTACCACCTTTTCGAGGTTCGATTTATATCCGCCTGTTCTCCCAAGTTCCTGTTCAATCTCAAAGCATTCCTTTTCGTATTTGGGACGGAATTTTTCATAAAGGCTGCGGTCAATTTCCCCAATAACAAAGCGTTCTTCAATGGCTTCCAATTTTCTTTGAGTCTCTGTCAACTTGATTTTTAACGATTTTGCTTCTTCTATCCGGGATTTAAAAAAGACCGCCATTTGCTCCTCTAATTGAAGCTTTATGAGTTCAAATTCTTCTATGCCGATTTTATAAGTTTTCAACAGTGCCCCGAACATATCGTGCATTGCTTTGGCACTGCGGTTGACTTTACATCCCTTGGTATTACATTTATAATAATATAGCCCCTTTTTTTTCACAAGGTAACCTGTTAAATAGCTGCCGCACCTATCGCATTTAGTGAATACTTTCAACGGCAGGTTTTCATTATCCTTATCGTGTACAAAACCCTGATTTCTGTTTTCCTGTCGAATATTATGAACTGCCAGAAACAATTCTCTTGAAATTAACGGTTCATGCTTCCCCTCAATTATCTGCCCGGGAAGCATCTTGCTGGTGATAATGCCACAATAGAAAGTATTTAAAAACAAAGTATTTAACCGCTTTTCGGACATATCAACCCCCATTTTTTTTAAACGCCTTGTTATTTCGACATTAGAGAATTTATTATAAGCTTTCCATTCAAAGGCTTTTTTGAGAATTTTCCCTTCTTCATTAACAACAAGTTTTCGCTCTGTTGCCCTCCCTTTATTTAAATCATTGTAACCGCGTGGAGCAGCCCACACCCAATAGCCTTTCATAAGCAATTCCCGCATTCCCGTAACCACCTTGTCTCGTCTTAATTCATTATCCATCTGCCCAAAAAGGAACAATATTTTTTGCTGAAATGAACCAGAAGGTGTTGTAGGGTCAAGTTCCTGCGTGGTTGCCAGGGTAATAACCCCATATTGTTTCAGTAAATCATCAGCAATCGAAGCCCCGTTAATCCCTGAACGCGAAAAACGTTCATAGGAATAAACGATTACATAGTTTATGTTTTTTGAACGTTTCACAAAAGTCAACATCCGGTTAAACTCCTTGCGGTCATCGGTTTTGGCCGATTCGTAAGTGCCGCCAAAATAACCCACCACATTTAAACCCCGTCTGTTGGCATATAATTCACAATGCTTCTTTTGTGATGCGAGGCTGGTGTTGTCTTCCTGGTCTGCCGATGAAACCCGTGTATATATAACTGCATTGTTCCCTTCCTTAAAAGAATCCGGCACTTGTGGTGCAAACTGCTTAAACAGATTTAAATCGTTCATGATGGCAATTATTGAATATATAAAATCAAGGATGAAGAAAGTTAGCAAAAATTGTGCTATTCCGGCTCTTTATTTTTTGAAAAGAGAGTCCGGAGGATTAACAAAGCAATGGTTTCGGCATTTTTGACAAGCTGCTCATAGCCTTCAGGCGATAAGTCCCTGTATTTGGTTATGCGCCGGATTTTTTCCAAAGGCATCTTTTCTTTGACCCTTTGGGTTGCTTCTTCAATATTCCTGTTTTCCGATTTCTGCATAGGCTTGCAAGACCGGCTTTTATACCAGCTCTGGCAAACCTATTTATAATCCTACCTCGCTGAAGATTAAGTGTTAACATGTCAAACCTTGTCCCCATTTGTCTATACGCTGATGCTGTTTTTTTACATTTAATGATACTCCCCAAAGGTTTTTTGCTACTTTTTTCCCGCACAGGCTCATGAAAAAAGTAGCGGGCAACAGCCCGCTTCACATGATATCTTAAAGTGTCAGTAATCCAATAAAGAAAGTCAGCAATAACATCATCATAAGTAGAAGTCCGGCAAAAGAAAATACCAACCTTACAAAGAATTCAAACAGGAACATCAAAACAAAATACCCGGCAAAACAATACCATACCCCTAATCCTGTTATCTGCGAAGCTGTAAAAACTATGAAAAGTCTTATAGCCCATATCCTCAACATCCTGTTATAAAGTATCTTCTTCATGATTAAAGGTTTTTCAATGACTGAATATATTTAACTGCACACCTCTGTTTAGCCGCTGGTTTTCCTCTTTTACCCGGTTTAGATAACCGGTCTCCAAAGCGGAGTAGTTTATCATTTCATCGTATGCAGTCCTGTCCCGGTTGTTGAACCACCAAATCACCGAATACGCCATAATAAAATGTGACTGGTAAATTGATTTTTCCGTATTATTTGCTTCCCATTCAAGATGTATAATGGGAGTATAAATTTCTTCCAGTTTCATTCCTTGATATTTGGATACCTCGCGAAAACCAAAGGGCAGGTAGGTGGCTTTACACTGGTAATCAACATTTCCACAGGTGTACCTGAAGATATGGTTTTCCCTGAATTCTTTCGGTAAATCTTTGAGTAACATCATAATTGGATTAAATGGTTAATAAACAAGTTCACTGCCGTATTTAAAAGCAATAATGTCGCTATGAACCTGGTTCAGGCTATTCATAATGGTCGCATCATCTAAAGGAGAAGTGTTGTCCTTTTTGAAACAACGGTTTTCCAAACAACTGCAAATGGATGTAGTCTTATCCATGTGGTGTACCACATGAACCTGATTTTTGATAAAAAACTCAAAATCGGTGGCATATTCAGCCTCATTAATTTTCACAAATTGATGTTTAAATGTCGGAGAACCTCCACCCAAACCTATGCGGATTTTGGAGGAGAGGGAGTTTTGTTTTTCATTCCCTAAATTTTCAAAACAATTATTTCCATTTTTCTTTTTCATAGTACTGTTATTTAAAGTTATGCGTCTTTCCATCGTGTCGGTCGTTGTTGTTTTGGTGGCGTAAAAAGGTAAGTGTGCGGGAGCGTGCAAGTTTTTTGCGGGAAATACTACCCGCCAGTTGGCGGGTGGAGATTTTTTGCAAAACCGGAGGCTTGAACTTGTATGCCCCTGCACACGGGTTACCTTTGCCACCGGAATAACAATGGCCGACTGAAAGGCAGAAGTTTAAATTTTACTGCCGGAAAAAGAATTAAAAAAATTGAAAGGAATAAAACATTCACCTGGCAAATTACAGGAAACATTACCGAAAAATTACTTCGCGTGGGACGGCAAAAACAAGTGTAGTGGCAGAACATAGCGAAGAGAAGTCCGTCAGGATGCGGGGTGAACAAAGTGAAGGGAAGCCGCTACTCTTGTGTGGGGTGCCGGAGAGTGCTGAATGCAAGGAATACTCCGATGATTATCGGAGAAATGACCGGAATGAAGCTATCGAAGGCACAGGTTGGCCATTATCAAACATTCTAAAGCGAAGGAAAAAAGCAAGTGGGGCGAATACCTGAGCCCCTCTTGTGCGGGATGCCGAAACTGTTGAATGAAGGGAAAGAGGGACGAAAGACCGGAGTGAAGCGGTTGCAGGCAATGGCAGGTGCAAAAGATACAATACCACAGTATTTAACATGACCTTTCAATAATGTTAAAAGCTACTTTCTTCTATTAAATTTCATGGTTTAGAAGTTTAGCACGCTTTTTGTGTTTAACTAAAAAAACTACAACAGTGATGATTCTGCAAAGTTTATACCCCGTGAACTTAATGAAAACCTATAAATACAAAACCATGAAAAACAAATCTTTAAAATCATTCTTGAATGAAGTTGCAGAGTTAATTGATGAGAAAGAAGATGTACGGTCACAGGAAATGGAAAAATTAATTGATAAATGGGAGGGGCTAATAGAGTGCTTTCGTCAGCCAGGCAGAAGCCAGGCAGAAGAATACCGGGAATGGTGCCGTCTTAAATTATCGGTTGAATGGATTAAGGAAACTGTGATTGTTGAAAAAAAAAGCCCGCTCCTGATTTGCTAATGTTTTTAGACCACCTTATCCATTATGTAGAGGTGGAAATTGAATGTACAAAATTAAGGAAAGGCAATAAAATAAATACCAACAACCTGAATATTTATAAAGGGTTGCCCCTGACATGGACGGCCAGCAAACGCGCACTTCTTGAGCTAATATATGCCTTATACCTTACTATGAGTATCAACCATGGAAGGATTTCCATAAAAGAATTGGTTGGTTTTTTCAGCCATACATTTAACATCCCCCTTCCGGGTTACCATTCTACAATTAAAAAGCTGACTGCCAGGTCGGCGAATGTAATTCATTTGGAATCCCGCTCCTTTTTTCTGAATGAACTGGTGACAGAATTTAATCATAAACTGGAACTTCTGGATGAAAATTAATGGGGTACTTGCCGGCAAGTATCCCATTAGTTTTTCCAATAGTATTCAAATTTGAGAAATGAAAAATCAAAAACTCGCAAATTATGAATATTGACAGGGATAATTTTGAAAGTTACATGGAACGTATATTGGAGCAAATAGAATTGCTCCATCAAAAGACGGACAAGTTTATGACCGAAGCAGGGGGTCAAGAACTAAAACTACTGGATAACCAGGACCTATGTCAGTTGCTGAATATCAATAAACGCACTCTTCAGCGCTACCGCTCAAAAGGCATTTTGAAATATTTGAGAATTGGCGGTAAAACATTTTATACAGTGGAGCAGGTAAATGACTTTATAAAAAATAGTGGGTAATAAACTTTTGAATAGTAAAAATTGTATTGATTCAAATACTATCTGATTCATTATCAGCCCTCAAGCAGGATTGATTGTAAAACTAAAGTATGCATCCCTTAGACTGGTAAAAGTTTCTTTTTTCTTCCACTTCAGCCATCTCTTTTTCCTTTTCAGCTTTCTCCGGATTACTTTCCTTTGGCTGGCTTTGCCTTTCAAGCGAAACCTTAATTTTACGTTCCAGTACCGAAAGTTCCGTTTTCAGTTTATTCAGTTCATCTTCTTTCCGCCATTTCCCGTTAACTACCTCTTGCAAAACAGGGATGTCCTTTTTAAGCTTTTCATTTTGAACTTGATGGTTTTCTATCAATTCCGGGATTTTATGCAGGGCATTCAAAAAACTCATGGAAGCCAGTTTAGGGTCTCTAGCTATCCTGCCATTGTTGTAGGTATATTTTATACCACTTTGCCCCTGGATAAAAAAACGGTTGTTGATGTAATTTTCATCGCTAAAAATCGACCCGTCTTTAGCCGAAAGTTCTGATTTTACCAATAGCCGAAAGCTATAAAGCTCCCCAATTTTCTGATATTCGCCCTTAGTATTGACAGTATCGTCTATCTGGTTAAGTTTTGCCCCAATAACTTCATAAGCGGAAGTATTCAACCCATCCAGATGTACGGGATTTAATAAATTTTCATTGTCATCTTTCTCTAAGCGTCGCTGCAAGAATTGCCAATCTGCTGTCATTTCTTCAATAACCGTATTGCTGTGTTTTATGGCGTGCTGTATTTCGCTGAGTTTGTATTCAGAGGAACTCCGGGAGCGGTAGAAGGCTTTGCGTTCGCTTTCCATTGCTGTAATCTTTTTCTCTAATTTGGCTTTCTCCAACAGTTCAGTATTGCCGGATAAAATGGCTACATATTCAGAGAAGTTCATGCCCGAATTTTCGTCCATAGCGCCTTCGTCAATGGTGCGGGTACCCATATTGTTAGACTTTAGCTGACGGATAAACAATTGTTTGTTGGCCAGCAGGTTGAACTTATAGGAATCCAAAGACTTTTCTACGGCATATATAAAAATGTCCACCTTATTTCCCGCAAAGGCTTTGGCAATCTCGTTGCCTTTCCGTACTGCCCGCCCATTTCGTTGCTCCAAATCGGAAGGGCGCCATGGAATGTCCAGGTGATGGATGGCCACCGCTCTTTTCTGTGCATTTACCCCTGTGCCGAGCATATCGGTAGAACCAAACAAAACCCGCACCTGCCCGTTGTTCATCCCCCTGATAATTTCCTTCCGGGCTTTATCTGTTTTGGCTTCCTGTATGAACCGGACTTCATGGGCACGGATGCCGTAGTCTTCCTGTAACTTTCTTTTAATTTCGCTGTAAACGCTCCATTCGCCGGGTTTGTATGTTCCCAGGTCGGAGAACACAAACTGTGTCCCTTTTTGCTTATTGAATTTCTGGTAGTAACGTGCAATATTGGCTGCACAATGCGATGCTTTATTGTCAATATGGTCTTCATAATGCTGGCTTATCATCCGCATGTCCAGGCTCATTTTGCGGGCATAATCGGTTGCAATCAGCATCTTGGCCTTTTCCTCCCTTTCCGTCAAGGGCGCCCTTCCCAAAATTGTTGCATCCCCGTTTTGTGCAAAAGCCATCAGCCTTTTTATAAAATCTTCCTGGTCAGGCGTGGGTGGAATGTGGTAAAGCTGTTCGTTCATCTCCGGCCGGTCAATACCCACATCTTTGGCTGTGCGGTAATCGGTTATTTCAGAATAGAACGCAGCCAGTTCCGGGACTTTTATAAAATAGCGGAAACGCTCTTTCTGCACAATCTGGTTGGTAACGGAAAATTCAAAATCGGCAGTTTTTTTTGTGTAGATGGCCGCCCAGGCATCAAAGCAATGAATATCCTGCCGGGCAAGGGCTTCAGGACGCAGGTACTTAAACAACAGGTACAGTTCCGTCAGCGAGTTGCTGATGGTTGTCCCTGAGAGAAAAGTCGCTCCTAAATCTTTGCCCTTGTTTGCCTGTATGGTACGGATAGCAAACAATAGGTTTAAGGCACGCTGGCTTCCCTGCGAATTCCCTAATCCTGCCACACGGTCGTGACGGGTATTGAACATGAGGTTCTTGAATTTATGGCTTTCATCAACAAACAGGTGGTCTATGCCCATTTGTTTAAAATCCACAATATCATCGGTGCGTTGTTCTATCTGGTGTGCAATACTTTTAAGTTTTACCTCCAGGTTGGACTGGCGTTTTAACAGACCCTTCAGCATGGCATTCGACACATTGGCCCCCTGGTTTTTGAGTACTTCCAGGTTTTCTTCCACGCTGTTCAGTTCCTCCTGTAATATGCGTTGCTGCATTTCCGGCGACTGTGGAATTTTCTGAAACTGGTCATGGGTCAGGATGATGGCATCCCAGTTATTGTTTTTTATGTCATGAAAAATTTTCAGACGTTTTTGCGGGGTAAAGTCCTGTTTGCCCGGATACAGTATTTTGGCATGGGGATAAGCTGTACGGAAAGTCTCTGCAATTTCATGCACATTGGCTTTCAACCCGATAATCATTGGTTTTGAAGCGATGTTCAGACGCTTCATCTCGTAGGCGGCGCAACACATTATCAGGGTTTTGCCTGCCCCTACCTCATGGTCGCAAATCCCACCGCTGTTTTGCTTTAACATCCAAATGGCATCTTTCTGGCTGTCGTACAAATCCGTTATTCCCAGCCCTTTCAGGTCCAGGCCTGGGAATGACTGGTAGCAGCCCTTATATTCAGGACGGACAAAGCAGTTAAATTTATTGTTGTACAGCCCTGCCAGCCGCTTTTTAAACTCCGGGGATTGCTGGTAAAGCCAATTGGTAAATCCTTCCCGTATCTCATCAATTTTACTCCCTGCCATCTGAATAGCTTCACTATCTGGAACTTTCACTTCTTTGTCATCTATTGTAATGGTTTTGGTAATATTGGGGGTAGTATTGAGCAGCGCATTTTTCAAGAGCGCCATCCCGTTATACGAACGGCTTTGGCTGCGTACACAAAACTTGTCGTAGATTTGGGCGGTGTAATGGCCTGTCTCAACTGAAAATTCATCGAGGTTCGGGAGGTAGTGTACTTTCACATCGGTGTCGAACAAATAAGAGGCATACTTCTCATAAATCCCGGCAGGTATCCAGCGTTCACCAAGATTAAAATCCAGTTGTTCAAAAGAAATCGGTTCAGGGATGACTTTTTCTAAAGCACTATAAGCTTCAATTGCTTCCTGTTTATTTATAATAGCGGGATTACCGTCATTTTCTTCCAGGTATTTTTTTATTAAACCTGCCTTTTGTACCACGTTCCCGGCCAGAAATTTGTCAGCAGTTTCATAGCTTCCCTCCAAAGGATTAAACCAGATATTCCCGTGCAGTTGTTCTTTAACCTCTGAAATTTCCATACCTGTCCGCCGGGCCATAAAATCCAAATCCACATCTCCGGTCCGGTTTAGCGACAAAGCCAACGCTTCTTCCGGGCTGATATTTTCTGCCTGGTTTGAATTGGAAAAGCTCACCGGGGTGAGGAAAATATCGGCTTTTTCTGCCTTACCGTCAATGTATCGCTCCAAAGCCAAAACAGATAACGCCCCTTTGTCCATTTTAATGGCTTTCAGGTTGTCCGGGGCATTTAGGAAACCATGCTTTTGGACAAAAGTATCGTATTGGTTGTTTAGCAATTTTCGTATTTCGGGGTTCTCTTTTTTCTCCGTAGCTTCAAAATGGTAGAGTTGCTCGTAGGCATCCCTTATTTCGATGTAAGAACGAATAATGCCCCTTTGTTTTTGCCCGATGTCCAGCGGATGAAAAATGGCGCCCTTATCATTTATGTTTCGTAAATACCCCACTTGTGAACCATTAACTGCGACCAGGCTGCCATCGCTGAGAAAATGGTGCAGTTCCCCCTCAAAGGGGCGTGGTTCAAAATTTTCTTTTTGGGGTTTTTCCTTCCGGTTATTCGGTGCAGCTTCAAACTGGTCAAACAGGCTGAGTTGCGTCGCGCCACCGGGTTGCAATTTTACAGTTTGCGGTGGGTCGTTTTTAGTTTCTTTTTTTTGAGAGCTTACTCCCTGCTGTGCTGATTGTGTCTGTTGTGGCGGTTTAGATTGAGCTTTATCCTGTCGGCTCTTATCACTATGGTGGTTAAACAGTCCAATATCCAGGTAGCGGGACATGTCATTTTGCAACATTTTCTGCATGTCCCCTGCAATTCCTTTTACCCCTCCTTCATGTTCGTATATCCAGGCCGCTTTGCCGTAAGGGTCGGAATCAATAAACCCCTTGGTATGCACAATTCGCTGCATGTCCTGGTAGTAATCGTTTACAATAATACCGGAAGAGAGCGGACGGCTGTGGATGAATGCTTCTTCCCGGTCGGAGATGCGTTCTTTGTAGCCGTTTTTTTGAAGGATGATAAGGTCGCTCCCCACATCAGTCCCCGCATAATCTGAAAAGAGATTATTGGGCAGACGAACGGCAGATACCAGGCTGCATTCGCCCATTAACCAGTTGCGCACTGGTTGGTTTTTCGGGGAATCCATCACTCCCTGTGAAGTAATAAAGGCCAGTATGCCCCCTTCCCGAAGGGTTTTAACCGCCTTTAGGAGAAAGTAGTTGTGGATGGCCCCGGTTGCCATTTTTTCAGCGATTACTGATGAAGCATGAAACGCAGGGTCGAAAACGGCCACATCCCCGAAAGGGATATTGGAAGCTACCAAATCAAAATAATTATTGCGGCTTTCCCTGATATTTTCATAGCCTTCTACTTTGATTATGCTTTCAGGATAAAAATAGCCAAGCATTTTGCCGGTGAGCAAATCCTTTTCAAAACCAACAGTTTCTTCTATTTTCCCCTGGCTATTAAACGCTGACATAAATTCACCCATCCCGGCAGAGGGGTCTAAAAAACGACCGGGTATTATCCCTGCATTACTCAATGAATCTGCCAGTGCGGTTACAATTTCAGGTGGCGTGTAAAAAGCAGACAAAACCGAATTTTTCAGGCTGTTGTAATACTGCCGGTACTGGTTCCTGTCCGTGCTGTTTTCATAGATGACTTTATGCAGTTCCCTGACCAGTGGGAATAACGGTAAGTCAGATTTTGTCCAGCGCATGGCATCACTTAAATCCTTTACCGGGTTCAGGACACATTTTAAGCCGCCAAAGCCGGAAAATTTCCGCAAAGTGTCCAGTTCTTCGCCGGAGGGCTGCCTGTTTTCTTTTTCCAGGCGGAAAAGTGTGCGGATGGCCTGTGTATTATCCAGCAGGTGTTGTCTTTTGTTATAAGCCATACGCAACAATTTTTCCGGTTAGTTCCGTGTATAGTTTTTCATATTCCGGGGTGTCCTCAAAACTGTCGTGTAGTTCATAAGTTGCAAAAACATCTTTGCACAGGGGTAGTAGTTCCATTGCATATTGTTGAATTTTTTCATCGCTTACCGTATCTGAAAATTCTTCGGACAGTACCTCAAAAAGCGTATTGTATCTTGAAAAGTGTAGCCCGCGGAGTAACTCTGCGTTAGCCAGCTCGTCTGCTTCAATATGATTTGCCCCGTTTTGGATGGCTTCTGAATAAGCCTCTGCAGCCAGTTCACTGCGCTGCCGGATAAATTGCCGGTCATTGATTTTATCGGGATGGTTTTCTTCCAGGAAAGCGACAAGGCGTAATCGAAAATATGAGAGTTCCATGATTTGTTGAGTTTTTAGTAATCATACTATTGAAAAGAAATTCTACTTTAACAGGAATACCGGTTTTTAACGGGAACCACTCCCGGAAAAGCAGGGTGGTGAAAGGGCGTGGACGGTGAAAACAGTGAAACGCCCTTTTGCCTTCCTGCCCGGGATATGCGGAGTTCTTTGGCGTTTGTGAATGAAAAAAAACTGCCGCGTCCCCGGCGCAGCGGGGATATCGCCGCAGTTTTGAATGAGCAGGCGCCAAAGTACCGCAGAGCATCATTTACAGGTATCACTTCGGGTATTTAATGACTTTTTATCGGGTACAAATTCAAAACCTGTTTTAAAATCTTCCTTTAATACCAGAATTGCATTGAATGTATTCCCCTTATTGCTTTTGAAGTCTTTGATTTCGGGGGTCTTTCCATTGGACAGCAACTGACCGATTTGAGCATCGGTCAGTATTCTGCCACAAATATTTCGGAAAATGACAAGCCCGCAATCTGAATGGTCGCATTTGGCAACTTTGGAATAGAAAAACACGTTTCCTTTTTTGCATTTGGGGCAAACAACGCCGGGAGTATCATTTATTTCTATCCTAATTTTGCTGTGGAGCAGTTCTTCTGTGATTTGTGTTGTGTATTGCCGGATTCCCCGCAAAAATGTCCCGGCATCGATAGCCCCCTGTTCAATACGTGCCAGGTCATATTCCCAGTTGCCTGTCATTTCTACATCCGCAATTTTCATATCTTTTACAACGGCGTAAACGGCGAGCCCTTTTTCGGTCGGGACAAGTGATTTACCGTTCCTTTTTATATATTCCCTTGCAAAAAGGGTTTCGATAACGGCTGCACGTGTTGCAGGGGTACCAATCCCCACCGCGTTCAGAATTTTGCGGTAGTCCGCGTTGTCCAGTTCTTTTCCCGCACTTTCCATCGCTGACAACAAAGTGGCTTCGGTCAGCAATGGTTTTGGCCTGGTCAGCTTTTTAAGAATTTCAGCCCTGGTTATTGGCAGCTGTTCCCCTTCGGAAAATTCAGGTAGCGCCGTTTCGTTTTCTTCGCGGGTATCTAGTACTGCACGCCAGCCTTTGGTTGTGGTAACGGTTCCGTTGGCTTTTAACTCAATGCCGTTACAATTGAATACAACCTGGGTTATTTCTTTTTGACAATTCGGGGAGAAAGCTTCCAGCATCCGTCCGGCTATCATATCATATACTGCCTGTTCTTCTTTTTTTAAACCTATAGGTTTATTTTCTGTAATAAGCAATGCGTGGTGGTCGGTTACTTTTCCATCGTTGACACACAGGTCATTCAGCGGGGTCAGGTTTTTCGCATAATCGCCCAAAACCGGGTGCTGGTGCAACGTCGAAATTAATGCAGGTATCTCTTCGAAAACATCCCCCGGTATAAACCTGCTTCCGGTACGTGGATAAGTGATGAGTTTGTTTTCGTAGAGTTTATGGGCAACAGACAAAGTTTGGGTAGCCGAAAAACCCAGCCTGCTGTTGGCATCTTTTTGCAGGGCGGTCAAATCGTAAAGCAACGGGGGTTTTTCGGTACGTTGTTTGGTTTCAACAGTGGCAACTTTTAACTGCCCGGAATCCCTGATTACCTGCAAAACCTGTGTTGCTTTTTCTTCATTTTCAAATTCTGTAGTAACAGGGGCTTTAACGGTCAGTCCGTCTTTTTCAAGTTCAGCCTCCACAACCCAAAAGGGCTTTGGAACAAAATTTTTGTTCTCCAGAAATCGTTTGCAGACCATTCCCAGTGTTGGGGTTTGTACCCGGCCAAGCGAATACAGCCCGTGCCCCGCATTTAAGGTAATCGCCTGCGTAGCGTTCATTCCCACCAGCCAGTCCGATTCGCTCCGGGCTTGGGCCGCCCGGTAAAGGTTATCATACTCATGCCCGCTTTTAAGGTTGTTAAGCCCCTGCCTGATTGCTTTGTCCGTCAGGCTGCTTATCCACAGGCGGGAAAAAGTTTTCTTGCACCCCAGGTAATTATAGATGTACCGGAAGATAAGTTCCCCTTCGCGCCCGGCATCGGTGGCCACGATAATGTGGTTGCACCGGTTGAAAATGGATTCGATAACTTCCAGTTGTTGTAACGCCCTTTTGTCAAACTGGTACGATTTGCCTGCCTTTATACTGCGTGGCGTTAAAATAAATTCTGCGGGGAGCATGGGCAGGTTTTCTTTTTGGAAATTGCCATAGCCATATTCTTCGGGCTTGGCCAGTCCAATTAAATGGCCTAAAGCCCAGGTAACCATATACCCGTTTCCTTCAAGGTATCCGTCGTGTGTCTTAATTGCCCCTGCTATCCGGGCTATTTCTTTTGCTACACTTGGTTTCTCTGCTAATATTGCTTTCATATTTTTATTTTTTGCTATTTTTTTTGATTGCCGCAATTTTACACTTTGAGCCCTTTTGCTTTGGGTTTTTGCTGTTTGGCCTCTTCGCGTTGTTGTTTCTCGTTAGGCTTGGTTTGTCCCGGTTTCAGAGGTTCTTGTACATTTTTGGTGGCCTCGTTGGTTTTGCCTTGCGAATTGACGGCTTCCTGTGTCTTGTGGGCATTATCAGGTGTTTTCTCCTGGGCTTTGTCCGGGTTCCATTTAAAGAAATCAAGCTTCCCTTTTTCGGGGTTTACCTTAATGTAGGCATTGTATTTTTCCCCCTTTTTATCGGTCAGCCCTTGCACATAAATGGTTTTTTCTGCTTTCAGGTCGGCTTGTTGTTTTTCGGTAAGGCTTACCCCTCCGAGCTTCGTAGGAATCCTAAGGTTATTTTGTTGGTTTTGGACCTGGTTATCAAAAATGAATTCCAATCCCCGCTTTTCGGCATTGACCTGCAAGTGTGCAGAAAACTTTTTTCCACTCCGGGCTGTCATGTTTTCAACCAAAACTGCTTTGCCTTCCTGTAATTCCAGTTTTTGTCTCTCGTTTAGGCGCACGCCTTTAATTTCATCCGGGATATTTATTTTATCGGCACGGAGGGCGACGATTTCGTTGGTCAGTTTATCAACGCTTACATATACCGGAAGCGTTGAACCGTCTGTCTTTTTCAGGTCGAGCACTTTCCCGAGGTTACCGGTTTCCGATAAAGCTTTTTTCTCCTGGTCGGTAAACTGATGGCCGTAAAACTGTTTGTCCAGTTCAGGTTGCTGGCGCACCCCGTGGACAGCAACGGTCAGTTTATCATCCTCTCCCTTACGAAATGCCAGCCTTGCCTGGGTATCGACACTTATCCCATCCAAATCCATTTTTACGGGAAGCAAAGGGGATTTTCCATAGTTCAGCATCGTATCCAGGCATTTTCTTTTTTGCAGCATTTCTTTACTGACCCCCATTTTAGCCAGGCTGTCCCAGTCCACTTCGTTTTCCGATATGGCTGTTGGTTTCTTTTCAGGAGTTGATTGTGTGGTTCCTGGTTTTGAAGCTTGTTGATTGTGTTGTTCCGGATTTTGCTCTTTGTTTTGTTTTTTAAGGTAGTCATCGGGTTTTACCCGGTATTCGTCCAGCAGTTCTTTGCCCGATTCGTAGCCGTTTTTCAGGATGTCGCCGATAACAATGGACATTTCAGAAACACTGTTGATTGGAACTTTGAAAAAACTGAATTGGGTGGGGTTTTTGCATTGTCGCATGAAATTGGAAAAGAAGTTTTCCAGCGCATTGCCGTGCCTGTCGATTTGCAGGAAATCCGGGTTAGTTTTGTCCCGGGCCGATACGGTTTGGGGAGTCCCGTCTTTGTTCAGTTTCCCCGTTACAGCTTTTACAACCGGTTTGCCTTGTTCTTTTTCCTGGGCAACCAGTAAGGTTTCGGATGTTAAATCTTTGTCCATAATTTGTACATTTAAAATTTATAATGCACTGAAATTATGGCTTAGGAATGTTGATTATTAATTCGTTGTAGTACTTGTCCTGAATGATGTACGTTTTGTCTTTTGGTGAAATATGTTGACTTAAAAAGGTAACAGATAAACTTTTTCTTCAATGAAGACCAAGAGAAAGGTCAGCAACGTATAGAAGTATAATTCGTATAAATAGAAATCTATACCAGTAAAAAACTATAATGATGGTACATAATTGCTGCTTTTCATTTTTGTGAAGGTAATTTTTAGAATAAAATCAATTTTGTGTAAGTTTGGACGGTACAATTTTAAAAGACCTGATATAGCAAATAACAATTAATACAAAATATTAAGACAGAAAGCGCTAGCTTTTATTCTTGTCTTCGAAAACGACCAATTTTTATACGCATCAAGAATAATGAGTTACACGCTCACGCTACGGGCGTGGGCTGTACTTATTTGATGCGTGGGTGCTTGGCGATACCTCTGATATCAGTAAGTCACGGTTCCACGCTTTTTTTTGCAGTTGTTGCAGGAACCGGTTAAAACAAAAATCGACCTTATGAGAAAACTTATATCCGCTATTTGTGCTTTACATTTACTTTTTCTAATTAAAAAGTCTTCACAAATTTCCGGGAAAATACTTGTCTTTAGTTAATTTAAACCAAAAAATACGCTACTGAAATCTATGAAAAAAAGAGCAAGGGAAAAGTTGGGGGAAGAAGAAACTGAAAAGGAAGTACAACAAACTGACAAATCTGGTATTAGTGAACTTCTTGCCACGACAGCCCATGACCTTTGGAATATTATAGGGGGAATTTACGGGCTAACACAAATAATTGAAGAGGAACTGGAAAAGCACCCTAATCCTGAAATCAAAAAACTGACGGAGCTTATTACCAAACAGTATGAACTCGGAATAGACGTTTCTACCGGGCTGGTTAAAAATTTCAAACAAGATATCTGCTCGTTGAAAGAATTACTTACTTCACAGGCAAATTTATACCAATACAAGGCCGACCGGAAAAATATAAATTTTGACACCGACTTTCCCGATTATGATATATATGCAGAGACAAAACCCGGATTGTTAGTTCGGGTGCTCGATAATCTTTTTGACAATGCGGTAAAATTCACGCCCAGGGAAGGACAGATAACACTAGGATTAGAACGCCGGGGCCTAAAAGCCATCATATTTATAAAAGATACAGGTATTGGCATTCCAGCAGATTTGCACCACCAATTGTTTAAAAAGTTCAAACAAATACAACGGGCAGGCACTGAAAACGAACCCTCTTCAGGGCTGGGCCTTTCTATCAGTACGCAACTAACCAAGGAATTAAAAGGGAAACTTTGGGTTAAAAGCACTGAAAATAAAGGGACCACTTTTTACCTTTCATTGCCAAGTTGCAAGCCTCCGCCCAAAAAATAAATTATCTTTCGGGTCCTTTTGTGGCACTTTGCTATTTCATTTCTTATGCAATTAGCAGCGAAGACCAGCTTCTTAATTTTTCTGTCAATTATCAGTTTTAATCATGATGAGATATTTTATCATATTGATTTTTGTAGTTTCTGTTCAGCAGTTCAAATGCAACGCTTCTTCAAAAATATATTGTATAAGACATGCCAGGGTCGATTTAAAAAAACCAGGATGGGGGAATTCCAATGATGCAAAATTTTACAAAGAGCAATACAATCACGCTCATATAAAGGAATTTAACCCAGCTAAAGTCAGAAAAAAAATCGAGCATTTTGATGCGGTTGATACTGTATTTTGCAGTCCACAATTAAGGGCATTTGAAACAGCATCAATAATATTTGGAAATAATTAGATTTTAATGACAGACAGCATGCTTTCTGAACTTAACTATCCTGTTATTAATATTCCAGTACTGCAACTTCCTTTAAAAGTCTGGTTCTTCGCATCGCGTGTTGCGTGGATGCTTGGAATCACAGGAACAAAAAAAGATGAATACCAACAGCTAAAGACAGAACTGTATGATTATTGCCAACAATTGTCAGACTATGCGTTCAAACATTAAGTTACAGTTGTGGTTGCACATGGAATGGTTAATCGTGAAATGATTAAGATTTTAAAAGCCCAGGGTTGGAAACCTAAAAATAATCTGGACTTTACCACCCTCTCGGTTAACTGCCTTGAAAAACAAGAATTAAAAAAAGTTAAAATAGACAAATATATTTTGCAGTTAGTGAATATTAACTAACTTTGTTGCATAAATAAATTAAGAAACAATGAATAATCAAACAGACAGACAAACAGAAATATTAGAGGTGGCTTTAGAACTTATTAATACCAAGGGGATTCAAGGACTTACCATTAAAAACATTTCGAAAAAGATTGGCATTTCAGAACCTGCAATTTATCGGCATTTTGAAAGTAAGACAGATATATTACTAGGTGTTTTGAGTAATTTTAAAGAAATGGCAGTAATGCTTTCCGAATTGATGGAAAATTATGATGCAACAGCATCTGAAAAGATAAGTTTCCTATTCTCAAAAATGCTGGATTTATTTTCAGAAACACCGTCAATGGTTTCAGTTATTTTTTCTGAAGAAATATTTAAGAACAATGAAATTTTAAAATCGAAGATAATAGAAATTGTAAACCTTCATGCTCTTACAATTGAGAAAATTATTTCCAAAGGACAAAGTGAAAATAATATTAGGACAGATATTGATGCAAAAAACCTTGCTTTAATTGCAATGGGGTCATTCAGGTTACTTATAAAGAAATGGGATTTAAACAACCACAATTTTAATTTAACGGAAGAAGGCAAAAGCCTTTTAGAAATATTAAACAAAATTTTAAGTAAATAAATAGTTATGAAAAAGTTACTTATTTATTTGGTTGCAGCAACCTTATTTATCTTTGGGGCGATTACCTTATTCCTAAGCAGCACTGTATTGTTCGATTGGTTTGGCATTAGAGCTAAAGAAGGCAATTATGTGATGTTTGTTGTTATTTCAAATTTTATCGCAAGCATCCTCTACCTTTTTGCTGCTTATGGCTTTTTAAAAATCAAAATGGTTACTGCAAAAATCCTGTATACATCTGCCGCAATTCTTATTGCCGCTTTTGCCGGATTATTATTGTATATCAACGCTGGAGGTATTTATGAAACCAAAACAATAGAGGCTATGATTTTTCGAATTACCCTGACCTGTCTTTTCGCTTTAGCTGCATATTTTCTGATTAATAAAAAACGAAACGAAAGATAAAAAAATTTCAAAACTTAGTTAGTGAATATTAACGAACTAAAATATTAAAAATCATGGAAACAAACAGGGACTTAATTATTGAAAAGGCAGAAGAGATTATTCGGAATACTGGATTGGAAGCGCTAACAATCCATAATCTTGCCGCGGAAATGGGTTTAAAAGAAAATCAGTTGTACAACCAACTTACAAAGGATGATGATATTCTTCTCATACTCCTGTATGGATTTGAAGCAGATATCATAGAATTCGTTAAAGAGGTTGCCAATAAAGGTGTAACACCAGAAGCTGAACTTGAATTATTTTTCAATGCATTGTATTTTTATTTTCAGCAAAAACCATATTATCTCTCACTGATTTTCGATAAAAATTTAATGAAAAGAGATGAAAGTGTTAAGAAAGCAGTTTTACGCATTAAACTTATTGCTGAAGATTATCTGACTGATGTTATCAATAACGGAAAGAAACAAAACATTTTCAAAATAAAAGGATCCATCAGGTTTTTGGTAAACCGAATATTATCCGGGTTCAGGTTTCAAATGAAAGATGAACATTTCCTCAATAATGTGATACTTGAATTAAAAAAATTGAGAACATTAAAAGATTAGGGTAAAATGAGAGCTAAAAAAATTTCGTACAGAAAATTTGTTAATATTCACAAACCTCTGAAGTTGTTGCTGCCAACGCTGATGATGATTGTCTCTTTAACCGGACGAGCTCAAATCTGGTCATTGCAACAGTGCATCGATACGGCGCAGGTCCACAATAAAAATCTGCAAATGAATAGGAATGGCATTGAATTTAGCGCTGAAAGGCACTTGGAAACAAAAGCTAACTTAATTCCTAAAGTACATCTTAATACCGATTACAAATATTTTATCGATTTGCCTTATCAATTGATGCCCCAGTCGGTATTTGGAGGCCCGGAAGGCCAGTTTAAAGAAGCTCAGTTTGGTGTGCCCCATAATATAAATGCCAACATACAACTAACCATGCCTTTATATAATTCTCAAATTTACGGCGCCATAAAGACAACTAAGATTTCTGTCGAACTGAGCGGACTTCAATTCAAAAAAACTGAAGAACAGGTGTTTTTTGAAGTCTCAAACCTGTATTACAATGCACAGATTTTACAACATCAACTGGCATTTACCGACAGCAACCTGGTGAACACTACACAATTGCTGGAAAACATACAATTGCTTCACAGCCAAATGATGGTTACTGGAACCGATGTAAGTAAAATACAGTTGCAAAAAGAGCTTTTGGCAACCCGGCACGAACTGATAGCCAGCAATATGGAGCAAGTGATGAATGCCTTGAAGTTTTCAATGGGGATATCTTTAAGCAGGAATATCCAGGTAGAACCAGACATCCAATATCAAACCAGCCAGGCCTATTCAAAATTGCCATCAGTAGATTTTCAATTGGCAAATACCCAAAACCATTTGTTAACAAGTGAATTGAGTTCCTTGAAAAACTCACGGTTACCATCTGTTTCTCTTATGGCAAGTTACGGGCAAACCGGCTTTGGGTATGATAAAAAACCAAACGACTTCCTTAAATTCTTCCCCACAAGTTTTGCCGGGCTTCAGGTCTCTGTTCCACTGTTTAACGGAACGGTGACCAAACGAAGAATCAACCAGAAAAACATTGAAATTCAAAACAGCATGCTGCAAATGGATTTGGTTGCAGAACAAAATAACATGCAGATTGAAAATGCAACACGTCAGAGGTTTGTGACACAACAATCCATCAATAATACTTCAGAACAAATAAACCTGGCAAGCAGGGTGTACCAGCAAACAGTTTTGCAGCAAAAAGAGGGGATCGCTACGCTAACAGACGTTTTAATGGCTGACAACTCTCTGCGGGAAGCTCAGCAAAATTATTTATCTGCAGTGATTGATTACCTGAAAGCAGATTTGGAATTGAAAAAATTAACCGGAAATATTTCATTTAAGAATTAAAAGATACAATCATGAAGAAAACGATCATCTACATAGTTGTGGCATTGGTGTTAATAGCCATCGTGATCATTCAGCTGAAAAGCAACAAAGAAACTACTGTAAACAGAGTTTATCAATACAATAAAGAACAGGCTATTAATGTGCAGGCCATTACGCTGAAGCTTGAAAGTGTTAAAAACGATATCTCATACACAGGAACTTTTGAACCCAACAAAGAAACAAAAGTCAGTGCGGATATTCAGGGTAAGATTACTTCTGTTCTGGTTGATGTAGGAAGTCGGGTCAAAAAAGGTCAGGCACTAATTCAATTGGACAATTCTCTATTGAAACTGCAATTACAAACCGTTGAGATTCAAATTGAAGGATTGGAAGCGGATGTAAAACGATACACTGTTCTTGCCAATGCTGATGCTATCCAGGGGGTACAATTAGAAAAAACGATATTGGGCTTAAAGTCGGCGAAAGTGCAAAAGGCCACTTTACTTGAACAAATCAATAAAACGACCATCGATGCACCTTTTAGTGGAATTGTTACAGCAAAGCTGACCGAAGAAGGAGCTTTTGCAGCCCCCGGCATTCCATTATTACAATTAACCGATATTTCGCACCTGAAATTTACAGTAAATGTGCCCGAGCAGGAGTTAAGTCAGTTCGAAATGAATCAAATTTATTCTCTTTCAGCTGATGTATATCCTGAAACGGTGCTGTCAAGGAAAGTGATCATGACAGGCAGTAAGGCCAATATGGGAAATAGTTTCCCTGTACAATTTATAGTGAACAACACTTCCGATTTAAAAATCAAGTCAGGGATGTTTGGGAAGGTTGAGTTGAAAAACGATAATGAAGGAAAACAAATAATTATCCCGGCTTCTTCAATTGTGGGAACAAACATTCAGCCACAGGTTTATACCATAAAGAATGGCAAAGCTACGCTTCAAAATATCACCATCTCAACCAGGTTTCAGAATAAGGTATTAGTGTCGAATGGTTTAATCGAAGGTGATGTAGTTATTACCAACGGATTTATCAATCTGTTTGATGGTGCAAATGTGACAATTAGCAATTAAGAACCATGAATATTACAAAAATATCAATCAATCGCCCTTCGTTGATTATCGTACTTTTCAGCGTATTTACCTTGTTGGGAATAATTGGGTATAAAAACCTGGGCTATGAATTGTTGCCCGATTTTAATCAGCCTGTTGTGGTCATAAAAACGATGTACCCGGGCGCCGAACCCAATGAAGTAGAAACCTCAGTTTCCAGAATAATAGAGGATGCCTTGTCGAATCTTGAAGGAGTGGATTACCTGGAAACGTATTCAATGCCCAATGCCTCTGTCATTGTTGCCAACTTAAAATATGGCACAAATCTGGACATTGCTATGCAGGATGCCCAGCGGTATATCGATAATATCCGCAAAGATCTGCCTGCCGACATATTGAATCCGGTAATGAGTAAGGTTTCGCCCAATGATTTGCCTATTATATCAATCAGCGCTACAAGTAACTTGCCGGCAACACAGTTTTACCAAAAGATGCAAGACGACTATCTTCCTCAAATCCAGCAACTAAAAGGAGTGGCGGAAATTACCCTTTTGGGTGGCGAAGAACGGGAAATACAGGTAAAGGCTGATCAGGATAAGCTAAAATTGTACAAAATATCACTTTACCATGTTGTTGAGGCGATTAATCGCTCTGGCATTGATTTACCTGCCGGGAAAGCGCAAACTGACAAAGAAAGTAATTCAGTCAGGTTGATCGGCAAATTCTCAACGGTAAATGACATTATGAATGTTCAGATTGCAATGCCTGCCCCGGGGATGCCGGTTTATGTAAAAGATGTAGCAACCGTAATCGATGGTGTGAAAGAGATAAGCTCCGTAAGCCGCTACAACGGAGTAAACGGAATAGGCCTTTTGTTGAAAAAGCAAGGTGATGCCAATGCTGTGGAAGTTTCAAAATTAGTCCACGCGAAACTCAAACAAATTGAAAGTGCCAACTTAAAATATGGCGTAAAATTTACTGTTGCCGATGATTCGACAGATTTGACTATTTCAGCAGTAAATTCAGTCGTTGATGACCTGATTTTAGCCGTAATCCTGGTTTCATTGGTGATGTTCCTGTTTTTAAGAAGTTACCGAAACTCTTTGATTGTACTCATTGCAATCCCGACCTCGCTAATCACCGCGTTTGCCGTGATGTGGCTCATGGGCTTCACTTTAAACCTGATGACTCTGCTGGCTATGTCGTTAATTATCGGAATTCTGGTGGATGATGCCATTGTAATTCTGGAAAACA
>CAYWBV010000030.1:0-21829 GCA_964455785.1 uncultured Maribellus sp.
GTTTATTCAGTTTTTTATTGAGCCTGATGTATTCGTTTTTTAACGAATCCCTTGCAATGCTTGGCTTTGGCGAAATATAAATAATCCGGGTTTCGGGCAAATCTTTTTGAAGTTTTGCAGTTAATTCTTTCGCTTGTTTTAAAACCTTCCCCGGCTTTTTATGACTGGCAATATCGTTGTCGCCTTCATAAATAAAGAGGATTTCGGGAGCTGGTTTTACGACCAACTGATCGTAGAAATGAAGCAAATCACTAAAATGAGAGCCTCCAAAACCGTTATTAATAACGTGGTATCCGGGAAAATACGATTGAACGTCTTTCCACATTCTGATGCTGGAGCTTCCGGCAAAAACTATCTTCTTTTTAGCAGAGTCGAATTGATACTCCTTTTGAACAAGTTCTTCAACCTGCTTTGTAAAACGGTTTGGGTCCTGTGCGTTCAGGTTGAATGTCAGCAACAGGGAAACAACCAGTGCATAATACTTACGGTACAACAATTTCATTTTTCCACTATTTTAAATCTTTGTAACTGATCAGTTTTATTCCTTTTTTCTGAATGATTTGTTTCACCTTTTCGCTGGTAAACACGCGGGTGACCCATTCGCGATCCCCGGCCACATTTTCATAACCCGAATGCCCCACCGGTTTCATTTCTGGCGAATCTTTGCCCGGGTGCTCCACAAAAAGGTATTTGCCGGGTGTTAATTTTTCGATGTTTTCGCAAAACCCGTTAATACGCTCTTCATACGAAACATCCCTTCCCCAACCCGAAAACCGTTTTACCCCTGTTAAGTCCACTTCGAGGTGATATTCATTGGCCAGTTTTTTTACGATCTCGCCAATTTTAGGATCCAGTCCTTCAAACCCCATGTGGCTGCTCAGGTGCGAGATGTGTGGGATGTGTTTTAACGAGATTTCAATCTGGGCGCGGAGTTCCTGTTCTATTTCGGCAAGGCTCCAATCCGACTCCTGAATGGAAGAGTTGGCAGGGTAACCTTCGGCTTTCCATACTTTTGGGAAAAAATACCCATCTCCGTCAACCAATGTGGGGCAGTGGGTTAATGGCCGCCATTTGATATGATCCCATTCGCTGGTGAGTGTTAGGTGAACCCCCACATCGAAACCGGGATTTTCGTTCAGCATCTGTGCCGCTTCCAAAAACCAGGCACAAGGCGCCATAATTTCTACCGAGCGCGCAATGCCGTTTTGGTACGACGAGATACAAGCCTCGTTTGCCGCATGAAACGAACCAATATCATCGGCGCGAACAAGAAGATAAATATCATTGTCAGTTTGCGCAAACAGCGTTGTGTTTAGTAATATTATTACAAATGCTAAAAGTGATGTTTTCATCGGTTCTTTTAAATTGATTTTAAACCAAACCAGCAATGAATTCTTCTGGTGAAAATTACAAAAAATAATCAAAGTGAAATTTTGAATTTTAAGCCATAAACTATCCGTACCACTTCCTCGTTCTTCCCTGAAGATTATTCAGAACGTCAATGGTCGTATTCACGTCGTTGACAATCTGGAAGTCGAACATCCCGACGCAGATAAAGTCGGCGCCGTTCCGGAATGCCCAGTTGAAACCGTCTTTGGGTTCGATTGCCCCGGCTGCCAGAACTTTGAATCCCATGACCGGAACTTTGGCCTGTTCCACAAAAGCGGTGGTTCTGTCGGGGTACAGGCAGAAACAGTTATCGTGGAAACGGTTATGGTCGAGGTGTTTTTTACCGTCCACTTCAAACGGCATACGATTTTCGCGCGGGTGGGCCGACCAGTAGTTGTCGTGGTGCATGGTTTTCATGTAGTAGTCGGGAATAATTCCCTGTTCCTGGCAGGCAATCAACGTGTCAATCGTATGCGAGGCCATCCCCGCGGTAAAACCCTGGCTGCGAATCCGGTCCAGCATTTTCTCAATCACATCCATCCTGTTGTCGCGAACCAGCCAGTCGCCCCAGTTCCCCTGAATCTGGATAATATCCATACCCATATCGACTGCTTTATTGATATTTACGTAAATATCTTTTAGCTCTTTGTCAGGACCTACCTGAACAATAACTTTAATTTTGCTGCCGGTTATTTTTTTATACTTGTTCAAGGTTTCCATCGTCGGGAAACCGATATTGATGGTGTTTATACCAGCTTTTTCGGCCAGCATCAGGGTTTCAAAAATCTTTTTTTCGGTATTGTATGCCCTGAAAAGCGATGGGACATAAATCAAATCGCGCGAGTGTGCCCAACCACCGATGAGGTTTCCGCCCAAAACAAGGCGGCTGATTTCGTGATCCCCGATTTTTCCTTTCGGAAGTTCGCCTTTTAGCTCGCTGATGTCGGCCCCGCCAATCTGAATTGTAGCGCCGGACAGGGTATCCACGCCAAATTTTTGCGAATCGCGAAAGGCACCCCAGCCAATAATTCCCAAAGCTGGCAGTGTTGCCAGGTTTTTCAAGGCCTCCCTGCGCGAGTTCCCGGGTTGTTCTTCTTCTGGTTCATTATTATTTGCAGGTTTTCTTTTCCCTGAGAAAAAACTAAGAGCATAAATACCAAACCCTTTTTCTTTCATAAAAATCAAAACTGCCAGCGCCAGCGCTTCAATTAGGTTCTTGTTGACAATGTAAAGATTCCCTTCCGCTGCGCCGAACAGATTACCTCCAAAAGGCGGGTAGGCAAAATAGTAAAGCATCAGTAAAACGATTCCTGAAACAGATGAGATGCGGATAGCCAGACCAAGAAACAGTCCGAGTCCGATTAATATCAATCCGGCAATGTTTACAGGATCTATAATATTCATCAGGTTTTCGGAAGCGGCCAGCCAGTGATAAAATCCCGCAAACGGCCCGGATGCGTTGGCGAGGTAACTGGTAGCCGTCCAGTTGGAAACCATCAGTTTTGCAATCCCTTCATACAAAAAATGCCAGCCAATGGCTATCCGAAAAATGGTGATAAACAGTTTTTTCCAGTTCATCGGTTAAAATTTTGGTTTAATTCATCTAAAGGAAATGGTTCTTCTTCACTTTTAAAAGAACAGAAACAGAAAATTGAGCCGGTACGATTTAATTTAGAATTGTTCTTTCCTCTAAGTTTCGATTTTGCCCGTCCTTAAAAATCAACTGATTTTTGCCCGTTTTAAAAGCGGACAGAAACAATGGGTCCGTTTTAGTCCGTGATGGAAACAGGTACTTTTATGACGCTCTAAAAAATGTCATTTTATACCTGAATAGATATTTAAACCCGAAAAATTAATTGTTAAAAAGTGTTTAAGATCAGTTTAAGCAAAATAATGGAATAAAAGTAAGGGTTTTAATTTTGCAGATTGTAACTTTAAAAAATTAAAATAGCAAACTAGCGATGACCTGTAATAAACTGAAAAGGCGGACATTTATTCAAATGTGTGGCACATTGGCTATGGGTAGCCAATTTCTTTTATCTCCTGCACAGGCGTTTGCCATTGAATCGGATAAAAGGAAAGATATCCGTTTTAAACTTTCGAAACCGCGATGGATTATTTATGATAACGGAAGTTACGATCTGATTTCGAAAGAGATTATTCTAAAAAACTGTCGCCCGGCTATTAACGGACAGGCAGTGATGCCGAAAAACGTTTTTCTCGGCGATTCGCCCAAAGGAAAGAGAATTGTTTATGAATTGCCGGAAGGATTTTTAATGCTTGACCTTAAAACCCATGATAATTACCTTTCCATTGGAGCCGAGTTAAGTGGTTTTTCGCAGGCGCCGCGATGGTTTTTTCCCATTTCGGAGGCTGAAATTTTTGGTGTTGACCATTTTTTTAAACAAGGTTTTGGAACAGGCGGACCAAGCAGTGTTTACCAGATTATAAAATCGGGAAACAAGGAATGGGGAAACATTACCGGCGAAACAAGCTGGAGTTACGATGGTTATCTCGCCTTTGCCTTTCTCGGGCAAGAAGAAACAATTGCCATCGGTAATGTTGAGCATAACGACTTTTTGCAGCGAAACACCATTTACAACCGGCCACACAGAAACGGTATTGCCGACCGCGAAAAAGGCGACGAACAAGTATTTTTCGAGGCAGGGATGTTGCTCGAAGAAGTCAGGATAAAAAATGAATACATAAAACTCCCCGAATTGCATTTTTATGCCGGAAACAAACCTTTTGAAACAATGCAGGAACTCACCTGGCATTCGGGAGATGTTACCGAAGCACGGCAAAGTTCGATTACCAGCTACCACTGGTTCACCAAAGAAGGCAGCGATAACACCAATTCGTTCGATAAGCTGAAGGAACAAATCGATTATCTGAATACGCTGAAACCAAAACTCCCTTTCCATTCTCTTGTCATCAATAAAGGATATTGTGAAATTGGCGACTGGCTCGAACCCAACGAAAACTGGCCGGGTGGCCTCGACCGCGCTGCACGCGAAATTTTTAAGGATGGGTACAGGGCCGGGATCTGGATTTCTCCGTTTGCCATGTCCGAAAAAAGTAAACTGTATAAACAACATCCTGATTGGGCAGTGAAAGACTACAACGATAACCCCATACCCAAAAAAGTAACTGCAGACGGCGTTTTGTACGCCCTCGACGGAAGCCATACAGGAGTACAGAATTATATCAGTAAAGTTTTCCGGACCCTACGTAAAACGGGTTTTATTTTTTATGAAACCGCCGACATGGACTGGGGTTTTGATGACTCGTGGAAGATTAAACGGGCGACGCCGGGAAAAACATGTGTCCAGGTGTTACGCGAAATCATGCAGATAATTCGTGAAGAAATTGGGCATGGCAGCCTTTGGATGACCGACCAGGTTCCGTACGGACCGGCCATCGGGTTTGCCGATATTTGCCGAATTAGTAATAAAATCAAGGGGACATGGGATTCGTCAGGCGTGGTGAATATGATCCAGGAATCATTTTATACCCATTATTTTAATAATATCTACTGGCAAAATCACCCGGGCGAGATTAATTTGCTCGAAACCAATAACCAGTTTACTGAAACAGAACGGATAAGTCTGGCGTTATGGCAAAGTATTCTGGGCGGCGCAGTGGGGACTTCTGACGAAATTACCATGTGGAACGAGGAGCAGCTTCAGTTTTTCAGGTTTCTCGAACCCAACAAACGGCAGCAAAATGCCTTTCTCCCTTTCTGGCCCGACCTGGACGAAATAAAAGTTGCCGTACGGGTTTATAAACAGCAAAATAGCTGGGGCGTTCTTTTTTTCAACGATAAAAATATACCGGTAGCCAAAAGATTTAATGTTGCCGATTTGATTGAAAAAGAAGCGGCCCATGTTTTTAGCTGGAAGCCCGAAATTATTCTTCCATTCGGAGAACTGACAGAAATTGACATCGAACTGGGGCCACATCAGTCGCGTCTGTTTTATTTATCGGAAGACAATGAAGTTCCGCCCGAGAATTTGACGCTCGGCGGTAAAATATCGGATGCAGGATAAAAAAAAGGCTGCCCTATCCGGACAGCCTTTTAATTATCATGTTTAAACGATTATACAATTTCAGGAACAGTATATGGTGCCCTGTAGTTTCGTGTTAGCAGAGCATCCGCTTCCGGGTCGTTTACAAATTTTTCGGAATTGGGATTAAAGGTTAAAACGCGGTTCAACCGGTAGGCAATGTTTCCGAGGTGCGCCAGCCCTGAAGAAAGATGGGCTGTTTCAACCGGGCCATTCAGTATGGTTTTGTCGTGTGCGCGCACTGCTTTGAGGAAATTTTTAAAATGTCCGTCGGTGCCGCCGTCGCCACGTTCCATTTCCGATTTGGCAATCGAACCGTCGTCGCCTCCTTTGTCCTTTTCACGTTTTTGTCCCATGTAAAACTGGTATTTGTCATATCCGTCAACCACCAGGACTCCTTTTTCGCCATAGAAAATATTTCCAACGGTAACACCTTCCTCAGTATTGGTGCACCACGGGCGTACTTCGAACTGGATAATTTTATCTTCGTCAGGATAATGATAGATTGATGTAAGTACTTCGGGCGTTTCCTTGGCATCGTTAAACAGGAATTTACCACCCATCGAGGTGATTTTTGTTGGCAGGCCCACGTTCAGTCCCCACATACAGAGGTCTGTTTCGTGAATTCCCTGGTTGCCCACATCGCCGTTTCCATATTCAAAAGTCCAGTGCCAGTTATAGTGTACAATGTTACGACTGAACGGTCGTTTTGCAGCCGGGCCTGCCCACAAATCGTAGTCGAGACCTTCGGGAACCGGTTCAAACCCTTTGTTGCCGATGTCGGCCCGCCAGCGGAAAACCAATCCCCGCGACATATATACCCGTCCAATGTACCCTTCGTGCAACATTTTCACCGCCTCGCGTACTGAGGGCGAACTTCTCAACTGAACGCCATGTTGAACAATACGGTCGTATTTTTGTGCGGCTTCCACCATTTTACGGCCTTCATAAATATTGTGCGAGCCCGGTTTTTCCACATAACAGTCTTTACCCGCCTGGCAAGCCCAGATTACCGCAAGAGAGTGCCAGTGGTTCGGAGTAGCAATACTCACGACATCAATGTCCTTGTTTTCATAAATCCGGCGTAGATCCTGTTCGAGTGCTACATCCTGTTTATACTTTTCTTTAAACTCTTTTTGTCTTTCTTTCAGCACATTCATGTCCGGATCGCACAAATGGGTAACTGCAACATTTTCCTGTACCATCAGACTCGAAATATGACTCTTACCGCGGCCGTTAACGCCAAGTACAGCCGCATTAATTCGGTCGTTGGCGCCAAAAGCATGTGCCGGGATAATGGTTGGAATCGTCAGTGCTGCAGCCGCTGTGGCCGAGTTCTGGATAAATTTTCTTCTCGATTGTTTTTTACTCATGATTTACTGGATTAGATAATGCGGTTAAAATTAGGAAATTTCTGTTTTAACCTGAATATTGATGCGTTTTTTTTCAGGATTATAAAAGACAGCTTTTAAAAATTATATTTTTTTTGCACATTCAGAAAAACTGTTTATATTTGCAACCCGTTATCGAAGAAATTTCATTGAAATAAAAAATATATTGCGGGGTGGAGCAGTTGGCAGCTCGTCGGGCTCATAACCCGAAGGTCGTGGGTTCAAGTCCTGCCCCCGCTACAAGGCAAGCCGGAAGATTTTCTTCCGGCTTTTTTATTGCTCAAAAGTTATTCTTTTTAGATTATTACTTTGAACCTGAAAACTTTTTCCGGCGATCTCAAAACAACAACAACAAATCCCTCAGGCAGTTCTGATAATAAAATCAGGATTTTGCCATTCTGTTTTTTTTCAGAATAACAAAGATTCCCGTTTAGTTCGTAAATTTCCAAATCAAAATCGCCGGTAAAATTTATCGGATTAATTTGTAATGTCCGATGAAGATAATCAACCGACACGGCAAAATTTTCTTCAGGAACAGGATTAGTTTCTTTCAACACGGTAACATATTCTTTTAAATCAGGCATTTCGTCAAGGGTGATAACATGTTCGTGGTTCATCACCTTTTGCCAGTGCGGCAGCGGGTTGTAGATCCCATCGCGGACAAAATCGCCGTACCACGGCATAAAATACGACCACCCAGCCTGATCGTTTTTCAGGTTATCCGGATCGGGAACAATACCACATTCGCTGAGCGTAACCATTTTTTTCCCTTCAAAATCGGTTTTTATTTTGTCAAACACCAGATACTGCGAACTGAAATCCCCCTTTTCGGCATAAATATCCACGCCGAGGATATCAACATATTCATCTCCGGGATACCAATCCATGTTCGTTTCGTGCGTGTCGGTGGTCCATATCCAGATGAGGTTGTTTACCTGGTGATAGTTAACCATCCGATCGAACATGATTTGCCACAGTTTTTTACAGGCACCGGCTCCTTTTGCACCCCACCAGAACCAGCCACCCGAAGCTTCGTGGAGAGGCCGCCAAAGTACCGGGACATTGTTATCCGACAGTTGTTTCAGCAACCCGGCAATGTAATCGATGTCGCTAATCATCGCTTTGTATTCCGAAGAATTTTCATCAAAAATCTTGGAAACATCAAACGAGGTTTCACCGGTATAAAAAGCTTCGGTAACACGCGAAGGATCGCGCCAGTGCCAGCAAAGCGCCGGAATGCCGTTTTTGTCGTACCAGATAGTTGCATCGTTTACCGGTGTATTGTTGTTGTACCAGGTGTAGCCACGGTTGCAGTGCATAAAATCAATCCCCGTCAAAGCCGGTTCTTTCCCGGTCTGTTGTTTAATCCAGTTGGTTTCATCAAAACTTTCCAGTGTCATTACCCCTGAAATTATTTTTTTCCGGAAATTGTCGCGCAGAAACTGGTACAATTTCCGGGTGTTTTCTGTTGAACTCGGGTTTACCAATGTTTCAGAGAGGTTAAAATCGACTGCCGGACCGGTATTTGGGTCCACGCTTAGGTAATCCACAAAAAACCAACCCCAGCCTGGTGTAATTTCCACGATATTTTCGCCAGCCATCAAACGCACCTTTCCCAACTGTTTTTCAGAAAAGGTTGCTGACTGCAAAACTGAAAATTCCAGTTTATTCCCGTTAACGGAGATAAAATTGGTTTTATTACCATAGGGCGCGGCAACACCCAGCGACAAGTTGTATTCGGCCGCAACGCCCAACGAAAATTGGAAAACAAGTTTGTCGTTACTGTTGGCGAAATTACCTACATAACCGCTCCCCGAATGTCCTGAAATAGTATTGGAAACCGTTAACCCGGAAGAAAAGGTAGCCTGTTCTGCTTCAAACCTTAGCTGACCGTTGGCTACACCATAAAAGCAAAAAGCGAGAAAAACCAACAGAAATTTGTGTATAGATTTTGATTCCATTTTTAATCGTTTTTACTGTGCCTTTTGTCAGCGCAATGCAACTTGAAAAAGAAAAGGGTGCATAAAAATGCATCCCCTTTCTTCCTGAAAATTTGTCTGTATGAAAAATCAAACTTTGTTATTCTACCTTTTTGAAATACATTATGGAATGGGTTCAAACCTGATATTGTCGATTCCCATATTTATTTTAATGGATGTTCCCCAAGTCCAAACCATCCCGAATTCGGCTCCACCGACGGAAGGATCGGTTAGGACTGTTCCACCGTCCATAAATCCCGACAACGGGCAGGTAACCGTGATCCAGCCAGTCGTCTGATAGCCGTTGGGTAATCCGTTCCATGGTTTAAACTCGTAGTAGTAACTTCCAAAACGGATTTTTAATATCCCTTCGTAAATGGGCTCGCGTACATTGATATCGAACCTCACCGCCCAGGTGCCGGCATCAACGCCGGTTGTGACAAAATTGTTACTGCCGTTTCTGAAGAATAGTCCGTCCCACCAACCGGTACCGCTCCATCCGTTGATATTCCAAAATGGAGTACCGTCGGCTGAATTATCAGGGTCGTCGACGATTCCGCTGCCCATTGCATTACCCCACCACGAATCTTTGCCGGCGCCATTAAAATCGAAGAAACACAGTTCCTGGTTCAGTACCGGATCGGTGCCTCCAAAATAGATTTCCGGCAACAAACCTTCTTCTCCTTCATAAGTAATCATTTTAATTTGTCCAAACCCCAAAACCACACTTACCGGGACATACACCTCCACTTTTGTATCGGTTTTAATGCCATAAGCGGTAGCTTTAATATCACCGGGGAAGATTAATTCTTTAATTAAATCGAGTTTCGTTCCGTTTAGTGTCAGTATTTTTCCGGGCTCTCCCCGGGGTTCGGTAAAAGATTCGAAGTTGGGCAGATTTGACAGAACTTCGAAAGATGAAGCGGAGGTCACTTCAACGCCATTGGCGGCGACAAGGGTAATAACACCGGTTTGTGCGCCTACAGGAACGGAAACAGTTACACTTGTTTCAGATTGTGATCCAATGGCTCCTTCAATCCCGCCGGTAAAGATGGCTTTGGCAACCAAATCGAGGTCGGTACCGGCAATCACCACATCAACGCCAGGTTTGCCTACCTCCGGACTAAACCCGGAAATAACCGGAGAAATAATAGTTATATTTCCGCCCGAAACCGATTTGCCCGAAGCTGTATGAAAAACAACCTCTCCTGCAACTGCCAGTTCCGGAACTATAACCATAATTTGACCAGCAGATCCGCCCGCTTCAATGGTCCCCTCCGCACCGCCTCCAAACACAACTTTATGGATAAGGTCAAGGTCGGTTCCGGTAACTGAAATTGTATTGCCGGTTTTTACCGTTGTTGGCGAAACGCTAACCGTCGGGACCACCATTATCAGGTCGGCTTCGGATGCCACTTCCACCATTGATTCCGGAATCATGGTAATTTTACCGTCCTGTGTGTCACCCGGAACATTTAGTTCGATGGTTGTTTCCGACTGGTTCACAAATTCGGTAATATTTTTTCCTCCGCCGAGGACCACTTTTTTAACCAAATCGAGGTTGGTTCCGGTGATTGTCAGCACTGTTCCTGCTTTTACCGGATTGGGAGAAATGGCAGTAAAAGCAGGCAAAACGATGTTTAATTCGGTTTGTGAATAGATAATTATCGGATCTTCGGCGCCGTTGGAAACGGCAATTTTACCGGTCTGTGCTTCAGCGGGAACCAAAAGTTTTAATTGCTGACGGCTTTGACTGATAAATGCAGTGTCGCCCACCGTGATACGATCGGTAAAAATTATTTCTTTCACCAGATTCAGATAATCGCCGGTAATGGTGAGTTCCTGCCCGGCTTTAACAGTTGCAGGCGAGATACTTGCGATGGAAATTGGTTCTGAATAGGTTATTGGAGTTTTGGTCGTAATATTCCCCTGTGGCGTTTTAACAATTACATTTCCTTCAACCGCCTCCTGAGGTACAGTGACCGTTATTAATTCCGATGTTTTTTGTCCGAAGGTCGTGATTTCGATATTCGGCGGCAAAACCACAACCGACACCTGGTCGAGATTGTAACCGATAAAAGACAGTTCGGCCCCCCTTGCGATTGGCATCGGTCCAAAACTTTCGAGAACTACTCCGGAAACCACTTTATCGTCATCATTATCACAGGATGTAAATAACGAAAAGGTTGTAGCCGTCGCCACCGCCAAAATCAGCAGCGCGTTATTGATATATTTTATAAATTTTGTTTGCATATCAGCGATTTTTAAATTTTGAATTTTACAAAGGAACAATACGGATATTGTCGATATAAATTTCCATTTTACAGGTTCCTCCTGTTTCGGCAGCGGGGCCTTTCATCCAAAGAGACATACTACCTGCCCGGTCCGGATTAAATTCCATGGCGCCAAATTCGTTGTTGTATTTTACATCGGTCATCGGAATGGTAACGGTAATCCAGCCTTCGGTCTGAAACGAACCTGTACCGTTGGTTTCCCAGGGTCTCCAAAGCGCCCGGGCGTTGATATTACCCCAGTACAACTGATTTTGGTAAGGTGCAACACTCGATGCCCACGGACCAAAACAAATATTCAGATAAGCCCCCGACCATTCCATCACTTTCGCTTCAAACTTTATCTGGTAATCAGCCGGATTTCCATCAATGAAATTCCCTTGAGGACGACCGTTGGCATCGCTCCAGAGTTCGCAAACAAAACCGCCGTCGGTATAATCTTCGCCTCCGGCATTATCGCCCAGTTCGCCACGTAATACCAAATAGTTTCCATACAAACTGTGTTCATTATTTAAAATTTTGCCGCTCCTCCAGCTTCCGGCCGAGGTGAGCTGATCAAAATCGAGAATATAATTCCTGTCGTCCCTGAAGTAGAATGAAGAACGTGACGACCCGTAGATACTTTTTACCTGGACCGGCCCGACTCCAACTCCCTGCGGAACTTTAACCGTAATTTTGGTGAGTTCCACACTTAGTACTTCGCCTTCCATATTTCCCGGAAAGAAAACCTGGATGGGCACATTGGGATCGTCGATAAAAAAGTTTCCGTTGATAACAGCAGTTCCGCCATCTTCAACATGTTCGCAAAGCATCGAACTAAGAAATGGCGGCGGGACATCTACACCAAACGGGTGTTTTGCTTCCACATCTCCTTTGGTAATCAACCGGATTTCGTTGGTAACCGTTTCCGGTATTTCATTCGGAATGGTAACAATGATACTTGTGTTGGTAATAAAACTGGTATTCAGCAATGCCGATTGGTCGTTAAACCAAACTTCCACCACACTACCCAGATTTTCGCCGATGATGGCAACCGTGTTTCCCATAAAAGCATGGGTAACGAGCGAATCCGATTTTTCAGGATCGGTTATCCTGATGTAGCGCACAACAGGAACAGCATCCGGATTAGTTATATCGTCATTATCTTCGCACGATTGAAATAACATACCTGTTATCAACCCTGAAAGGATAAGAAGAAGAAATGCAACCGGCATTCTTTTTGAAATATATTTTTTCATTTCCATTTTGTTTTTGTTTAGCGTTAGTATTCAAGTGTACTGAAATCAAATGGCACAGGTTCCACATCGTCTCTCAGGTTGGGGTTCATGGCCAAATCCACTTCAGGAAATGGCAACTGGAATTTTGAATCGCTGGTAATATTTACTTTAAACGATTCGATGGTGACTGCCGATTTATCAATTTCTCCGTCGTAGTATCCGCGTAAACCGTTAAATGAACCTCTTTCCTGGGCATTCAGCCACTGCTTGGCAAGGTCGGGTTTATAATAATGCAGCCTGACAAAATCGTACCAATTGTCGCATTCCAGCGCCAGTTCAAGTCGGCGTTCCTTAAAAATATCTTCGAAAGAAACGGAAGTAACATTAACATGTGTAGGAATGGAACGTTTACGCACCGCGTTGAATACTCTTAAAGCTTCGGCGTCGCTGGTTGTTTCGTTATTTCCAAGAATGGCTTCGGCGTAAATTAAATAAACATCGGCCAGCCTTAAAATATGAGTCGCAAGGTCAGTTGCCATTCTTCGGGCCGGCACACCTGCTTCGGCTTTGTGGTCTCCCTCGTAATGACCAACAATATGTTTTACGCAGTTGGCGCCGGTCCCGATTCCGAAAGTAGCTCCGGCTACGTTATTATCGTCGTCCCAGGTTGCGGTAAAACCACCCACATGTCTCCAGAAATAAGGATAAAAATCGTCCTTCATCATCATGGTTGCTTTACGGCGGGCATCGCGGTTGTTACGTGCCTCGCGCGCATCTTCGTCAAAAGCAAACTGAAGATCGATGGTCGGCCCGACCCAGGTTCCCCAGGAGTCATTGAGTCCGGTAAATCCATTCAATGATAAATCCGATTGCAGTGTGTTTTGCGATGTCCACTGGTCAGAAGCAATCCAACGCCATGAGATTAGATTCTCCGGATTAAAATTTCCGGTTGAGATGCGAAACAGATTACCATATTCAGGCTCCAGTTCCAACCCACTTTCATTGACAACTTTGGCTGAGTATTCCTTCGCTTTATCGAGGTCGGCCTGGTTTCTCGAGCCACTTTGTCCGTAACCCGAACGTGTAAGGTAAACCTTTGCCAGCAAACCGTAAGCCGCCGTTTTGTTTAGGCGCCCCGTCTGATTTTGTTCAGGCAGCAAGGTAACTGCGTGTTCCAGTGTCCGGACAATGTATTCGTAAACGTCCTCAACGGTATTCTTTTTGAGTTCGGTAGCTGTTCCTTCACCGATAATAGCGCTGTTACTGTGGATGATAGGAATGGCACCCCAAATTCTGACGAGATAAAAGTAAGCCAGCGCTTTCCATACCATTGCTTCGCCGGTGACTGTATTTTTGGTTTCTTCGCTCACATCGGGACCGGCTTTTGTTTTTATATTTTCGATAACCGCATTACAGTGGCCGTTTACCAGCCACAATGAATTGGCTGCATTGGCAAGATCCTCGTTGGAAGAAGTAAGGTTAAAATTCTGATAAATATTATCGGTGCCATAATACAGGTTTCCGGCCATTACATCTCCAATTTTAACAAAACCCCGTTGAAAATCATACCAGGGCGCATTGTACAACACGTTGGCTGCCTGAAAGCACTGCTCGTCGGTTTTATAAAAACTGTCTATGGTGTAGCTGTCTTCAGTCGGGCGGTCAAGAAACTCTTCGCAGGAATAACTGATAAACAGAAGAGCTGTCAAAACCAGGAATTTATGGTATTTTATTCTATTTTTCATAACAACTGATTTTCAAAAATTAAAAAGTGATACTTAACCCAAACGTGTAAATTCTTGGAGAAGGGTAACGTCCGTTATCCAATCCGCTCACGTTGTCGTTGGTTTGGCTGGCGCCCACTTCCGGGTCAAATCCGGTGTACCTGGTAATCGTCCACATGTTCTGGATATTCGAATAGATTCTCAGATTATCGATTGAAACGTTCCTCAGCAGATTTTTGGGTATGTTGTAAGCCAGGGTAATATTTTTAAACCGCAAATAGGAACCATCTTCGATAAACCGGTCGGAAATCCGGTTGTTGTCGTTCGGGTCGCCGGCAATTGCCCTCGGAATCCTTGTCTCCGGATTTTTTACCTTCACATTGTCGATGTCTTCATACCAGTCGTTTACTGTGCCGCCCGAAGAGTTTACGAATGGATATTGTTTCCCTGAATTAACGGCTTCCAGTTTGGCGCGGTCAACTGCATCGGCAAGCTGGTTGTTCCACATACTTTCCATACTTATTAATCCTCTTCCTACATAGTTCAATATTTTATTCCCCACCGAGCCGCTCATAAATACATTCAGTTCAAAATTTTTATAACTAAATGTATTATTAAACCCAAATGTAAACTTTGGAAGAGGCGACCCGATATTGGTTCGGTCATATTCGTCAATTAATCCGTCAGGTGTTCCGTCGGGCCCGGAAAGGTCTGCGAACTTGAGGTCGCCCGGCCAAACCGTGTTGGAGCGGTTGAAGTTCCCGTCGTCAGGATAAGCTTTTGTTTTGGGGCTATTCATAATATCCTCCTTGTCCTGATAAACGCCGACCACTTTGTAGCCGTAAAAGTTGTATAACGATTCTCCAAGTTCTGTCAAACTGACCAGGTCGGTCCACTGCCCGTAACCTTCAATGTGTGCAGCCGGGGTTCCGTCGAGACCGAGTAATTTGTTTTTATTAAGGGTGAATGACAGTTCACTGTCCCATTTGAAGTTTCTCACCAGGGGGCGGGTAACCAGGGTAATTTCAACTCCTTTGTTTTGGATTTTTCCGAAGTTGCCCATCGGCGGATATAAACGAATGGATTCGTTTCCGCGAGTCCCCATGTAAGAGGGCAGTTGCATATCCATCAACATTGCTGTCGAGGTTTTATCATAAAGGTCAACCACCATTTCAATCCGGTTTTCAAACAGACCTAAATCAACTCCGAGATTGTACTGCTCCTGTTTTTCCCAGGTAACATAAGGGTTTGCAATATTGGTCTGGCGAAAGCCCTGTCCCAGGCCGGTAGGCATTTTATTGATGGATGCGCCCCAGCGGTATCCGCCGATATTGGCATTTCCGGTTTGCCCCCAGCCGGCACGGATTTTAAAATTGCTGACAGTGCCTTTTAAACTTTCCATAAACGATTCGTTGTTTAACCTCCATGAAACTGCAAAAGCATGGAATGGCGCCCAGCGGTTTTCAGGACCGAAGTTGGAAGAACCATCATATCGGAAAGTATAGGTTAATAAATACTTCTCGTCGTAGGAATAGTTGGCACGGGCAAAAGCCGATGCCATTGCTCCACTGCCTTTTCCTGAACCAATGGTCATCGTTGTGGGGTCGCCGAGGCTCGGCAAATGAATATCATTGCTCGAAAGACCAGTGCTTGAGCCTTTCAGATTTTCATATGTCCATTCCGAAACTTCCTGCCCAATCATCGCAGTAACATTGTGCTTTTCAAACGTTTTGCTGTAGGTGAGATAGTTTTTCAACTGCCAGAAAAAATTCTGGTTGTACTGGATGCTGGACGAGTTGGTTGAATTGACAATTGTTCCGTATTGATAAGTGGGTACAAAATGGTAGGCATTGGAATTTCCGATATCAATACCCAGTTCGGTCCGCAATGTCAAATCTTTTGTAAAATTGATATCGCTGTAAAGGGTGCCGACAATACTTGTTCTTTTCAGCGTATTTTCCTCGTCAAGCGCTTTTGCAATCGGGTTGACTCTTCCGGGCGAACCCTCTCTCTGATCGCCTGACCAAGTACCGTCGGTATTGTAAATAGGAATATCGGGCGACGAATTGAGCGCAACACTGATAATACCTTCGGTACTGTTGTTCAGCCCTATGTTTTCGCTGGTTTTGGTAAACATCAGGTTGGTACCCATTTTAAACCACGGTTTTAATTGCGCATCCAGGTTAACACGGCCAGAAAAACGTTCAAAATCGGAACCGATAACAGTCCCTTCCTGCGTATAATAACTTCCCGAAATAAAATATTTTACCATATCAGTACCGCCCAGGGCGCTAATCTGGTTGCTTTGCATTGGAGCTACCTGGAAAACGGCGTCCTGCCAGTCGGTACCCTCGCCTAAAATGGAAGGATCCTGAAGTTCGACCCTGGGATCGCGGCCGTTGGTTTCTGCGGCCCAGTCGGTGCTGTATTCTGCAAATTCGCGTAGGTTCATCACATCGATTCGTTTTACCTGCTGCTGGATGCCGTAGTATCCTTCGTAAGTAAATTTGGCTTCCCCCGATTTTCCTTTTTTAGTCGTTATCAGGACTACGCCGTTTGCTCCCCGCGAACCATAAATAGCGGTTGCCGAGGCATCTTTTAAAATTTCGACCGAGAGAATATCCGCCGGGTTAACTACCGAAAGGCCTGAGAACGTGGAAACGCTCCCGTTGCCCATCGCATCGCCCAGCCCGACATCGTGCCCGCTTTGGCTGACATTTTGAATCGGAACCCCATCGACCACATACAGCGGTTCGGAAGCATCGGCACGCAAAGTGCCTTGTCCGCGAACTCTGATGGAAACTGAAGAACCCGGCTGCCCTGAAGTTTGTACTGCCGTTACACCGGCCGCACGGCCCTGCAACGCCTGGTCGAGGTTGGCAACGACCGACCCTTTGAGCTTGTCTTCAGAAACCGATACGACAGAACCGGTTAAATCCGATTTTTTCATCGTACCATAACCGATGACAACCACCTCTTCAAGACCCGTAACTTCTATCTTTAATTGGATATTGATTATGGACTGGGAACCCACAAGGACTTCCTGATTTTCGTAACCAATAAATGAAAAGATTAAAACGGATTCGCCGGATGGTACCTCGATGGAATATTTCCCCTCTGTATCGGTAACCAGTCCGCGCGTTGTCCCTTTCAGGATTACATTTGCCCCGGGTATCGGCTCAGATGTAGCTTCATCCTGCACAATACCCGTTATTCTTTTCTGCGCAATCATTGAATTGCTGAAAAGGAATAACATCAGAATTAGAATAACTTTTTCTTTCATAAACAGATTAGTTAATATTAAAGTATGTTTAACATTCATAAAAGCCACGTTAGCGTTATAATGATAGAAATAATAAGGAAGTAAATAATCAGTTCGAGGATGAGATAGAATCGTTTTCCAGGTTTTTTCACATCAGTAAAGTTAGGTTCATTCCAAGGTAAAATTACGATAACGCGAAGCGAACTACCGGTGATGATTGTAAAAAAGATGGGTTGTGTTCTTTTGCCGAAGGTAGAATTTTGTAAATTAATCGGGGCATAAATGTAAAACTGTATCATCGGGGAGATCAAAACTGGTTAATTTTTTTAAATTTTGTGTATTCTGATAAAAGAAAACAAACCTGAAGAATTGAACATCATGTACATTTTCAGAAAGCATGTATTTGGATTGATTTTTTTGCTCATCTGTGTTGAAGAGATTTCCGGGCAGCAGGCAGCGGTCAGTTTTTCAAATATCGGCGTTCAAAACGGGATGTCGTCGAGTTGGGTAACGTCGCTTTGCCGCGATTCGGAAGGGTTGATGTGGATTGGTACCAACCGGGGCCTCAACCGTTTCGATGGATATCAGATCACCAATTTCGAAGCAAATCCGGGAGATTCGGCCAGTCTTTCCAATAATTTTATTTCTTCCATTGCCGAAGACAACGATTCAAATCTTTGGGTGGGCACCACATTCGGCATCAACATCAAAAATATCCATTCCCAATCGTTTCAACAGGTTTCGCTTTTTGACCACAACGATTTTGGCTGCAACGACTTGAACAACATCAACGATATTTTTGTAACCCGAAACGGTGAAGTTTATATCGGGACACACGAAGGTTTTTTTATTTTCAGGAACGGGGAATTCGAACATCATTTGGTTGATTCGGGACGGTTTGACGCCGATGTAAATAACATACTTTCATTTGCAGAAGATCAAAGCGGGAAAGTATGGCTGGGTACCTTTACAAGAGAATTAACAGGGTACGACCCGGCTGACGGAACTTATGAAACGATACTGCTACCTCATTTATACGAAGGGAAATATGTGCGTGGATTGCAGAAACTGTTTATCGACTCAGGCAACCTGCTTTGGATTGGCAGCCAGGCCGGAATGTATGTTTATGACCTTCTTAACCGCGAGTGGCACACCGAACTAAATCAAATCCTTTTTACACAGATTGGCAATAAACTCATCACCGGAATCAGGGAAGACAAAGACGGGACTGTTTGGATTACTACGGATGGCGCCGGGTTATATTTACTGGATAAAAAGGAAAAAACAACCCAGAATCTTTCGTTTAAACTGAGAGATCCGAAAAGTATCTCCACAAACGGGTTACATAGCCTGTACATCGACAGCGACAATATTGTTTGGGTAGGCACCTATAAACAGGGACTCGATTTTTACAAAAAGAGCCCGAAAAATTTCAGGCTCATTCAAAATGGTCCTGATGATATCAACTCGCTGAATACAAATGACATTAATTGTTGTATGGAAGATTCGGAAGGGAATATCTGGATCGGGACCAACAGTTCCGGAATAAATATTCTGGACAAAAAAACAGGAAAGTTCCGTTTTATCACGATGGAAAATAGCGGTAAAAACGGTTTGAGCAGTAACGTTGTAGTTTCGTTGTACGAAGATCACCAAAAAAACATCTGGATTGGAACCTACTTTGGCGGGCTAAACAAATACGACCCGAAAACCGAACGTTTTACCGTGTATAAACACAATGTTGACGATACGGCCAGCATTTCGGACGACCGGATTTGGAGCATCACTGAAGATGGTAGTTTTAACATTTGGGCAGGTACGCTTGGTGGCGGGTTAAACCTGTTCGACTCTAAAAATGAACAATTTATACGCTATCAAACTGAAAATTCGAATATCGCCGGAAATTATATCAACCACATTACTGTCGATCGCAAAAAGCGACTTTGGATTTGTACCACCGACGGTTTGTCGATATATAATCCTTTTAAAAAGAGTTTTGAAGGTTATTTCAACAGGAATTCAGAAACGGTATCCGCCAGTTTTGGCTCGTTTGTTTCGAGTTTTGAAGACAGCCGGGGCTGGTACTGGCTATGCAGCGACCAGGGTTTGCTTAAATTTGATCCGGAAAATTACACCTTCCTTCTTTTAAATCAATTCTCCGATCAAATGCCGAACTCGACAAAACGTATTCTCGAAGACGACGAGGGAAATTTGTGGGTCAGCAGCTCCAACGGAATATCGAAAATTTCGTTTTCAAACATCAAAAACGATACTACTTTTACCACCAGTCTTATAAATTTCGATGAAACCGATGGTTTACAGGGACGCGAATTTTCGGAGACGGCATCATTAAAAACCCGTGACGGCGAGTTACTTTTTGCCGGCGTAAACGGGCTGAATATTTTTAGACCCAGCGAGATAAAAACCGATCTTTCAACCCCCAAATTGATTTTTACCAGTTTGAGGATTTTTAACAACAACATCCTTCCGGGCAAAGTTTTTGGCGGCCGGGTTATTTTATCCAACCCTATCAGTTCGGCCCGCGAAATTGTGCTGAAATATTCAGAAAACCTTTTTACCGTTGAATTTGCCGCGCTCACTTTTATCAATCCCGAAAAAAACAAATACCGTTACCAATTGGAAGGCTTCGACGAAAATTGGTTTGAAACCGATGGCAAAACCAATTTTGCCACGTTTACCAACCTCAACAACGGCGATTACATTTTACATGTAAAAGGCTCGAATGCCGACGGTACCTGGAACGAGGAGGGAATTTCGCTGCACATTAAAGTGTTGCCGCCTTTCTGGAAAACATGGTATGCCATGCTGGGTTATGTTTTGCTGCTTGTGGCGTTGCTGCTTTCCCTGCGTTATATGATTTTATACCGCGAACGGTTAAAATATGAACTTGACATTGAACGGGCTGAAGCCAAACGAATCCACGAACTCGACATGTTAAAGCTGAAATTCTTTACCAACATTTCTCACGAGTTCAGAACACCGCTGACCCTGATTTTGTCGCCGCTGGAGAAACTGCTTCCGCGGTTCAAAAATCTGCCCGAAGAAAAATACCTGCTGCACATTTACAAAAATTCAAGGAACCTGCTGGATATGATCAACCAGTTGCTCGATTTCAGAAAAATGGAAGCACAGGGTTTGTCGTACAATCCCTCGCAGGGAGATGTGGTCGGGTTTATTACTGATGTGGTTGTTTCGTTTAACGATGTGAGCGAAAATAAAAACATCGAACTTCGGCTAATCACCAATCTGAAAGAACTAAACATGAAGTTCGACAAAGACAAACTTGAAAAAATTCTTTTCAATTTACTGTCGAACGCTTTTAAATATACACCGGTAAGCGGGGTAGTTATTGTCCAGGTGAAACTCGAAGAAATACCTTCGGAAATGACAGGTATCAAAAAACCGAACCTGGTGATAAAAGTGAAAGACAACGGAATTGGCATTCATCCCGACAAGCTGGACAAAATATTCACCCGTTTTTATCAGATTGAAGACACGAAAATAACCGGCGCCAGCGGCTCAGGAATCGGGCTGTCGCTCACAAGGGAATATGTAAATCTCCATGGCGGAACCATTACCGTGGAAAGCGCCCCCAGCATCGGTTCGTGTTTTACGGTGTGTTTACCGGTAGATGATAAAGTGGAAATCAGCAGCAAAATATTCCACGAAAAAACAATGGAAACAAAATTTAACGATTCCCTTCCGACCAATCCTCCAGATAAAAAAACGGTAACCGGGATGAAAAAGCCTGTGGTACTTGTGGTGGAAGACAATCAGAATTTGCGGCTTTACCTGACAGAAAACCTGGAAGAACAGTACGAAATTGTGGAGGCTGAAAACGGAAGACAGGCGCTGTCGATGCTGGAATCGAAAATGCCCGATCTCATCCTCAGCGATATTATGATGGAGGAAATGGACGGAATCGAGTTTTGCAGCAAGGTAAAAAAAGACAAAATCACAAGCCACATCCCTTTCGTTTTTCTGACTGCAAAAGACTCGGAGCAGCAAAAACTGGAAGGGTTGAAAACCGGCGCCGACGATTACATTGTAAAACCGTTCAATTTCGACATCCTGAAAACCAAAATACAAAACCTCATCCAACTCCGGCAAAATATTCGGGATGTGTTCCGCACCAAAATGCAGATTGAACCCAAAGATATCAGCATCACTTCACTCGACGAAAAATTTATGGCCAAAGCGCTTGAAATTATCGAAAAACACATGGCCGACGCCAACTTTTCGGTAACCGAATTCAGCAAACAGATGGGAATTAGCCGGATGCAACTCTACAACAAAATTGTTTCGCTCACCGGCAGTACGCCCATCGAGTTTATCCGTATTTTACGTCTGAAACGGGCGGTGAGATTATTGACTGAAGGGCAGTTGAATGTTTCGGAAGTAGCTTACCAGGTTGGTTTTAGCGACCCAAAATATTTCAGTATCCAGTTTAAAAAAGAATTTGACGTTCAACCTTCGAAATACGGGAAA
>CAYWBV010000031.1:0-1105 GCA_964455785.1 uncultured Maribellus sp.
ATAACCCGCTAAACCGGACTTTGATTCAGGTTTAGCGGGTTTTTTCTGGGCGGCAGTTGGTTCTTTGAACAAACCAAAGTTGAACGCCACGGGTAACCCCGGAATGGTGTTTTTCTTTTTTTTGATTCAGTTACTGCAACATAAATGTTACGCGAAACATGACGGTTTTCCCCTTTAACTCGGGCATATTTATCGCCGGGCATTTGTCCACCACCCTTTTTGCCTCATTCAAAAGAAGCGATTTTAAGTCGGAATCGGCAGTATTGCCGTCGCCGGGAGCGGGACTCTCCTCAACCATTTTTTCGTCCGTCCCTGCTTTTTTCTTTTTCTGTGTTCCGTAAGCCACTACCACCACTTCGTCGATGTTGACCACATTCCCCGAAGGACGTTTTTCATAAATATGGGTTATTTCGCCGTCGTGTTCAACAACAGCCCAAAGATAAACCGTACCCTGCGTATTTTTTTCCTGAGCTTTTACCGGGTATTTAATATTGCCGGCAATAAATTTCCGTAATTCCAGGGTCGAGTTGATTTGGCCCGCATTCTCCTGTTTTTTCGAAGTCAGTTCAATCACGCCGTTTTTTCCTTTTTCGCCATACCTGGCGGTGGCATTTTCACCCTTCAAAATGGTTACGCTGTCGAAGGTATCGGGGTCGATGTCGTTGATGTCGCCTTGGTATTCTTTGCCGTCAATCACGTAAAGTGCATTTTTTGGAATGGAAGTAGCTGTTCCTGTTTCATTTTTCATTTTACGGGGGAATCCGCTCAGCACAAAATCGACCGGCACCGTGTAGTTGATTACATCGACAGGTTCGCCGTCTTCTTTTCCGGGTTTCCAGCGGGGAAGCGAACTGACCACGCGCACCGCCTCCTGGTCGAGGGCAGGATCGACACCCCTGGCAATTCGTGCGTCGGCCACGTTACCTTCTTTGGTGATGGTAAATTTTACATATACTTTTCCCTGAATTCCGTTCTCCGACGCGCTTGCCGGATACCGGATGCCGTCGGCGATAAATTTTTTCAGCGCCGTTTCCCCGCCCGGAAATTCGGGCATCTCTTCGGGCATCAAAAATCCCTGTTTCTGCTGGCCGGGCCGGTTATTTGG
>CAYWBV010000031.1:1205-18010 GCA_964455785.1 uncultured Maribellus sp.
GCCGGAATTTGGGTTGCCGACGACTGGTTTCCGCCGGTTGTTCCTTCCGGCTGCAACTGAACCTGAATTTCATGTTGGCCGTTCACCCCGATTTCCTCTTTTTTATAGTCTTTCATCGAAAAAACGAGCGTTTCGTTTTCCGACGGTAATTCAATCCGGTAGTTGCCCCACTGGTCGGTTATGGTTCCGGTGGTTGTCCCCTTGATGAGCACGGCAACTCCTGCCATAGGCGCGCCGTTTTCACCGGCTACTCTGCCGGTCACTGTCTTTTTATTCTGAACTGCTGACAAAACCTCTGTACCCGTTTTGTTTCCTTTTTCAGGCGGAATGGTTTTGAAGGTAACCTCGCGGCCCGAGAGCCCCATAACCAGAACGGCCACCAGCGGAAGCACGACCAGTTGTTTAACAACGGCAAACTTGTTTTCTGTTTTCTTTTTCATCATGATAATACGGTTTTTAAGTTGTGATCCGTTTAATGCGGTGAGAAAGGGAGCCACGCCTTCCTTGTCGGCCAGCGATACCATCGCCAACTGGTAGGTTTGCGGGTGGAATTGTTGTACGATTTGGTGGTCGGTTTTGTATTCGAGGTTGTTTTTTACGGCGTCGCGAATCAGCCAGGCAAACGGGTTAAACCACTGGAGAAGGAACAGGATTTCGGTAAACAGGATATCGAGCGTGTGCTTTTCGCGGACGTGGATGTTTTCGTGGCTTACAATGATGTCGAGGTTGGGGTGGGAGAGCGTTTTCTCGGAAATCACAATTTTGCTGAAAAACGAAAACGGGTGTACCTCTTTTGAGGTGATGTTTACCTTGCTGGCGAAAAACTTTTGTACGCGGCTGTGCCGGATGATGTGCATGGCTTTGAGGTGCCCCAGCAAAAGTTGGAACAAAAACCCGGTTACGCCGAGGACGTACAATACGAAAAGATAGTGGTACCACTCCGGAACAAACGCAGGCTGCGGGGTTTCGCCCGTTTCTGCAAGATAGGCGAATCCGCTGAAATCAACAGGTGTTTCGGGTTCGATGTATTTGATGGTGGTAAACGTTATCAGCGGGATAACAAAACTAACCGCCAGCGAAACCGGCAGGTACAACCGGTTAAAAACAAACTGTTTCCGGTTTTGAAAAAGCACGAGGAATGCGAGGTAAAACGCGCCCGTCGCCAGCGCCACTTTTCCGATATAAAGAAGATAGCTCTCCATTACTCCTGGTTTTTAATCATTTTTATCAGTTCTTCCAACTCCTCAGGCGACAACCCTTTTTCTTTTACAAAAAATGCCACTGCGCTTTTGTACGAGTTGTCGAAATAATCGCTTACCACCTGTTTCATAAACGTGCGGCGGTATTCTTCCTTTGTCATCAGCGGGAAATACTGGTAGGTATTCCCGTACTGTGTGAATCCGACGATGCCTTTATCCTGCAGCAACCTCACCAGCGACGAAACCGTGTTGTAGTGCGGCTTCGGATCGTCGTACTGATCGATAATATCTTTTACAAACGCTTTTTCCAGTTTCCAGAGGATTTTCATCACCTCTTCTTCCTTACGTGTTAGCTTTTTCATTTTTATCAACTTAATCCTGATTTTGAATTCTGAAACAAATATATAACTGATTTTTCAGTTTTGCAACTATTTTTTCAGTTTGCGAACTGATTTTTCAGTTATTGTTGTCCGGAAAACAAAAATGCCGCCCAAAAGAGCGACATTTTTTAATTGTTGGAACGATATGATGGAACTACTAAAACTACTAAAACTCTCCTCCTCCCATATCCATGCCTCCATCGCCGCCTTCTCCGTTGCCGTTCCGGCGTTCTTCCTTAAAGTTGTTTATTTTGTAACTGAGTGTCAGCATCACTACACGCGGTTCGCGCTGCATTTTAAACCAGCTTGTAAAATCGTCGCCATACGATTTCCGTTCAAATTTGGCAGTTCCCAGCGGGTCGCGAACGCTGAGCGTTGCCGACAGTTTGCTGTCCCAGAATTCGTGGCGGTAGGAAACATTCGTAAAAATCATACTTTTGGATTCGCCCTGTGCCGAAACAGAGGGGCCACGGAAAAATCCCTGGATTTGCATCCGCGAGTTTTCGGCGAATTTCAGGGTGGTGTTTAGTCTTCCGTTCCAGTTGGTGCTTTCCCGTTCGAACGATTCGCCGTTTAATTCGCCGGTAATCCGGTAATTGTACATCGAAACGCTGGTGTTGACCATCAGCCATTTGGTGAAATTGATATTTCCGGTAACTTCCACGCCGGTAGAATAGTCTTTGTCGAAATTATCGACATTCAGATAATAAATACCGTCTTCGCCCAATGTTTCAATCCGGTCAATTTTGTTGTTGGTCACCCGGTGAAATGCGTCGAGCGAGATAAATGAGCGGCCAAAGCGTTTCAGGCCACCCAGTTCGTAAGAATCGGTGTACTCGGGTTTTAAGTCGGGGTTCCCAAACATGATGGTGTAGCGGTTAAAATAATTGGGCGAGGGGTCGAGGTCGCGGCCGTTCGGGCGGTTGATACGCCTGCTGTAACTGGCCATCAACTCGTTCGTTTCTTTTATTTTATAGGATAAATGGAGCGTTGGAAAAAGATCGAAACGATTGAGCGAGGAAGCTTGGGCGGCATTTGAATTGATAATTTCGCGGATGGTCAGTTCCCCGCGCAGGCCGGCCATATACTGAATTTTCCCCAACTGGTTGTTGAAGGTGCTGTAGATGGCATGAACATCGCGTTTAAAATCGGTGGAACTGGAGTAAGTGTCGTTTTCGATCCAGGAGTCGGTCTCCTGATCATAATCTTTAAACGAGAGGTTTTCAAATTCTTTTTCCATCCGGCTTTGTAGCCCGGCTTCCAACCTCCCTTTTTCGCTGAACGGGTAGGTGTAGTCGAGTTTAAACCTGAACTCTTTTTCGTCTTCGGTTTCGAGTGAAAGTACCCGTGCCAGGTATTCGTTGGTTTTTACATATTGTGCGTCAGAGATGATTTCGTTTTCTTCTTCCGTATCGCTGCCTTCTTCGGCGGAATAGAAAGCCATCGCTTCAATTTTGTGCCCGCTGGTATTAAAGTTGTGCTGGAAGTTCAGGTTTACGCTGTAAAAATCATTTTCCCTGGCCGATGTTTCTTCGTTTACCGAGAATATTTCTTCGCCCGCCGGGATTGAATACGTGTGTGTTTTTCCGCCCCCGGTATTCGAATTTTTCGATTTGCCCGCCTCGCCCGATAATGACAAAGTGGTTTTTTTCGAAAGAAAAAGTTCAATGCCTGACTTAAAATTGTTGCCGCCCCAGATAAAATTCCGTGTGCCATTCAAATCAAGAAACGAAGTGGTATCGTTGGAGTAGGATTCGCGGCTCGAAGTCATTTTCCCGTGATTGGTTTCGTCGCGCCAGTCGGCTCCGGCAAAAATGTTAAATTTTTCCGTCCGGTAGTTGATGGTAAAATCGCCGCGGTATTTGTCGCCAGTCCCCACCGAGGCGTTTACGATTCCGTTAAAACCGTTCATCGAATTCTTTTTCATCACCAGGTTAATGATTCCTGCCATACCGTCGGGTTCGTACTTGGCCGATGGGTTGGTAATAATTTCGATGTTTTCGAGCGCCGACGCCGGAATTTGCCGGAGGGCCTCGCTGCCGCTCAAAACACTGGGCCTGCCGTCGATGAGTACTGTAAAATTGGAGGAGCCCCTGACCGAAACATTTCCTTCGATATCCACCTGCACCGACGGTGTGTTTTCAAGAACATCAACTGCGGTTCCTCCGGCTGCAGATATCACCTGGCTCACGTTCACCACTTTTTTGTCGAGTTTGAATTCGATGGCGCTTTTTTCGGCAACTACATCCACACTGCCCAATTCAACCGCACTCGGACTTAGTTTAATCTCTCCGGTTTCAAACGAAGGATTATTTTTGTCGAGAACGATATTTTCTACTTTTTCCTTGTCGAAACCGATAAAATTGGCCTCGATATAATATTCACCCAAAGTAATTCCCCTGATTTCAAATTCCCCTTTTTCATTGGTTATCCCCCCGGAAACCAGCGAAGAGTCGTCGTGACTGTACACCGCAATGTTGGCATATTCCATTGGGGTTTGTGAGGTTTCATCTACAATTTTCCCTTTGATGGTTCCCGGTTTATCGTCGTCGGTTGTTTTTACAACGGGGCTTGCCCGGAGATTTCCAAACAGCGTCGTTAGAAGAATTATAATAAAAAAATTTACATACTGATTTTTCATGGTTTTGCTTTTTGTATCCAATTGTTCACTTTTGTTTTCCGCATATTAAGACAAAAAACTCTTCATTGGGTTTAACTGAAAAAATGTTAATAAGATGTTAAAGGTTTTACAGACTTTACGATGAAAGAAATAAAGGTGGTTTGACGCTGCATTTTAACGATACGGTTTTGTGTTTTACAAAACAGAAGGCGTGAGTAGTTTGAGTTTATATAACAATAAAAAATTCAGGGGTTTAATTAAAAATGCCACCCCGAAAGGTGGCATTTAACAAAACTTAAAATCTATGGAAAAAGAGCCATCTGCTCTCTGACCACCTTAAAAGACTTAATTTATAAGACTTGGTTTAATTTCATTTGTTACAAAAATTATGATTATCCTAAAATTTTGCGATAAAATAGTTTTGTTTTTGAAATTCAAAATCTAAATTTGTTTTCAATTCAAACAAATTGTGTCCTTTCCATTTAAATTTGACAAAATGAATGATCAACAACTTCAACAACCGCAAAGTCCTCCACCGAACTATTTGGCATGGGCTATCATAACCACCATATTATGCTGCCTTCCGTTTGGAATCGTCTCCATTATTTACGCAGCGCAGGTTAATTCAAAATGGGCCACAGGCGATTATGCAGGGGCGCAGCAGTCGAGCAAAAACGCCAAAATCTGGGCGTGGGTTTCGTTTGGCGTCGGAATTTCTGTGGGTATTGTTTATGCTATTCTGATAACATTTGGAGTGATTGCTGGTTTGGGACTGGAAGCCCTGGACCTTTAATGATATGAAATTATTTCTGAGGATAGGGTTGCTAGCCGGAATTTTGGGGTTGGCAATCCTTTTTTTTCTGCTTAATCCCGGCGAACACGAGATATTTCCGAAATGTGTTTTTCATTCATTAACCGGGTATTATTGCCCCGGATGCGGCTCTCAGCGTGCCATTCACAGTCTTCTGCATCTAAATTTTCAGGGAGTGGTAAGTAACAATTTCCTTTTTCTGCCTGCGGTTTTGCTTGTTCTGTACCATTACTCCCGTCCGGTTATCAACCGGATGTTTAACTTGAAACTTCCCGATATTTTTTACCGGAAACACACGCCCGTGATACTGCTCGGTGTAATTGTCCTTTTCTGGGTTTTGCGGAATCTTCCCTTTTATCCTTTTTCGGAGCTGGCGCCTAACTAATTGACGGAATGAAACATTTTCAACAGAAAAGTAAACCATCTGCAGCAAACAGATTTATTCCCGCGCCTCCATCACTGTTTTCAACTTTTTTATTTGTTCGGGATTTCCCAAAACAAAAAGCTGGTCGTTGCGCGAAAGGATCATTTTTGGGTCGGGATTAAAAACATAACGCGCGCCGCTGATTTTTATCCCGATGATGTTGGCTCCCGAAACTTCGCGTACTCTCAGATCGGCTATAGATTTTCCCACAAACTTCTGCGACAGCATTTTGCACGAAACTTCTTCGAGACTTACATCCCGGGTTTTCTGCAGGAGCACATATTCAAGAAATTCTACCACATCGGGCTGGTGTACTAATTTTGCCATCCGCTGACCGCCGATTCGTTCGGGCATAATGATGTTGGTGGCGCCCGCTCGTTTTAATTTCATTTGCGATTCCATTTCCGAAGCGCGGCTGATGATGATCAGTCCCGGGTTCATACTCCGGGCGGTAAGCACCACAAAAACATTGTCTGCGTCGTTGGGAGTAGTGGCAATCAACGCCCGGGCCTCGTAAATCTGCGCCTGTTCCAGCACCTCTTCTGATGTGGCGTCGCCTTTAATATAAAGCAGTTTTGGGTTTTCCCGAATCCTTGATATGACGTTGTCGCGTTTGTCAATAATCACAAAGTCAACCCCGTTCTCGGCCAGCTCCGTAGCAGCCTGTTCTCCGTTCCGGCCGTAACCCACTATGATAACGTGGTTTTTTAGTTTTGCAATTTTTTTGTCCACCCTGTTTGTTTTTAAATAATTTGTCAATTCACCGTCGAAAATAAACCGTGCCAGGTTTGAGCCAACATAGACCAAACTCCCAAGGCTGGTCACAATCAGAATCATGGTGAAAATTTTGCCTGCTGTAGAAAGCGGTTCGTTCCCCGCTTCGTTGAATCCAACGGTCGTAACCGTTATGATAGTCATGTACAAACTATCAATGATGTTCATCCCCTCGATAAAATGATAACCGGCAGTACCAGCCAATACGATGCCAATGAGTAACCCGGCTCCAGTACGAATGGTACGGCCCGAAACTTTCTGAAATTTATTGTACTGAAGATTCATTCTTGGTCTTCCGGAATGTTATTTATGAGTTTTACACCAATGTGGCAATTTAAACATTTTTTCTTTTCACAATACATATTTTTTAGTTGAAGGATGGCCTGTGTTTCAAACGCAGTACGGAACAAAATTCCCAGGTTTTCCCAATGTGTTATAATTGAATTTTGTTCGGGCGGCAGTTGTTCCAGAAAATCGAGCGCACGATCTTTCAGATGATGTTTGTTTTGTTGTTCGCCATAAACAAACAGAAAAGGAATAACTACATTGATGATAAGTGTATGGACGGAGTTTTCGCCCAGGTTTTTGGCCGATTTATTTTCGGTGTTTTTGTTAAAATTATAATGTGTCTCCCAGTATTCCGAAGCTTTCACATCAAAAAGTGCTTTTAGTGTTTCGAGCGATTCGGTGGCTGTTATTTTGGAAAACAGTCCGTGCGAGCGGTGGATGAGCGCTGCCAGTTGTGCAATGCGGATGGTAGGAAAGTTTACGGGGCGCAACCGGAGGAATTTCCATAAATGCCCTTCGATAGGTTTTAACTGGTATTTTTTGTAAAGGAACGAAAACTCGTCGCGGAGTTGGATGTAATAATCGTCGCCGAGAAGTTGCTGGTTTAACAGCCCCGAACATCCGAAAAGCAGCGCTTCCAACTGGAACAGGTTATTTTTGTGTTTGGCCAGGATGTGCAGCGGGACCGATTTTGCCAGCATTTCAAACGGAACGCTGTTTACCCTGAAACCGAACATCCGCGCCAGCATCTGGTAAAAAGTTTCGTTCCAGTCGTTGTTGTTTTGTTTCAGCCGTTCCAGAATTTCTCCGGTTTTGTTTTCGAGCCGTTCAATCATCAGCCGGTTAAAACCCAGTTGTAATATCACGGGGTCGATTTTATGAAAATGGTTTTCGCAGGCAATCCATGTTTTGGCATCGAGGAGTTCCTGGTAGTTGGCGCGCAACTGTTCAGGATACCTGATTTGCAGTGTCGGGATTTCTTCTCCTGTGGTGCGGAAAACCGGTTGGTCGGCGGTCTCAACCACGTGCAGGATAACGTTGTCGTAAGCTTTGTCGTTTTGATGATGATGCTGCTGCCATCCCGACGATTTTCTGTGGATTTCGATATTTCCTGCCCAAACCGTGTCGCCAATCTTTATTTTTGCGGTGAAAAAATCGGGGCCCGAGTCGTAATTCCGTTTTCCGGTGTCGATAACTTCCAGCGCCTCGCCTGTGGTGGTTTTTAATTTTTCCCTGGAAAAGAGTCGGTTTTCCCAAATGTACTGTAAAAATTCTTCCGGCATTTTTTTTCGGGTTATAAGGGTTGTTACTTTAATCTCTGACAGGATTTTTTCTGGTAAATTTTTCTTTCCAGTTGGAATAACGTTGCTGAATCAGTTCCTGTTTCTCTCTGTTGTCCTGCGACAATACTTTTATTTCCTCGCGCGAACACCTGATAAATTCAATTTTGTGCTGGCCTGTAAATTTTAATTCCGAGATATTGCCCGAAGTGAACCACCCTTCGCCACGCGTAATATCTTTTTCATCATCGACGGATGGAAACTGAATGACCCCGACTCCGGAAAACGACTTGTCGATTTCCGTTGTCGAAAAATGGATGCCTTTCCAAAAGTAATGAAACTCTGGCGACGACAGGTTGATGACTGCGCAGGCGTTGCTTTTCCACGAAGCTACTTCCTGGCCTTCAGAATCGTATGATTTTCCCTGAATAACAAATTGCAACTGGTTGGGATCAAAATGAATCTCGGAAACGCTCAGTATAATGGTTTTGTGATTGTGTAAAAACTCCCACCAGTGGCCGGTGATTTTCTTTTCAATCTTTTTTAGTTTGTAAAAATCGTTGGACTGGGCGGTCAGGTAACGGTCGTAAAAATAACTTATTACAATAATAACCAGCAATATCAGCATGAGCGGCACATACCAGTTGTACATCGAACTGGTTGCGGGTGTCGAGACCAGGGCAATGATCAGGATTACTTCGGCTGCCAGTATTATCAGCGCCAGTAAACCCAGACCATTTTTTATCGCTTTTACTCCTGAAATCTGTTTGTCGAGGAATCCTCCAATATCCGGCAATTTCATCGTTTATCTTTTAGGTTGTTGTTGAAACAGGCATCAAGTTACGACAAAATTAGCAAAATCAGATAGTTGAAGGTAAATCGTTTAGTCGTAATTTAACTCTGATTCTTTTCGGTTTCTTTTTACGAAAGTCAACCGAAGTTCTGATTTTTTATTTTCTGAAAAATATCCCACAAAACAATACCGGCGCTTACTGAAACATTAAACGAATGTTTGGTGCCAAACTGGGGGATTTCTATACTTCCGTCGCACAGGTTGACCACCGATTGCTGAACGCCTTTTACTTCGTTTCCGAAAATGACCGCCAGTTTTTCGTCGGGGGCCGGAAAAAATTCGGGCAGCGGGATACTGTTTTGTACCTGTTCCACCGCATAAACGTTGTAACCATCGGCGCGTAGTTCGGCAACGGCGTCTTCAGTTTTTTCGAAATATTTCCACTGAACGGTTTTTTCGGCGTCTAGTGCAGTTTTTCGTATTTCGTTGTTGGGGGGTGTGGCTGTAATCCCGCAAAGGAATATTTTTTCGATGATAAGCGCATCGGAAGTCCGGAAAACCGAACCGATATTGTTGCAACTCCTGATATTGTCGAGTACCACCACCAGCGGGACTTTGGGCGCCCCGATGTATTCTTCGGCGGTAAGCCGGTTGAGTTCGCTGTTTTTTAGTTTTCGCATAAAAACGATTTGGAACAGATGACTAAATAATTTCGGCGCGTTTTACCGGCATGGTCATACAACGTGCGCCCCCGCCGCCGCGTGCCAGTTCCGAACCTGCAATGGTGACCACGCATTTCCGGTAATTGTCGGGCGAAACTTTTCCGTCGGTAACATCGGTGGCTTTTATTACTTCAAAGCCATTTTTGCTAAGTTCTTCAACCGTATGCGTATTGCGCTCGTACCCGATGATTTTGCCGGGGGCAAAGGCAAAAAAGTTGGCCCCGCTGTGCCATTGTTCGCGCTCCTGCACCCACAAATCGTCTTTGCCGCCACACGCAATGGGTTTTAAATCGATGCCCAGTTTTTGTAAAACGGCCGGAATGTTGGGCGCTTCAGCAATCTTCACCACTTTTTTGTTTTCAATCTGAATGTGGATGGTCCGGAAACGGCTTGTCCCGTAAATAATCGGCTCGTAAACCATACACGTATCGGTGTCGAGAAAGGTAAAAATCATGTCGAGATGGATAAACGACTCCGGTGTTGAAGGAAGTTCCTGAACGATAATGTGGTGTGGTTCGCTGTTATTTTGCCTGATGTTTTCGATAATAAAGTCGATACCCTGTGTACTGGTGCGTAACCCGGTGCCAATCACAAAAACATCTTTCCGGGCCACCTGGAAATCGCCCCCTTCGAGGGTTGCCTGTGGGTTTTTCAGTATGTTGTTTTTGGGTTTCTGCGGATTCAGCACAGTGGTTTCAAACATGGGATGGTGGTTGAAAATGGCGTCCATAATCATCGTTTCCCGTTCGCGTACCGGGTTGGCCATTCTCCCAACCAGTATTTTGTCGTTCATTCCCATGGCGGGGTCGCGCGTAAAAAAGAGGTTGTGCAGCGGGCGGAGCAAAAAGCGGTCGTTGCTGAGGAAATTGGTCAGGTTATTTTTTTCGAGGACCACGCCTTCCACCAGCAACCCGGCCAGTGTGGCGGCGTTGTGTTGTGCCAGCATATTTTCAAGTCCGATAATTCGTTCGTGCTGGCATATTTCTTTCAGAAGTTCGTTTTTGAATGTTTCGTTTTCAAGGATTTCTGCCAGCAGGGTTTTTACCTCGACAACCTTCGTCACTTTTTTTAACACACCTGCCAGTTGTGCATATTCTTTCGAAGCGATGGAAAGATTTAGAATGTCGCTGTACAGGGCGCGTTCTGCATTTTCGGGGGTCATGTTTTCCACTTCCGAGCCGGGAGTATGCACCACAACACATTCCAGTTTTCCAATTTCAGAATTAATACAGGTTTTCATTTTTGCTGCTGTTTTGCCGGTTTATTTCCGGGTTCAAAGATATAAACTTTGTTTTTGCGATAATTGAAAAATGAATTAAACGTTTTACATTTGGCGGATAAATGAAGGCTTTTTGAAACAGATTTATACCATATTATTTTTTGGATTCCTTGTTGTTTCAGGGATCAATACCCAAGCCCAGCAAAAAGATTCGAGCGATTTTTTGCTCGGTGTCATCCAGAACGGTGATACGCTTATTCATAAAAATATTAAGGAGGTGGTGGTTATACCCCGGCAGAGAAGCAAATCGCAGCAACGCAAGTATAACCGGTATGTGCAGAAAGTAAAAAAAGTGTATCCGCTGGCCGTGGAAGCGCGTGAGTTGCTGAAAAAGTACGAACCACAGTATTATGCGATGGAGGACCAGCGCGACCGCCGGAAGCTGATGAAGAACCTGGAAAAGGAACTGCTCGCCCGGCATAAAGAGGAATTGAAAAAATGGTCGATTTCCGACGGACGAATCCTTTTAAAATTGATCAACCGCGAAACAGAACGTACGCCGTACAGTATTATCAAAGATTTTCGCGGGGATGTCAGCGCTGTGTTCTGGCAGGGAATTGCCCGTATTTTTAAAAACGATCTGAAGGACGATTATGAACCGGAAGGAGAAGATCTGTGGCTGGAAGAGATTGTTACATTAATCGAACTGGGCTATTTATAATTCATCTGTTATGACACCTTACAAATCAGTAGCTAACCAGTCCGCTCCTGACGTATTGCGGACATTTATTGCGGTAAAAATAAATCCCGGAGAAAAACTGCTGAACCTTTTTGAAGGGATACAAAAAGAGCTTTCAGGCGAATTGATTCAATGGGAGGAACCCAGACAACTGCACCTGACGCTGAAGTTCCTGGGCGATACAACCGTTCAGCAGGCAAAAGAGATTGAAACGATTTTGGAAGAGATGGCAAAACAGATTTCGCCGTTTCGGTTCAGGATAAACGGACTGGGGTTTTTTAAAAACCAGGGGCAGCCTAAAGTACTGTTTGCCGGGATTACCGAATGGGAAAAAATTAAACAACTGGCCTCTGAAATCGACAGGCAGGTTGCCTTTTTGGGTTTTGCGGGCGAACATCGCGAATTCAGGCCTCACCTCACGCTGGGAAGGATAAAATACATCAAAAACAAAAGCAGGTTTTACGCTTTGGTTGAAAAGTTGAAGGAAACGGAATTTCAAAACGTGGAAGTAGATGAAATTGTTTTTTTCCAAAGTATTTTAAAACTGCAGGGGGCTGTTTACAAAAACCTCAAAACAATAGTGTTGAAATAATAATCTTTTGAAGATGATAACAGAGACACCAAAACCACCGTATTACGCCGTCATATTCACTTCGGTGCGGACAGAGGGCGACAATGGCTACAGCGATATGTCCGAAAAAATGGTTGAACTGGCTTCAAAACAGCCCGGTTTTCTTGGGATGGAATCAGCACGCGAGGACGTTGGAATTACGGTTTCCTACTGGGAAGACCTGGAATCGATAAAAGTATGGAAAAGAAACCTTGAACACCTCGCTGCCCAAAAACAGGGAAAAGAAGTATGGTATCATTCGTACAAAACCCGCATTGCCAGGGTAGAACGTGATTACGGTTTCGACAGGGAGGTAAATCGGGATTAATTATTTTCCGTTTCCTTTGATGCTGACCATCAGTGTGTAAATCAAAATTTTTAAATCGATGTACAGTGAAATGTTTTTCAGGTACATCATATCGTATGGAAGGCGGGCGAGCATTTCCTCTACGGTGGATGCGTACCCGTATTTTACCTGTCCCCACGAGGTAATGCCCGGGCGCAATTTATGAAGATGTGTGTAATGCGGGGCCTTTTTTACAATCTGTTCGATGAAATATTTCCGTTCGGGTCGTGGCCCCACCAGCGACATCTCTCCTTTGATTACATTGTAAAACTGCGGAATTTCGTCGAGATGGGTTTTCCTGAGGAAACGCCCGATTTTTGTAATCCTCCCGTCGTTGTCGCCCGAAAGTTCGGGAGTACCATTTTCTGCGTCGGCTACCATACTTCGTAGTTTATAAATGTAAAACGGTTTTCCGAAGCGGCCAACCCGTTCCTGTTTGTAGATGACCGGTCCTTTGGTTGACGTTTTAATGATCGCTGCCACAACGATAAAAACAGGTAGCAGTAAGACGGAAGCAAACACCGAAAACAAAACGTCGAGCAACCGTTTGGTATTTTCCTGCCAGCCCGGCATCAATCCATTGGAAATTTTAATTAGCGGGCTGCCGTAAATGGTATTGGTTTTCACCATCCCCGAAAGGAAATCATACAAATCGGGGATTCCCCAAATGGTTACCTGGCGATTCTCCACAATGGTCAGTATCTCGCTCAGCCGCTCGTGTTCTTTGGTTTCCAGCGCAATAATCACTTCCTCAATTTTTTGCTTTTCAATAATCCCGATCAAATCGCCGAGTTTCCCCAATTTGGGGATGTATTGTCCGAGCAGTGTGTCGTCATTGTTTTCCAACCCCACAAACCCTACAAATTTGTTTCCGGCAGGCCGTAACTGGCTGGTCATTTCGCGGTAAACGTGAACCGCATTTTCGTTGCTGCCGATAATTAACGTGTTAAACCCAATTTTCCGTTTGTGAATGCGGTGAATGGTTTGGGTTGTCAAAATCAGCCGGAACAAATAGGTGAGCGAAAAATGTAAAGCCAGCAGTGTAAAAAAGAGCTGGTAATAATTTTTATAAGTATGAATAAAATCATCGAGAATCAGAGCGAAGAAAATGATTACCACTCCGGTTACCGAGGTGAGAAAAGTCTGCCCCAGTTCAATCAAACGCGACCGGTGATAAATGTTTTTATAAAAACCGGTGATATAATAAAAGGTGATCCAGAAAACAGGGATGAGTAACAGACCCAAAAAATATCTCGGGGAAAATTCTATGGGAATGTCGATTCCGAAAAGCTGAGGTTCGATCACTGCCTTCCGAAAAATAAAAAAGGTAGTCCAGCTTATGGCAGCAGAAAGAAAGTCGAAAATTAGATATTTTGCAACCTGACCTTTTTTGTTCATCATGTTGTGGTTAATTCTGGTATTATGCAATTTTCTGTACAGAAACGTTTCCGGTACTAATTATATTGCGGCAAAAGTAGTTTTTTATAAAAATTACCGGGTAGAAAACTGGGCTATCTTTTTGTTGATTTTTTGAACCGCGTTCAACACAATAAGATAATCTTCTATATTACTGATGGGGTGTGTTTTATGAGTAATAGTGTCCGTCAGTGTGTCGAATTCGCTGGTGCCTGAATAACCTGAAATATCGATGGTCCCGTTGTTGCAAAGGTAGGTTTTGCCGGTAAAACTGAGGGTAACAAATTGCCCGGGTGCGTACGATTTGATTTTAAACTCGGAAAGGGGCTGCAGGTTGCCGTAATTCAGGTTGACCACCGAAGCGTCGCTGAATTCCAGTCGTACATTGTTAAAGTTGGAATCGGAGTGGTCGGACTGAAAAGAAACTGCTCCGATTTTTTTGGGACTGAGGCCTGTTATTCCCATCAGCATCAGCAACAAGGCGAATATCGATTTAGGATTAAATTCAGCAGTAAAAAAAGTAACATCCAAAAACGAAGGAGTAACAATGTTGTTGTTCATCCACTGTATGGCAGGATGAAAATAATAGGGATTGCTGACCTGGATGACCGAACCCGATTCATTCACCAGTTTTACCAATTGCGAACATTCTTCGATGGTCAGATCGGGATAACCGGCAAAAAAAATGTGTTTCGACTTTTTTACGATGTCGCACATCGAATGGAACGGAAGCAACGACGAGTCGTCGATCAAAAAGAGGTCGGCTCTTTCAATCAGCTCAATCCGGTTGAATTCTGGAATCGAAAAATGAAAACTGTTCAGTTGGGCGCTTCCGCCAACCGAAGTTTTTCCAACGATGTTGATCCCCGGGTTTTTCCGTATCCGTTTGACAAACGGCTCAAGGGTTTCTGTGTTTCCAATTAGTCCTAAATTCAGCATAGTACAAATATAAACTTCAAAAACAACGGTTTTTCCAATCATTTAAAGAATTTATCAACGTTAAATGTTAATATTGAAAAAGATGGTTTAAATTGAAGTCCGTCCGATTTACGTTAATTTTGTGCAATATTTTTCAGGAATGGTTGTAAATGACAGTATGCGTCACCAGGGGATGCGAAAAAGACTGGTTGACGGGTTAAAAATAAAGGGAATCCGTAATGAAGCGGTGCTGGAAGCGATAGGAAAAGTTCCCCGGCATCTTTTTATGGAAAGTACATTTATCAATTTTGCATACAAAGATCAGGCGTTTCCCATCGGGGCGGGACAAACCATTTCCCAGCCCTTTACCGTAGCTTTTCAGACCCAGCTCCTCGAAATCGAAAAAAACGACAAAATACTGGAAGTGGGAACAGGATCGGGTTACCAGGCTGCAGTACTGCTGGAGATGGGCGCGAAGGTCTTTACCATCGAACGGCAAAAAGAACTTTACATAAAAGTGCAGTCGTTTCTCCCCGAAATCGGGTATTATCCGGCCTGTTTTTTTGGCGACGGATGGAAAGGATTGCCAAATTTTGCCCCTTTCGATAAAATATTGGTTACGGCCGGGGCGCCTGTTGTTCCCGAAGAACTTAAACAGCAGTTAAAAATTGGCGGGCGGCTGGTTATTCCGGTGGGCGCCGATCAACGACAGGAAATGCTGGTGGTTACACGCATGTCGGAAGATGAGTTTAAGTCGGAAAAACACGGAATTTTTGTCTTTGTGCCGTTGCTGAAAGGTACCGTAAACATTTGATGATGATAAAAGTTGAAAAATTTGTGGTCAATCCGTTGCAGGAGAATTCGTTTGTAGTTTCCGACGAAACCGGTGAATGTATTTTTATCGATCCAGGGTTTTATTATGATGAAGAGTTTGATGAAATAAGGGAATATATCGCTTCAAACCACCTCCGGCCCGTAAAAATTACCAATACCCATTGCCATTTCGACCATATTATGGGTGTGGAATTGATTCGGAATGAATTTAATATTCCTTTTTGCGCCCACCCCGACGATGTTTTCTGGGTGGACCGTGTGGTGGAACAGGGACAGATGTTCGGGTTCAGTTTGTTGCCTGTACGCCCTGTGGATAAATTACTGCACGAAAACGAACCCGTGCGGTTTGGAAACACCGTCCTCGAAATCATCCACGTACCTGGTCATTCGCCCGGGCACGTGGTGTTTTACAATGCTGAAAGTGAAATATTGATAGGCGGGGATGTACTTTTTTACGGAAGTATTGGCCGGACCGATTTGCCGGGCGGTGATTATACAACATTAATTTCAGCCATTAAAAACAAACTGTTCCCGTTGCCCGACCAAACAAAAGTTTATTGCGGGCACGGGCCGGAGACCACATTGGGATTTGAAAAAAGAACAAATCCGTTTTTGACATAAACGCGGTTGACGCCTGTACAAATAACGGATGATTGATATTGGTTTAAAATCATTTTTTGATTCAGACACAAAGTGTAAACTTGTATTCAATTCACTAAAAAATATAAAACAGATGTCGCACGATCGTTTTGTTTCCCGCCATATCGGACCCGGGGAAAATGAAATAAAAGAGATGCTCGAAGCCGTTGGTGTTTCTTCCATGGAAGAACTGATTGAACAGACCGTACCGGCCAATATCCGGATGAAAGATCCGCTGGAACTGGCGGAAGGCTTGACCGAACGAAGGTATTACCGGAAAATTCTGAGCCTCGCGGCCAAAAACAAGGTTTTTAATACTTACATCGGTATGGGGTATTACGACACCATCACTCCGGCAGTTATTTTGAGGAACGTACTCGAAAACCCGGTGTGGTACACCTCCTACACACCTTATCAGGCCGAAATATCACAGGGAAGACTGGAAGCCTTGCTGAATTACCAGACTATGATTTGCGAGCTGACAGGGATGGAAATTGCCAACGCATCGCTTCTCGATGAAGCGACTGCCGCCGCCGAGGCGATGATTATGATGTTCAACCTGCGGTCGCGGAAAATGGTGAAGGACAACGTTCATGTTCTTTTAGTGGACGACAAAATGTGGCCGCAAACCCACGACGTACTCAAAACCCGGGCGCTCCCGCTCGGTATCGAATTAAAAATAGTTCCAAGAGATAAGTTCGAATTTTCGGACGATGTTTTTGGTCTTCTTATACAATATCCCAATTCCGACGGAGAAGTTCCGGATTACTCCGAACTGGTTGAAAAAGCGCAT
>CAYWBV010000031.1:18110-19687 GCA_964455785.1 uncultured Maribellus sp.
ATGAATTTCAGGTATTTTGAAAACGGCGAGGTTGGAATCAGTATCGACGAAACAACCAACCGCGAAGACATGAACTGGATACTGGAGGTGTTTGCCAAAGCCGCTAACAAAACCTGGCCTGTGGTCACAGAGTATCCCAAGGGATTTGGCATCGACAAAAAATTTGCCCGCACCACCGGATTTATGAAACAGGAAGTTTTCAACAAATACCGGTCGGAAACCGAAATGGTGCGTTACATCAAAAGGCTCGAACATAAAGATATTTCGTTAACCCACTCCATGATTTCGCTGGGGTCGTGTACGATGAAACTGAATGCGGCCACCGAAATGCTGCCGCTGAGTTGGATTGAATTTAACGGTATTCATCCTTTTGTCCCGAAAAACCAGGCCCGGGGTTATCAGGAAATGATGGAAGAGCTGCGGCGCGATTTGGCGGTGATTACGGGGATGGAAGATGTCAGCCTGATGCCCAATTCGGGGGCGGCAGGCGAATATGCAGGGCTGATGGTGATCCATGCCTATCATAAAAGCCGCGGCGAAGCTCAGCGCGATGTGGTTCTCATTCCTTCGTCGGCCCACGGAACCAACCCGGCCAGCGCCGTAATGGCCGGATTAAAGGTGGTAGTGGTGGCCTGCGACGAAAAAGGAAACATCGACCTCGCCGACGTGCGGAAAAAGGCCGAAGAATACAAGGATACCCTTTCTGCACTGATGGTAACCTATCCTTCTACCCACGGGGTTTTCGAATCGTCCATTGTAGAGATGTGCGAAGTGATTCACCAAAACGGAGGACAGGTGTATATGGACGGCGCAAATATGAACGCCCAGGTTGGGTTAACGTCGCCCGGACTTATCGGCGCCGATGTTTGTCACCTGAACCTGCACAAAACCTTTGCTATTCCGCACGGTGGAGGCGGACCGGGTGTAGGCCCCATTGCCGTGGCGCAGCACCTTGTCGGGTTCCTGCCATCCCATCCGGTGATGAACAACGGGCATGTGGGTATCAATGCGGTGGCCGCGGCTCCCTGGGGAAGCGCCTCTGTGCTGACCATCACCTACGGCTACATCAAAATGATGGGTGCCCGGGGATTACGCGAGGCGACCGAAATGGCGATTCTGAACGCCAATTATATTGCAAAGGCGCTCGAAAAAAATTACGGGATTCTTTATACCGGCGAAAAGGGCAGGGTAGCCCACGAAATGATTCTCGAATGCCGTCACCTGAAAAATACCACCGGGATTACCGAAACCGATATTGCAAAACGGTTGATGGACTATGGTTTCCATGCGCCCACCCTCTCGTTCCCGGTTCACGGGACACTGATGGTTGAGCCTACGGAAAGTGAATCGAAACAGGAGTTGGATCGTTTTATCGATGCACTCAACGCGATTTACGCCGAAATCAGGGAAATTGAAGAAGGCAGGGCTGACAAGGAGGACAATGTGTTAAAAAATGCGCCGCACACGGCAGAAGTGGTCAGCGCCGACGATTGGAAACACAACTACTCGCGTAGCAAAGCCGCCTATCCGCTGGAGTGGATTCGCGAAAACAAATTCTGGGTTCCGGTGGGCCGGGT
>CAYWBV010000031.1:19787-21280 GCA_964455785.1 uncultured Maribellus sp.
ATAAGTTCTGCCGGATTAGCCGGATACGCCCGGCAGATTGGCGCCGACTGTCCGTTTTTTATCCATAACACGCCCGCTTTTGCCACTGGCATTGGCGATGAGTTGTCGCCCATCGAAATCGGTCTGCAGGGATTTGAAATTTTAATCGTAAAACCCTCCTTCGAAGTGAGTACCCCCGAGGCCTACCGAAACATCGTACCCGCCCGGCCATCGTTCGATCTCCGGGAAATAGGGAATATCCCGGTGGAACAGTGGAAGGATTTTGTAACCAACGATTTCGAAAGAACAGTCTTCCCAAAATACCCCGAAATCGAACATCTTAAAACCATTTTATACCGGATGGGCGCTGTTTACGCCGCCATGTCGGGCAGTGGCTCCGCGGTTTTCGGTCTATTTCGACATTTACCGGTATCTCCCGCCAATTTCCTACCTGAAGGTATTTTTATTTACCGGTAATTTCCTGCATTTACCGGCCTTAAGGTTTCGTTAACAAAGTTTTTGTACTTTTTAACAAAATGCTTTGTAACCTTTGTGCCCGTTATTAGTCTATTGAATTGAAAACAAAATTGAAAAACAGGAAAACAAGTTCAGAAAAACAAACAAAGTTGAAAACAAAACAACAAGAAGTAAGAAAACAGAAAACAATAGAAACAATGAAAACAAGAATGAATCAAATTGTAGTAGCCGCTTTATTTGGATTGATTATGTTGGTCGGAAATGTAAGCGCAAAAGGAACAGAGGTGACTGCCTCAAGCCGTGAAACCATTATTGAACCCGCCATGGAAGTGGAAAGCTGGATGATTAGCGAAGAAACCTGGGGTAACGCCCTGGTTCTGTCGGGCGAAAGCAAACTTCAGCTTGAAAACTGGATGGTGGATGAAAACACCTGGGGCACTTCGGATTTCAGTTTTACCGAAACCATCGACGAAAGTCTTGAACTCGAAAGCTGGATGATCGACGGAAAAAACTGGCAGGTAAACAGTCCGGCTCCATCGGAAAACGAACAGGAAACCGACCTGGCTGTAGAGTCGTGGATGTTGAACGAAAGCATTTGGAATTAAATAGAGAAAAGGGAAACGTGATTAGTTTGATTTGGAATTTTTAAAAAGGCTGCCTGCAAATGGCGGCCTTTTTTTTGTGTATCTAAAACAGCGTAAAACAACAGATTCCTCACTGCGTTCGGAATGACAACGGACCAGGGCGGTGTGATAGGTGGAGTAAGGGGCGGCGCAGCCGCCCCTTACTCCACCCTCTTTTTAACGGATAATACTGTCATTTCGAAGGAGCACAGCGACTGAGAAACCTCTCTCTTTAGCTGAAGACCCTGTTTCTCTGAAGGAACACTGGTCATTGGTCACTGGTTGCTGGTTGCTGATCACTGCGACTGATCACTGACTGCTCCCTTCAGGTACATTCGGCAAGCAGCGTAAAACAACAGATTCCCTGCCCGACTACGTCATTCAGGCGGGCTTGCTTCGCTGCGGAATGACAAC
>CAYWBV010000032.1:0-14550 GCA_964455785.1 uncultured Maribellus sp.
GAACGGGACAGCGGCATAGTGGCGGTAACAAAATGTTGCCGGGAATATGTTTTTGGCGATCGGTTGGTTTTTAACTCACCACCCTCAAAAATCCCTGTCCTTCCTTGAAAGGTAACACAAACCGGAATTTGCTCCCGGCGCCGGGTTTCGACTCCAGTTCGAGTTCGCCCCCCAGAATTTTGATATAGTTTTGGGCGATGGACAACCCAATCCCCGAACCGGAGGTGGTTTCGTTTACCTGGTTTTTTACCCGGTAGAATCGGCTGAAGATATTTTCGGTTTCCTCTTCGGGGATGCCGATGCCGGTGTCGGAGACCACAAATTTTACCGACTCGTTCCGGATCATTTCGTACCCGAGAACCACTTCCCCTTTCGAAGTATATTTTATGGCATTGTCCACCAAAATCATCAGGGCCTCGCGAAGCAACCGCTCGTCGGTAACAAACCCAAACACCGGATTGGGGACATCCAGTTCCGTTTTTAGCCGGATGGGTTTGGAATCGGGAATCTGCGGCATATACCGGTTGTATATTTCGCGCAGCAGGTTGTTTACTTTACAAAATCCGAAACTGACTTCCACTGTCCCGGTTTCAATTTTCGAAAGATGGACCGTGTTTTCAATCATGTTCATCAGTTGCTGCCCGTTTTGGGTGATGGTATCCATCAGTTCCTGTCTTTCATGCCGTTCGTTATCCGTTTCGGCCAGCATCTGGGTATAATTGGTAATGATATTCACGGGAGTCCTCACTTCGTGCGAGAGGTTGGCCAGGAATGCCGATTTCAGACGGTCCGATTCCTGTGCTTTTTTCAGCGCCTTTTCAAGGTTAAACTCGGCTGTTTTTCGTTTCGTAATATCGCGGGCTACCGAAATAACCGAGTGGGCATTTAACCGCGCCAGCCGCATTTCGAACATAAAAGTGCCGTTGTGGGTATTTAACGAATATTCGATGGTTTCGATGGTGTTCTTTTTCAGGCAGGTTTGAATACATTCGTAAATTTTGTCGGCCATATTATCGGGGAAACCCACATCATAAATGTTATTCCCGATAATGTTTACATCGTCGATTTTAAACAGGTCGCTTTCCTTGATAACAAAATCTTCGTACGTCCCTTCTTTATCGATAACAAAAAATATGTCGGGGATGGCTTCGAGTAACACTTTATACCTTCGTTTACTGGCTTCGAGTTCGGCAATTTTGTGTTTGATGGCGGTTATGTCTTCAAAAATCAGAAAGAATTTGTTGAATTCGGGTCGGATGGCATTCACCCGGAACCACCGGTCGATATTTTTTGCATAAAACTCTTTCGACTTTTGGTCGGAAAGGATCAGCATTTTGTTGACGTCAAAAGAATGGTTAAACAGGAGCTCAAAAATATATCCGGCTTCCTGGTTCTGTACTTCGTGCAGGTTTATTTTGAATGACGACTCAAAGGTAGTGTTCACTTTTTCAATCCACAGGTTGACGATGTTGTCGTCCTCGTCGCGCTCGGCCCTGATTTGGGCAATGGCAAAGGCCGATTCCTGCAATACTTTACTGATAATTTGCCCGAACGATTTGATTTCGCCGGAAAGGGCAGCAACCACCCGTTTATATTTTATCCGGAGCACGAATGTTAAGGCAAAAAAGGCTGAATAAACCAGCATCGGGTGTGTTATAAAGGAGTAATCTTCGGGGAATGGGTCTAACAGACGGTCTGCCCTTATCAATTGGAATCCTATCGTAAACAGCGACAATATCCCGTAAGAAATTAGAATGGAGTTGGATTCGGCAAAAAACAAAAGGATAAGTAAACCGCCCAATAACCACCACATCGAAAAATAAACGGTTTCAACCAATGGAGGATGCTGGCTGAAATCGGAAATATAATAGGCATAAATAAACAGCGGAATGGAAAAAATGGTGTAAAGGGCAGAATTGATTTTGCCGTTGATAACCAGAACCAAAGCGAGCAAAGCCATAAGAACAACGCCAAAATCGCATAAAAAACATCCGTTTTCAGGATTGGAAATCCAGTTGAAAATCAGATTAAACAGCGCACTCAGCTGGACAACTGCTACAACAACAAGAAGTTGCATAAGTTGTTTTTTTTCGCCGGCCGGGTAACCGGTCCACAGCATTTCGGCTTTCTTATGAAAAAAAAGTCTGTCCAACGTTGTTATTTTAATGGTAAAGGTACAATTTCACCTGTACTCAAAATCGGTTTCTAAATTAAAAAGTTCGGCTCATCTTCGAGTGCAAAAATATGATTTTTGTTTGTTTTGTTTTATGAAAAATAGAGATTATTGATTTTTAATGTTTTATATCACTTCAAAAAACGAACTCCCTGATTTTTGTTATGGATTTGAAAATAGCGATTCCTTAGTTTTGTAAAAAAATGAAAGTAATAATAATTAAAATATAAGTATTATGTCGAAAGGGATTTTTAATGTTCCGGTTGCAAAAAATGAACCTGTTCTGAGTTATGCACCGGGTAGCCCCGAACGAGCGGAATTAAAAGCGATGATTTCGGAACTGCGTTCGAAAGAAGTTGAACTCCCCATGATCATTGATGGGAAAGAAGTTTTTACCGATCGTAAAATCAGGGTATTTCCTCCGCACGAAATAAATCATACATTAGGATATTACAACCAGGGTGATTCCAGCCATATTGAAATGTCAATCGATGCAGCTTTGGCTGCAAGGGAGAAATGGGCGGGTCTTTCGTGGCAGCACCGCGCATCCGTTTTCCTGAAAGCTGCCGATTTGATTGCCGGTCCGTACCGTGCAAAAATAAATGCGGCTACCATGCTGGGGCAGTCGAAAAATGCTTTCCAGGCTGAAATAGATGCAGCCTGCGAACTGGCCGACTTTTACCGGTTTGGCGTACAGGTAATGACCGATATTTACAAACTTCAACCCGAATCGGCGCCGGGAATGTGGAATTACAATGAATTCCGCCCGCTCGAAGGATTTGTGTTTGCACTGACTCCTTTCAACTTTACGTCAATCGCCGGAAACCTGCCCGTGGCGCCGGCATTAATGGGAAATGTGGTGGTGTGGAAACCTTCGAAAACCGCTATTTATTCTGCCAGTGTAATTATGGAAATATTACGCGAGGCCGGTTTGCCCGATGGTGTAATTAACCTGGTTTTTGTTTCAGGACCCGCCGCTGCTGACATCGTTTTGTCGCACCCCGATTTTGCGGGCATTCATTTTACCGGCTCAACCGGCGTTTTTCAAAGTATCTGGAAAACCATCGGAAACAATATTTACAAATACAAAACCTACCCGCGTATTGTGGGCGAAACCGGTGGGAAAGATTTTATTTTTGCCGATAACACCGCCGACAAGCAGGGCCTCGCGGTTGCTATGCTGCGGGGCGCGTTTGAATACCAGGGACAGAAATGTTCAGCGGCCTCCCGGGTTTATATTCCCGAAAGTATCTGGCCCGAAGTAAAAGAACGGTTTGGAAACGAGTTGGCAACGGTAAAAATGGGTCCGCCCGAAGATTTTACCAACTTTATCAATGCCGTTATCGACGAGGCCTCGTTCGACAAGTTAAAAGGATTCATCGACCGTGCACGAGAAGACGAAGATGCGGAAGTTATTTTTGGCGGAAATTGTGATAAATCGGTCGGGTATTTTATCGAACCGACGGTAATTTTGGCCAAAGAACCCAATTATATCACCATGGAGGAGGAGTTGTTTGGCCCGGTTTTGAGCATTTATGTGTATGAAGATGAAAAAATGGATGAAACGCTTGACATTCTCGACAAAACTTCCATTTATGGTTTAACGGGCGCTGTTTTCTCGCAAAACAGGTTAAACATTGAAAAGATTACAAAACGACTCGAAAACGCCGCGGGCAATTTCTATATCAACGATAAACCCACCGGCGCTGTGGTTGGGCAACAACCTTTTGGCGGTGCACGCGGTTCGGGGACAGACGACAAGGCGGGTTCCATTTTTAACCTGCTGCGCTGGACTTCTATCCGTACGGTGAAAGAGACTTTTGTTATCCCTCAGAAATATTCGTATCCGAACTTTCAACCCGACGAAGAATAAAAATGAACTTCACTTTGTTTATAAAACGGGAGTCGATTTGTTTCGGCCTCCGTTTTTTTAAGCTTTAAATGTTCTATTTTTATCCGATATTTGCGGACAATGGAAAAGAAGGAAATCAAAAATATTATCCTCAAAAAAATAAAAAACAAATATTTTGTAGCCAGCGTCTTGTTTTTGGCCTGGATTCTTTTTTTCGACGATGACAGTATTGTTTCCCACATTCAGAATAAACGCAAATTAAGGGAACTTAACGAACAAAAAGAGTACTACAAAGAGCAGATTGTAGCCGACAAACAAAAGCTTGAGGACCTGAACTCGGGGATTAAAGAGCTTGAAAAATTTGCCCGCGAACAATATCACATGTCGATGCCCGACGAAGACGTTTATATAGTGGTTGAAGATTAACGTCTTACCCGTTTGTATTAAATTTTCAGTAAGAGGCATGTAACTATTTGAATGATAGTTAAATTTTCTTATATTGCCAAAAGAAATGAAAAACAATCTCGACATATTCAAAATTAAAACGAACGACGTTGCGCCGCAAAAAGGGCGGGTGTTGATTGCAGAACCCTTTCTCGGGGGAAATTATTTCAGCCGTTCGGTTATCCTTTTGGTCGCACACAGTAACAAAGGCGCTGTTGGTTTTATCCTCAACAAAAGAATCGATTTTCCGATTCACGACATTTTTAACGATTTCCCGGAGTTTAATGCCAAAGTTTATATTGGCGGGCCTGTGTCCACTGATTCCATCTATTTTATCCACAAGCTGGGAGACAAATTGCCGGGAAGTATCCAGGTGCTCGATAATTTATACTGGGGGGGCGATTTTGCCGAGTTGAAACGGCAAATCAGGCTCGGAATGTTGTCGCCTTCCGATATTCGTTTTTTCCTGGGATATTCCGGTTGGGATTCAGGGCAGTTGGAGGATGAAATCAAAGAAAATTCGTGGTTGGTAACCGATGTTGACGAGGAAACGGTGATGCGCGAATTGAACCAGGCTTCGTGGGTCGATTTTGTTAAAAAGGCCGGTAGTCGTTACACTATCTGGGAAAATTTCCCTGAAAATCCTTCCATGAATTAAAGCGCTTTGTTTTTCAGGCGGTCGTTCAGTTGTTTGTAAATAACCTCAGAATAACGATGGACAAACCGTTTGTTTTCGATTCCCAGAATCCATTGGATACCCTGTTCCTCCCCGGCAATAAAAACTTCATCCATTTTCAGAATTTCGTCTTTTGTGATTTTGTCTGATTCGGCAACGTTGATTTTCAGGTCCGCCGCAGTTTCCATTATCATGTTTCTCAAAAGGTCGTCATAACATCCGGTTTTCAGTGCCGGTGTAACCAGGGTGTTGCCTTTCATCATAAATATATTGGCTTTGATGCACTCACAAACACAACCGGCTTCATTCAAAATAATTGAATTTTGGAAAAGCGAATCACCAATCCCCGCCCCCGTTGCTTTCCAAAGAGGTTTGTTATAGAACGGAAGCCCAGCTAATTCTGCCCCTGAATATTTTTTTAAACCCGAAAAATTAAGGAACAAACCATTGGGCGAAAAAGGAAAATCGAAATTTTCATTTGCCCAGGCCGTAATTACGGTGGCCGGAGAGTTTTCATTCCAAAAAACCTGAATAAAAACCAAACCCGAACGATAGAATTTATTTTTGTTGAGCATTCTTTTGGTAACCCGGAAAAGTTCCCGTTCATTTTTAAAACTTTCGGGGAGGGGCAGTTGTAACACTTTCATTTCCCGGATAAGTAAACTGACGTTTTCCGAAAACAGGGGAATCCCGCCAAAACCAAACCATATTTTTTGCGAGAGCGTAAAACTTTTATTTAGTAAAAGGTGGGTAACATTTACCTCTTCTTTTTCAATAACTTTTCCGTCGATAACAATAAAACGGCCCATTTTTTACAGAAAGGAGAATAGTTTATCGATAAACTGATCCAAAAGATTCGGTTTTAACAGAATCGGAAATATAAACCCAAAGAGTGCGCCGAGGAAATGAGCGTCGTGAGCTACATTGTCGTTTTTGCGTTTGCTCATCTGGTAGGAATAAATCAAATACCCGGCGGCAAACAAAATGCCCGGAATTGGTAGAATGGCAAAAAGGAGGAGTTTCTCCAGCGGATCGAAAAAAATGAATGTAAACAAAACTGCCGAAACTGCCCCCGAAGCGCCAACGGCGTTGTAGTAATAGTTGTTTTTGTGTTTTATCAGGCTCCAGATGTTGGAAGCCAGGATACCGCCAAAATAAAGCATCAGAAAATAGGCGGTGGCGCGGTTCCCGAAATAGTAGCCGAGATAATTTTCGATAGCGGGTCCAAAAAAATAAAGGACCAGCATATTCACAATCAGGTGGCCCCAGTTGGCATGGATAAATGCGTGGGTAACCAGCCGGTAGTACTCTTTCCGCTGAACAATCTGCGCCGCATTAAACTGAAGTTTTGCCATCAGCCCGGCATTTTGAAAGGCGATGTACGAAACCAGTACAGTAACTCCTATAATAAACCAGGTAATCATGTCAATGTAAAATTTTATAAATCATTTCTTTCTGCAAATCGGCCGTTTCTACCATTCCCGAAACCTCAAACCCTTTACTTTTCATATCATACTCGCGCAAAATACCTATTATTTCGTAAAGTTTGGTTGGCGAATATTTTTTTGCCGCCGAAATATAATTTTTGGCAACAAAAGGCGGGACCTTCAATTCGGCGGCCACATTTCTCTCCGATTTATCTTTCAGAAAGTGATACATGAAGATTTTTGAAAAGAAAAAGTAAAGGTTGGAAATGGTTTTTTGAATGGGATTTAAAGTCGGATTTGCCCCAAAATACTGAATAATCTGGTTGGCTTTAAAAATATTTTTTTCGCCCAGCGCATTTTGTAACTCGTAGATATTAAAATCTTTGCTCAGTCCGATGTTTTTTTCGATGTGTTCAGGTGTGATTCGGTTGGTATCTTTTACGGCGATAACGAGTTTGTTTAGCTCGTTCGCAATTTTGCCCAAATCGTTTCCGAGGTACGAAGTTAAAATCTGCGAAGCCTGTGGTGAAATAGTGTATTGTTGTTCCGCCAGATAGCTTTCGATCCACGCCGGAATTTTGTTTTCGTATATTTTGCCCGAAGTAAAAATTACGCCGTTGGTTTTAATGGCTTTGGCCAGTTTGGTTCTTGAGTCAAGATTTTTGTACTTGTGGTTTAACACTAAAATGGTAGAAGAGAGCGGTTTTTCCGCATACGAAGAAAGCAGTTCGATTTTGTTCAGGCTTTGCGCTTCTTTTACAATGATAACCTGTTTGGCTGCCATCATCGGGAAACGCAGGGCGCTTTCAGCAATGGTTACCACATCCGAGTCTTTTCCGTAAAAAACCGTTTGGTTGAAACCCTTTTCGGCGTCGGTCAACGCATTTTTTTCGATGTAGTTTGAAAGAATGTCAATAAAATAAGTTTCTTCACCTTGAAACAAATAAATGGGATGAAAAATTTTCTTTTTCAGGTTTTGCAGAATAGCGTCAAATTCCATACTAAAATCTTAGGTGTTTAACCGAAAGTCCGTTGTTTTTAATTTCGAAAAGTGCATCGATTCCGGCCTGGATGTGCCTTTCGACAAACTGTGTTGTAACTATTTTGTCGCTTTCCGCTGTTTTTACTCCTGTCGAAATCATGGGCTGATCGGAAACCAGAAGTAATGCGCCGGTGGGGATTTGGTTGGCAAACCCGACGGTAAAAAGGGTAGCAGTTTCCATATCGATGGCCATTGCGCGGGTTTTGGTAAGGTATTTTTTAAATTTTTCATCGAATTCCCAAACCCGCCGGTTGGTGGTAAAAACAACGCCTGTCCAGTAATCCTGTCCCGAATTGCGCAGAATATGCGAAACGGCGCGCTGCAGGGTAAATGCCGGCAGGGCCGGAACTTCTGGCGGAAGATAATCGTCAGAAGTTCCGTCGTTGCGGATGGCCGCAATGGGAAGGATAAAATCGCCCAGTTTATTTTTTTGTTTTAATCCGCCGCATTTGCCCAGAAACAAAACGGCACTTGGTTTTATCGCACTCAGTAAATCCATCACTGTTGCGGCGTTGGGGCTCCCCATCCCGAAATTGATGATGGTGATTCCCTCGGCAGTTGCAGTGGGCATGTTTTTGTTGCCGCCTTCCACCGGCACTTCAAAACGTTTTGCAAAACTGTCAACATAACTCTGAAAATTGGTCAGCAGAATGTATTTCCCAAAATCATCGAGATTTTTGCCGGTGTACCTCGGTAGCCAGTTTTCAACTATTTCCTTTTTTGTCTTCATAAAATGATTTATTTTACCATCGAAAACGATAAACTGCTTTGGTTGATGCTGCTACAAATGTACATTTTTCCGTTTCGCCAGCCAAAACGAGTTTGTCAGGATTTTTAACAAAGTAATCATGCAAAAACTGAATTTGCCGGAATACTCGTTCAAAATAAAAGCGGAAGGAGAAAAGACCCTTATTTTTGATTCCATCAGAAAAAAATACGTGGTTTTAACGCCGGAGGAGTGGGTGCGCCAAAATTTTATTCAGTATTTGGTTGCTGAGAAAAAATTTCCGGAAACGTTAATGGCAGTGGAAAAAAAGCTGACTGTAAATAGCCAGCCGCGCCGGTTTGATTTGCTGGCTTACCAGCGGAACGGACAACCTTTTTTAATTGCTGAATTTAAAGCTCCGAACGTAAAGATTACACAAGAAGCTTTTGATCAGGCGGTGCGTTACAATATGGCGCTGCGAGTCGATTTTATTGTGGTTTCCAACGGGCTTCAGCATTTTGCCTGCGCCATTGATTATAAAAAAAACACTTTTGCCTATTTACCGGAGATTCCCTTTTTTATCGATCGTTGCCGTTCTGACGGACAGGGATTTAGTTAATTTTGTTTATATATTCTATGCTGTTTTAAATGTATCTTTGATTTATGGGAAATGACAATATTATAAAAAAGATAAGGACTGAAATCCTTAAACTTGAGCCGGATGCTGAGATTTATCTGTTTGGGTCGAGGGCGCGAGGAGATTTTCGGGAAGATTCTGACTGGGATGTTTTGATTATTTCCCCACTGGATAAAATTACATTTGATTACGAAATGAAATTAAGAGAACCCATTTTTAATCTGGAAATTATGACAGGAGAAGTTATTTCAGTAATTATTTATCCGAGGAAAGACTGGCAAACGAAAAAATCAATTTCACCTCTTTTTTATCATGTATCAAAAGAGGGTATAAAAATATAATGGATGATAGAAGAACAAATCAGATACAGAATTCAAAGGGCAAAAGAAACGTATGGCGATGCAATTCTGCTTTTTGAAAAACGAAGTTGGAATTCGAGCATCAATAGATTGTATTATTCTACGTTTTACGCTGCAATAGCACTGTTACTTCATTTCGGGTTGGAAGTGAAATCGCATAATGGTGTTAAACGTAAATTGGGGGAATTGGTCGTTGCTGGGAGACTGAATATAGAACAGGCCCGAATTTATGGAATTCTATCCGATCTTCGAAACAAGGGAGATTATGATGATCTTTTTGATTTCGACAAAGAGATGGTAGAGCGTCTGCTCGGCCCTGTAAAAAACTTCATTGTTGGGATTGAAGAATTGATTGAAGGTTCAAAGACCGTCTAAAAGATTTTATCCATGCATTTTCTGGTAGAAGATTTCGTCTTTCCAGCCATTCGCCGTTTTCAACCAGTTCTTTTTGACGCCTGCTTTTTCAAATCCAATATTTTCAAAAAGTTTGATGCTCGGCAAATTATCTGCAGCAATATCTGCGTACAATTGTTTCAGGCCCAGAATTTGGAAAGCATAGTTGCAGAGAGCTATTAAAGCATCGGCTGCGTAACCCTGATTTCTGTCGTTTTTGTGGTGAACCAGGATTCCAACCCCGGCGCGCAAATGATAGGGGTCAAAATCAAAAAGATCGACTGCACCCACGGGTTCCGAATTTTCATTTTGAATAATCAGGCGCAATTGTTTGGTTTCGTAAATATCTTTTGCCGATTCTTTTAAATACTGTGCCAGAATGTATTTTGAGAAAGGTGTTTTGGTGTTGCTGGCTTCCCATATTTCCATGTTGTTTTCCCAGTCGTACAACAGGTCGATGTCTTCCGGCTCCAGCGGGCGCAGTGTTATTTTTCCGTATGAAAGAGATTGATCCATGTTTTGTAGTGTCTTCAAGTTTGAAATTATTGTCTGTCTAAATTTTTCCAGTTCTTCAATACAATCTCGATGTCGGTAATCACACTATAATCTTTGGCATACAACATATTCAATTGTTTCTTTTTTTTGGTATCGAGACTGATTTCAGCAAACAAATCGCCGGGATTTAGAATTCCTGTTTTTAACGGCGGGAGCATTTCATAAGTCAGCGGTTCCTGAATATAGCCGACCCACGATTTTTTGCCGGACAAAACCTGCAACGAGTTGGATGTAAAACCCGACCTTTTTCGAAAAACCCAGATAATAAAGGGGCCGAGAACAAGATAAACCAGCGCAAGAGAAAAGTCGAAAAGCCGTTTCCTACGTTTGTTCGAACTTTTGGTAATCGCATTGATGTTGACCACATACAAATCGCCCGCGGTGTGAATGGAATTGCTCCCGATGATACTGATACTCTCGGGCGGGGCAATTTTGTAGTCGACATCCAGTGGCGACAGGTCGAGCATCGTCCTGATGATTTCCGCGGAACTGATATTTTCGGCGCAGAAAATAATTTCGTCGATACGGTTGATGCGGATAATTTCTTCCAACTGCTGCAACTGACCTATAAAATGTTGCCCGCGGTCGTTTTCGCCAATGGCGATAAACCCGGCCAGCTCCGATTGAATCCTTGTATTCTCCAGGATTTGTTTCACCCGTGTTGCCTCGTCCGAATTTCCGACAATGGCAATTCGTTTTGTCTTTTTTGTGTCGAGCCTGAAGTTTTTGATTTTCAACCAGTGAAAAACCAGCCGGTACATCGCCAAAATAAAAATTGCCCAGGCCGAACCAAGTAAAATGAGCGCGCGCGAAAACCGGTATTCTTCGGTAACCAGCGAATAAACCAGCAAGATGGCCACCGAGCCCCACACCAAACCGCGAGTCAACCGGTAGAGATTGACCGGCTGGCGGTAACCTCCCGAAAAAAGAATTCCCGAAAGCCAGAAAACAATATAAACAGGAACGACAACCCACATAAATTCTTCAGGAAAATGCCCCGGTTCGAACCTGATATTTTCCCAGAACGGAGTTAAAAACAAATACCCGGCGTACACGAGAAGGGCATCGAGAAACGGGATATAAATTTTATCGAGTATTCTTTTTGAAACCGAAATAAATGCCCTGAAATAGATGGCCACGTGAATAAGCAGCGAAAACACACTGGCGTTCCCACCCGAAAAATGTTTCCGTGCAAAAATAATCATGGCATTGTAAAACACTTTTACATAGTTGAGCGAACCTTTTTTTGTGCTTTCTCCTTTATAATGAATGATGGTGGTTTCGGGGAAATAGTAGTTTTTGTAACCTGCCTTGAGAATCCGGTACGAGAGGTCGATGTCTTCGCCATACATAAAAAACGTTTCATCTAACAGGCCGGTTTTATCGAGCGCCGATTTCCGCAGCAACATAAATGCGCCGGCCAGGATTTCCACTTCGTTCACTTTGTTTTCATCCAAAAAGGAAAGATGGTATTTTCCAAACTTTTTTGATCTCGGAAATACCTTCGATAAACCGAACATTTTATAAAATGCCACCCACGGCGTTGGCAGCCCGCGTTTCGATTCGGGCAGAAAATTTCCTTTTCCATCAATCATTTTAACGCCCAGTCCACCAGCTTCGGGATGTTGTTCCATAAACCCGGTTATTTTTTCGAATGTATCTTCTTCAACCACGGTGTCGGGGTTCAGCAATAAAATGTATTTCCCTTTTGCAAGCCGGATGGCCTGGTTGTTCGCCTTTGAAAAACCTACATTTTCGGTGTTGGCGATAAACCGGACAGTCGGAAACTTTTCGGGGATAAACTGTGCCGAACCGTCGGCTGAATGATTGTCAACAACAAAAATTTCAGTCAAAATATTTTCTGATGCTTTCAATACCGAGTGCAGGCATTGTTCGAGGAAATGTTTTACGTTGTAGTTTACAATGATTACCGAAAGATCCATCCGTCAAGGTTCCGCAAAATTTTATCAAATGTAACAATCCTTTTTATAACGGGAAACAACCCTGTTTCTGATAACCGGGCCGAATTATTTTCCCAGCGAGTTTTCGTAGACCACACGGTTCACCAACGAGCGGCCCAGTGTAATCTCGTCGGTATATTCCAGTTCGTCGCCAACAGAAACACCGCGCGCCAGCGTGGTAATTCTCACCGCTTTGTCTTTTAATTTCCGGTAAATGTAAAAATTGGTGGTATCTCCTTCCATGGTGGTCGAAAGCGCCAGGATAATTTCTGTAATACCGCCGTTTTCAACCCGTCCGACAAGCGACTCAATCTCCAGGTTCGACGGGCCGATCCCGTCCATGGGCGAAATAATTCCGCCAAGAACATGATACAATCCGTTAAACTGCTGGGTATTTTCAACCGACAGCACGTCGCGGATGTTTTCGACCACACAAATCACCGAATTGTTTCGCGCCGGGTTCGAACAGATTGTACAAACGTCGGTGTCGGAAATGTTATGGCAAATCCGGCAGTGTTTTATTTCGTTACGCAGTCGGATGAGGCTTTCACCAAATGCGGTAACCTCGGCTGCATCTTGCCTGAGTAAGTGCAGAACCAAACGCAGCGCGCTTTTCCGCCCAACGCCCGGAAGTTTTGAAAACTCGTTGACCGCATTTTCGAGTAGCCTCGATGGATATTTGTCGATGTTCATTCTTTTGTATTTCAGCTTCAAAAATAGATGGAAAAATCAATTTCTCCATTATTTTTTTTGCTGAATGAAATTCGGTAATTTTAGGCTTTATCGAATTTTACTAAACCATAAAATAATATAGTTATGAACAAAAAGCAGAATCTGAATCTAACCCGCAGAAATTTTATCGGGACTACCGCAACCGCGCTGGCCGGTATTACCATCGTTCCAAGTCGTGTTGTAGCCGGGCTGGGGCATGTGGCCCCCAGCGATAAACTGAATATTGCCGGAATTGGTATTGGCGGAAAAGGTAAGGTCAACCTCCGGAATATGCCAGGGCAAAACATTGTCGCCCTGTGCGATGTGGACTGGGATTATGCAAAGCCGGTATTTGGAACCTATCCGCAGGCGAAAAGATGGAAAGATTTTCGCGAAATGTTTGACAAACAAAAAGATATTGATGCCGTGGTGATTGCCACACCCGATCATTCGCACGCCATCCAGGCGATGACGGCCATGCAGTTGGGAAAACACGTATATTGCCAAAAGCCGCTGACTCACACGGTTTGGGAGGCGCGCCAGCTAACCGAAGCCGCCAAAAAATACAAAGTAGCCACGCAAATGGGTAACGAAGGCCATTCAGATGATGAAGTCCGAGACGTGGCCGAACTGATTCATTCGGGTGTAATTGGCGAAGTAGCCGAAGTGCATGTGACCACCAACCGCCCGATTTGGCCGCAGGGATTACACCGCCCGGCCGAAGCGCAAAAGATTCCGAAAAACCTCGACTGGGATTTGTTCCTTGCAACCGCACCATACCGTCCGTTTAACGAGGCTTACCATCCGTGGAGTTGGCGTGCGTGGTGGGATTATGGCACCGGCGCCCTGGGCGATATGGGCTGCCACGTTCTCGATGTGCCGTTTTATGCACTCAACCTGAAATACCCCATCCGCGTTCAGTCGAGTTCTACCGTGGTAAATACGGAAAGCGCCCCACAGGCCTCGCAGGTGGAATACATTTTCCCGGCCCGCGAAAATCTGCCTTATTGCGGAATGCCTGAATTGAAACTGGTTTGGCATGATGGCGGCCTGACTCCTGAGCGGCCCAAAGAGTTGCCGGCGGGAACTTCCCTGGGGCAAATCAATTTATATATCGGGACCAAAGGAAAAATTATCAGCGGCAATTATGGCGGCGATTATAAAGTACTACTCGACGATTATAAAAAACCGGCGCAAACCATTCAACGGATAAAAGACGATGTTTTGGGCGGAGGCCGCCACGAAATGGATTGGGTACGCGCCTGTAAAGAAGATGCCGCTTCAAGAAAAGAGGCCTGTTCCAACTTCGATTATGCAGGGCCACTAACCGAAATGGTTTTGATGGGAAACCTGTCGATTCGATTGCAGGGGCTTGAACGCGAACTGGAATGGGATGGCAATGAGATGAAATTCAAAAACATCAATCCGTCGGAAACGGTAAAACTGATCACCTCGCACATGTACAAAAAGGAAAACATGCAGCCGAGTTTCAAAACCGACCGGATGGAAGTCAATGCGCTGGAATTTGCGCAGGAAATGATAAAACACAATTACCGCGAAGGTTGGCGCTGGTAATTGTTATTCGATATAACCGAAAGGTTGGAAAAAAGGAAA